>CAJFSX010000121.1 GCA_904419775.1 Candidatus Pararuminococcus gallinarum | reverse complement strand
TCCCGCCCCATATCTCACAATCTCGATCTCGGTGTCCACCGGGAGGGACGCTGTGGTATTGGAAGGGATGGTGATGGTGCAGGTGCCGGAAGACCTGGTGCACTTCACCAGCTTCCCGGCATAGGTAGAGCTGAGGGTCAACGCTGTTCCCGATGTGGTCATAATGTCGGCGCTTGTCTGGGCCGCTGTCACCTTGGTGGCGGTATCCAGGGAGGCCACGCCGCTGGACGCTCCCTTCTGGCTGGTAGGGATGGCGCTGACATTGGAGGCGGAGAGGGTGACGTTGCCGCTGGTATTGGGGGAAACATTGCAAACCGACCGGACAACCGCCGTGGAGGCGATTCCGCTGTCCGTCAGATCACCGGAAGCATCCAATCCCGCCAGATGGCCGGAGGCGGCGCCGCTGACCTTATCTGCCTTGCCGGAGATATCCACTAATTCAGCGGCGTCCTGGGCCACCTGCTGGATTTCGGCCTCGGTGAAATAGTCCACCCCTTTGACCGGGGTGTGGCCGTCCTGGCCGTCCTCTCCCGGCTCTCCTTGGGGACCAGCTGGACCTTGTTCCCCTTGGGGACCCTGTTCTCCCTGCGGGCCCTGGGGGCCTTGAGGGCCGGGATCGCCTTTGGGGCCCTGCCCGGCGGCAATGACTACGTTGCCGGTTTCGTCCGGTTCTACCCCGTTGACCGAGGTCACCAGGCCGGCGGCTGCTTTTCCGGAATCGGTCAGGTTGCCGGAAGCATCCAGCCCCGCCAGATGGCCTGAGGCAGCGCCGGTGACCTTATCCGCCTTGCCGGAGATATCCACCAGATCGGCGGCGTCCTGGGCCACCTGCTGGATTTCGGCCTCGGTGAAATAGTCCACCCCTTTGACCGGGGTGTAGCCGTCCTGGCCATCTTCTCCCGGCTCTCCTTGGGGGCCTTGCGGGCCTTCGGAACCAGCTGGGCCTTGTGGTCCCGTCGCTCCTGTTTCTCCCGGTGGGCCTTGTTCCCCTTGGGGGCCCTGAGGGCCTTCGGGACCTTGAGGGCCGGGAGGGCCTTGGGTTCCACCGCCGCCGCTGCCTCCGGTGGAAAACTTCATCCATGTATCGGTGTCGGTCAGGGGAACCCCTTGGGCGTCCTTTCTGGCCAGATAGGACTGGTTGCTCTCGGCGTCATAAATCATATCCAGCCGCTCGTAGGACACTTTGTCGTCATAATCTCCCCGGGGCGTCAGGGAAACCTTTCCTAAATCTTTCATCCCTTCATTCCTCCTCATCAACATCGAGATCCAGCATCAGCCGGCCGGTGGTTTCGTCCACCTGAAAATCCGCCCTGTCAAAATCCGCCTCGGCCAGGACACCGCTGGAAACATAGGCCCCCAGCTCCCCATCCCACAGCTGCCAGCATCCGTCCTCACCGATGACCGGGCCGTGGGAGGCGGCCTGCTCCGACTTCTGGGCCCACTGCTGGGCCGCGGTGCTGGCGGCGCTGGCCTGGGCCGCGGCGGCCAGGGCCTGGGAGAGGATCTTGTCCAAAACTGTGGGGGCCTCTGGGTTCACAGGCCCAGCGTCCAGGGATTCCACAATCTCCACCTGGCCCGGCTGGCTTTCCCACTGGAAATCCTCCCCCTTGATGGAGATTTGCAGCCGCAGTATCCCCGCATAGGAGGTCTGGGGCGGAGCCAGGGTCCACACGCAGTGGATCTCCCCGTCGGTCACGGTGGGATTTGCCAGGTGCAGGTCGTCCCGGCCGCCGGAGGAGATGGTTTTGAGGAAGATTTCGTAGCCGGACAGATCCACGCCGCCGTAATAACGGGGGAGGCGGATGAGCACCGACTGGGAGTTCTCGTCGTTTCGCACCGCGATCTTCTGATAAACCGAGGGGATCTGGAGCCGGCGCTCCACCACCGTGATGGAGGGGCGCTTTTGGGCCTCCAAAGGCTCTAGGGGGATGATCTGCCCATCTTCCCCGGCAATGCCCTCCCCAATCTGGAGGGAGACCACCTCGCTGTGCCACAGCCTGGCGTCCAAGCCGCTGACCACAAGCTGCACCCGGAGAAGCCCCGGCACACAGGTGGTCTCATTGCTCACCTGCCAAAGGAGTACCGTGCCGCCGGCTCCCTCTTCCTTTTGCAGGGGCGCCATCCCCTGAAAGCCGTCGGCCCGGCAGAAGCTGAGGCAGGCGATCCCCTGGGACAGGGGCAGGGGCTCTTCCCCCTTTTCCAGGATAAATTCCACCCTTTCCACCCCGCTGTCGTTTTGCATCCCCAGAGGGGCGCCGTCATGGAGCAGGGAGCGGCCTTTGACCCATATTTTCATCATTCCACCGCCTTTATTTTTTCGTCGGGTATTTTTCCCTACATCCATCCTCCCTTTTGGTTTGCCGGTTGCAGGGGCCTGTGCAACACGGCCTTGCCTTCCTGGACAAAAGCTGTTTGACCCTGAATCCGGCCCGCTTTTTTACAGCAAACGCCCGGAGGCGGGCTTCCGCCTCCGGGCGTGATATCATGGCTTTTTATTTTTTCTCCAGCTCCCGGATCCGGCGCTCCAGCAGGGCGTTAGCCTGGATCAGCCGTTTGATCCGGTCGTTTAATTTCGAGACGATGGCGGTGATGGACATAAGGATCATCAGGGTGAAGAAAAGCCCCAGGGCAAAGATGGTGTTCATGGGCTCCGCCACCCCCAGCAGCCGGGCCGCCCAATTGATGAGGGTGGGGAAAAGGATAAACACCAGCATGAGGACGCCGGAAAAAATCCAGAGCAGGGAGTATTTCAGGTTGAGGGATTTCCTTTTGAGAAAAAGGAGGATCAGGTAGAAATAGAGGAGCAGGCCGCAGAAAAGAAAAAAACGGAGCACTAGATTCATCTTTTTTTCTCCTTCCGGAAGGTCAGCCGGTACAGGGCGATGGCCAGGGAGACTTTCAGCATATAATACACCGTTTTCCACCTTTTGATGGAGGATTCCCCGCCGGCCCGCTCCCGCATGACCACCGGCACCTCCTTCACCCGGCCGCCGAACATGGCCGCGGCGATAATGGCCTCCGGCTCAGGGTAGTCCTGGGCGTAATCCCGGGCGTAAATCTCCATAAAGCGGCGGTTCACCGCCCGAAAGCCGCTGGTCACATCCCTGACCCGGATGCCGCTGCACAGCCGGATGAGGCCGCTGAGAAAGCGGATGCCAAACCGCCGCAGCCCGGAGGACTGAAATCCCTCCCCTGTGAGGAACCGGGAGCCGATGACCACCTCCGCCTCCCCCTGCTGGATGGGGGCGATGAGCTTTTCCAGATAGGCTGGGTCATGCTGGCCGTCCCCGTCCATCTGAACGGCGATGTCATAGCCCCCGTCCAGGGCGTAGAGATAGCCGGTCTGGACCCCGCCCCCGATGCCCAGGTTTAAGGGCAGGCTGACAAAGGACAGCCCCCGCTCCATACACACCTGCTGGGTGGCGTCCCGGGAGCAGTCGTTGACCACCAGGCAGTCGGCCTGGGGCGCCGCCGCCTTGATTTCACCGACCACCTGGGCGATATGTTCCGCCTCATTGTAGGCGGGGATGATGATGAGGGTTTTCATCCTTTGCCTCCTTTGCACATGTACTTTTTGAGGATGGGCCCGGGGGAGAAGAGAAAATCCAGGAGCTTATTTTTCCCCGCCAGGGCCCGCGCTCCCATGGGGAGCAAAATGCCGGCGGCCGTCCCCAGGGGGACGCCAAGCCAGGGGATTCCCCAGCCGGCCAGCCCAAGGAGGGCCCACACCCCCTCATAGCAGAAGCCGTGGAGGAGATAGACGGCCAGGGTATCCCGCCCCATCCGGGCCAGGAACTTCCACCTGGTCAGAAGCTTCCGCCGCCGGAACAGCCACAGGCAGGCATAGGCCCCGGGGACGCCGAGGAGGGCTTTGAGATATAAGTCTGTAATGAGGGCCCCATCCCGCTCAAAAAAGCTGGCCGCCGAAAGCGCCAAAAAGAGGGAGGCGGCCAAAACCGCCGGCGAGGGGCCGCCCTCCAGGGCCTTGGGATGGCGCTCCAGCAGGGCGCCCCCATAAAAGCAGAAGCCGTAAAAGAGAAAGACCCCCGCCCCGTTCTGCCAAATCCCCGCCAGCAGGCTGGAAAAGAGCAATAGCCCCGCCACCGCTCCCTCCCGGCGGAGAAGGGCGTCTAACAGGGGGAGGAGCGCCGACAGGGCCATGAGCACCGGCAAAAACCAGTAGGCGGCCGCCCCCTCCATTCCGGCGGAAAGCAGCCGCCGGCCCAGGCTGCCCTGGGTCTGGCGGGTGAAGGAAAGGATGCCTTGGACAAGGCCGAACACCGCCCCGGGGATGCCCAGGGCCAGCGCCCGGGAAAGGATGTAGCCACCCATCCCCTGGGGGCTTTGGCGGAACCTCTCCCCCCGGGGGCCGTAGAGATAGCCGCTGGCGGCGAAGAACAGGGGCATGTGAAAGGAGTAGATCAGATAAAGGACGCCGCCCCATAGGGTTTCGCCCGGACCGGCCATGGTGTGGATACAGTGGCCCAGCACCACCAGCAGGATGGCAAAGCCCTTGAGGCAGTCCAGCCACAAAATCCGCTCTTTCATCGTCCTGTTCCTCCCAGCATCTTTCCATAGATGTTTTCCACCGCCGCCGCCATGGCCTGGGGAGAAAACTCCTTGGCCGGAATCTGCCGAAACTGGGCCGTGCCGGAGATCACCTGCCACAGCTTTTCACAGAGATCCCCGCTGTCCCGGTTGCGGAAGGGGAGGCACCGGCCATAGGCCACCTCGGGCAGGGAGCCTCCGTCGCTGTGGATGAGGGGGGCCCCCAGGGCGCAGGCCTCCACCGCCGAATATCCAAACCCTTCGGTGATGGAGGGGACCACCACCGCCAAGGCCTGGGGGATCATGGCGGAAAGCCTCTCCCGCTCCACCGGATCCCGGACGATGACCTTCCCCTCTAGTCCATATTCTTTGACAAGGGAGAGGAATTTATCCTTCTGGGCCTTTGGGTCGTTTGCCAGGATAAAGCAAAACCGCGTGTCCCCAAAGGCCGCCGCCCCGTGTCTCTCCAAAAGGAGCCGGATGGCCTTGAGATAGACAAAAATCCCTTTGGGCTGTCCCGGCCGGCCGTAATAGAGAAAGGCCCGGGTTTTTGGGGGGAGGCCAAAGTATTCCTCCAGCTCCCCGCCTTTTCCGAGGGAGGGCGGGGCTTTTTGAGCCGCGGCCATGGGATAGACGCACCCGACCCGCTCTGTGATCCCCAGCTTTTCCATATCCGCCTGGGTGGCCAGGGAGTCGGCTATCCAGAAGTCATAGTCCCGGGTGATGACGTATTTCTCAAAGGCCCGGAAGGCCGCCGCCTTCAGGGGATTTTCCTCAATCCATCCCCACCTTTCCCCCAAAGCCTCGTGGACGGTGAGGACGATGGGGCGGCCCTGCCGCCGGGCCTGGCGCCGGGCGGGGGGCGCCGGGGTAAAGGTGGTGGTATGGACGACGTCGCACCAGCGGATATGTTCCGCCAGGTCCCGGCCCCGGACCAGGGGATGGCCAAAGAGGATGGGCCAGGGGTAGTAGAAAATCTCGTAGCCGTCCATCTCCCGGCGGCCCCGGGCTCCCGGCTCCTCACAGCAGATGACCCGCACCTCATGGCCCCGGCGGGCAAGGGTGTGGGCCAAATCCATAAACAGTTTTTCCACCCCGCCCACATGGGGGTAAAAGTGGCCCACCACCATACATATTTTCACCCTTGTTTTCCCCTTTCCTTGTGATATTTCCAGCCCAGGAAGAAAAGCATCAAAAGCGCCAGGAGCAGCATCACCGCCCCATAGGAGAGCACCGCTCCCATCATCCCGGCGGCGGAAACCCAAGCGCCGGGCAGAAGCAGCGCCGCCGCAAAGGCCGCTCCCGCGCTGGCAAAGATACTGCCCTGACACCGGAGCACCGTCAGCACATAGTAAAGAAGGTTGGCCGTCCCATGGAGGCCGCCGCCCACCAGGATGAGGAGCAGATGGGTACGGTAGGGGGAAAGCTCCACCCCGTAGATCCCTTCCAGCACCGGGATCCCCGCTGCGAAGGCGGCGGCCAGGGTCGCTGCCGTCGTCCCGACGGTGAACAGAAGCAGCCGGGTCACCGCCCCTCGAAACTTCTTTCTCCGCCCCGCCTGCCAATCCTCCGCCAGGTCGGTGATGATGGGCTTGAAAATAAAGGTGGAAAAGAGATAGATCACCTGGGCGGGCATGGAGATGATGTTATAGTAGGTCTGGTACTGCTCCGGCAGCAGCCGGTCGATGGCGTATTTAGGCGCGTTCACCAGATAGGCCAGGATAAACAGGGAGAAAAACAGCGGGGCGCATCGGGCAAAGAGCTGCCCCACCGGCCGAAGCCTTCTCGTCAGGGCCAATCTGGCATACCGCCGGCAGGGGAGTAGGCCAAAGGCTACAAGCCCCGCTGCCGCCCCGGCCACCGCCAGGATACAGGCGAAGGTGAGCTTTTCCGTCAGCCACAGGGCCGCCACAAACAGGGTGGTGGAAAGGAGGGTGCGCAGGCATAAAGATTTTCCCGCCAAATCCATCCGCCCCTTCTGTTGGAGGCGGCCCTCCAGCACATCGGCCAGGGCGTCAAACATTTTGAAAACGCACAGGAGGACAGCCACCGCCGCCTTTTCCCCCCGGTAACCGCTGAGAAAGGCCCAGGAGGCCCCGGCCCCTACCATAAGGGCGCAGGTCAGAAGGCGGTGGGTCAGGTATTGGGGAAAGGTAAACTCCTCCTCCATATCCGACGCCTGGTAGGCCCTGACCCCAAAGGCGCCCAGGGTCATGAGCATCTGGGCCGTCACAAAGGCAATGGAGAATACTCCCCCTTCCTCAGCGCCGCAAATCCGGGTCACCGCCGCCAATAGGACCACTGTGGCTCCGGCATTTACGGTGCACCCCGCCATATTCCAGAAAAAAGCGCCTCTTTTTTTCATTTCACCACCTCCGTTAAGCGGGCAGTGCCCTCTACCACCACCTACCGCCGGGCGGGCAGTGCCCGCATCCAAATCGCGCTTATATGTCAATCGAAACAAAAACGCGTACAACGCGGCAATGTCACCGCTAAAAACAAAGGCACATGGGCGGTTTCGGCGGAAGCCGACGATTTTTTCGAATTGAGCGGGGGACTTCCTCAGGCTTCGCCCCCGCGAATCGAGAAAAAATCGCCGCCCATACCGTTCGAAAAGCAACGCGCCCCATCAGGGGGATATCCAAGGGGCGCTCCCCTTGGATCACTTTTGCATCCTTTTCTTGAGAGAAAAGGATGTGCCCGCCCCGGCATGAGGGGCCGCCATCCACCTGCCGGTGGGGGATATCGTGCTGGCGGGCAGTGCCCGCAGCCAAGCCGCGTTGTGGTTTCAATCGCAACAAGGTTGCGGGCATCGCGTACAGTGTCTCAAACAAGACCAAGGGCGCGTCATCCCCGCCGGTAGGCGTGCGATCTGCCCGCCGCCAGGCGTGCTGTCTTTTCATAGAGACCGGCTTTTTTGAGCAGGGGAGCCGCCACCTTTTTTACCAACCGCTGGGGCAGGGAGAGGCGGCTGTATTTTTGCAGGACAAAGTCAAAGCCCTCCCGGCGATATTCCTCCCAGAACTGGTCGGTGCGGGGCGGCCGGGCGGTGGGCCGCGCCAGGTTGGGCTGGAAAAACTCCTCCGCCTTTGCCTCCTCCAGGGAGAGGGCAGGGGCCAGCTCCCTGAGCAGCTTTTCCCCCTTGGGAGTATTGACCAGTACCAGAGAGGCCCCCTGGCCCTGGTCGATCCGGGGATGGGTATGCCCGGCGCCCCAAAAGTCCGCCATGGTCAGATCCCCGGCCCGGTGGAGGTCACAGCACTGGCACCGGTAACAGCCGGGGGCCAGACAAACCCCTGCCCAGAAAAGCCGGTAGAAGGGATTATCCTCCCAGCTCTCCTCCAAAATCCGATCCCCCACCCGGATTTTCATCCGGGTCCGGTTCCAGCCCCGGTCCTTGTTGCGAAACTCCACATCCTCTAATGGGCCGTACCGCCCTTTCAGCCGGGCCAGGTAATCCTCCCACAGCCGGGAGCTGGGGGTGCCGTGGCAGATAAAGTCGCAGAGGATGAGCCTGTCGGCGGGAACACGCCGGGCCGTCAGAAAATGGCGCAGTCCCCGGACCTGGCAGGGGGTGCCGGTGAAGAGGACGGGACGGCCCTGCTCCAAATCCTCCCGCACCCCCAAAAAGGCGTCTCCCACCCGGCTTTGGACATATTTGGAGCCCCGCATCCCATCCCGCTGCTCCGCCGTGGTCCCCCGGATATGGGCGACGGAAAAATCCCCGGCAAAGGCGGCGCCGTAGATCACCCCGCCCCGGGCCAGCAGATGGTCGGACACCGCGGTAAAAAATCCGCCGGAGGAACTGTGCTTCACCACCTGGGGACTTTTGTGCTTTGCCGCGTAAAAGCGTGGGAAGCCCTCCTGTCTTGGGGGCAGGAAAATAGAGCCCTTTTCGTGGATGTACTGACAGACCCGGCGGCACATGCCGCACTGGATGCATTTTTTTTGGTCAATGGATGGATACCAAAAACCCTGCCCATCCCGGAACATGGTGATGGCCGAGGTAGGGCAGACGCTTTTGCAGGCGGTGCAGCCGCAGCAGTCCTCTTTTTTCTCCCAGAGTTTCATCAGCTTTCTCCTCCTTGGGTGAGCCCCGCGATTTTTTTCAGATACCGGAGGGATGCTTCCCGCTCCCTTGCCAGCCTGCTTTCCACCCCGCTGTAGTCGATTTCCTGGGAAAAGCTGTCCAGCTGTCCCGGGGAGAGGATCCGCCCCTCCAGGCCCAGGGTGGAGAGCAGGTGGCCGATCCGGCCGCTGGTCTTTTGGATCGATCCTCCCGTCTCGGTGAAAAAACGCTTGTGAAACAGGATGGAAAACACCGTGCCGTGAAAGGAATCGGTGACGACAAACTCCGCGTCCCGGATCAGCCCCAGCCACTGGGCCGGGCCGGCGTCCATCCGCCATCTGGCCCGGAGGGGCCTGCCCAGGGGCAGGGAGACCACCTGGATGGGATATCCCGTTTTCTCCCCCAGCTGCCGGGCAAAATCCAGCATGGCGCTGGAAAAGCCCAGCTGATAGACCAGGATATAGGGGGCGCGGTCCGCCGGCTCCCCTTCCGCCAGGGCCTCCCACGCCTCTCCCGGCAGAAGGAGGGTGGGGTCCAGGGTGACCTGGGCCCGCCGTCCCAGAAGCTGTCCGATGATCTTGGCCCCTGATTCCTCCCGCACCGACAGGTTTTGAAATTTTTGCAGGTGCCGGCGGTAAAATTCCCCCTGGCCCGGGGGAAGGTGGGAAAAACCGAAGCTGGCCGAAAAGCTGAGCCTTGCCACCCCCGGCGGGACAAAGTCCAAGAGATAGGTGGGATCCCCTCCGTTGACCTGGCAGTTCCACACCTGGTCGCTGCCGGTGAGGAAGGCGTCGTATTCCCGGCCCAGCTGGGGCAGTTCCCGGCGGGTCACCGAGGGGCTGAGGGGCATGGTTTCTACAAAGGAGGAAAATTTTCCCCGGCGGGGCAGCCGGGCCAGATGCCCCGCCACCCCCAAAAGATAGCCGCCCGCCCCTTTGGCGGCGATCTGATCCAGGGCGTAGGGTCGGGCCAGGGCGGGACAGCGGTAGTTGATCAGCTCCGCCTGGGCCCCGGCCTCCCTGAGCAGCCGGGTGAGCGCCCAGGCCTGCAGGGCCGCCCCGTAGTTGGAAGCGAAAAAATAGGTCAAAATTCCGATTTTCATTGGGTATCCTCCTGGCCCGCCATGGGCTCCCATCCGCCGGACTCCTCCTCCGGGGCGTAATCGGTCTCGGCCTCCAGTATCCGGAAGGAGAGGGAGCGGGTGTCCAGCGAGCCCTCTAATTCCTCGGCGGGGACAAAGGTGTGCTCCGGCAGGAAGGTCACCCGAAAGTCCTGGTCGGGGGAGGTGCGGGTCAGGGTCAGGGAATAGGTTTCCTCCTGGCCGGTGACCACAATCTCCTGCTCCCGGCCGGCGCCGTCCACGCAGGAGACGGAGAGCCGGTCAAAATGCATGGTGTCGGCCTGAAAGGTCAGCACCATCTCCCTAGCGTCGGTGGGCATCCAGATCTCCAGGGCCGCTTCTTCCCCCACCCAGCGGTCCTCGTAGATATCCTTTTCTTGGATTTTGCCCCGCAGCCGTTTAGGCGCTCCGTTTTCTTTGTAGACATATCCGCTTTCATTGCGCAGCGCCAGGTCATAGCCGGAGATGTCCAGTTCCTCCTTGCTGACGATATAATCCCACTCGCTGACCCGGACGGTGGTAAAGGTGTCGTTGAGCCCCTGCAGCTGTGTCAGCTCCGGAGCCAGGTTCCCCTTTTCATCCACCCCCAGGTTGGCGGAGGTGCAGAAGTAGTAGGGAAGCTGCAGCCAGCACTCCTCCAGGGCCAGGCCCACCTTGCCGGGAGCCACCAGCAGGATATTTTCGTTGCCCGGGGTGACCTCCCCCATGAGATAGTCGTTGATCTGCCGGGCCGCCGCGTCCCGGGAGGCGAATTTCTCCCGGTATCCCGCCATGGTGGCGTACTGAAAAGCGCTTCCTATGAGGCCGTTGGCCACAAGGGCCAGACAGACCCACAGGTACAGCGCCTTGGCCTTTTTCACAAAGAGGAGGTAGCATCCCAGGATGGCGGCGGTGACCGCCGCCGCCCGGATGATCTCCACCCCGCCGGCCTGAGCCAGCTTCAGGAGCAGTTCCAGGCTGGGACAGTCGGTTCCGGCGCCGATGGGCAGCAGGAAACAGAAGGTCATCAGAGCCATAAAGACGCCGCCCAGGGCAAAAAAACGGGCGGGCGGCCGCCTGTCCCCCAGCCGGGGATACAGGGCGAAAAACAGGGCCAAAAAGGGCACCATCATATACCAAAGGTACCGGAAATGGAGCCGGATGCCCTGGGACTCGCTTTCATTGAGGGCCACGGTAAAGCAGAGCATCCCCACTGTGGCCAGGATGGCTCCCGCCGTCAGGATGAGCAGCTTCTTTTCCTGGGGGAGCAGCCGGCGCCACATCGCCCAGGGGAGCAGCACCACAAAAATGCCCATCAGCAGGATGATCCCCGCCAGGTAGTAGAGGGCCATGACAAAGGCTTGCAGATAGACAGAAAGGTTCGAAAGGTTTTGAAAGAGGAGGGAGAGGGCGCCCGCACTGCTGGTGGCTCCCCGGGACTGGTTGAGCAGGAAATAAATCCGGTTATAACTGAGCCAAAAAGCTATAAAGGAGCCCAAATAGGCCACGGCATTCATGAGATTCTGCCGGCGGCGTCCCCGCTCCGTCACCAGGACATAGACAAAGTAACAGGCCATCCCCGCCACCATCCCAAGCCCCATCTGCTTGCAGGAGGTCACCAGAAGGGTATAAGCGGAAAGACCCACCATCTTGGGCACTGTAGGCGGTTTCTCCCCTGTGACAAGCAGGGTGAACAGGCAGAAAAAGCCCATGAGCAGGGGAAAGTACAAGCTTTCCTGGAAGATGCGCATGGAGACGGACAGCTCCGCCAGGCAGGAGATGACGGCGCAGAGGAAAAACGCCTTTTTCCGCTCCCCGATGATCCGGCGGGCCATGATGTAGATGGGGAAAATGGCGGCGGAAATCAGGATGCAGTTGGCCACCAATGCCGCCGTGTAGGCCGCCTGTCCGTCGGAAAACAGCAGGTTGCACAGGGCGATGACCACCGAATAGAGCACCTCAGAGTAGCTGAGGTTTAACCCCCGCAGGGCGATCTTCCCCGTCTGGGCCAGGGACTGGCCGGTCTTCCAGTGGAGCAGCTCATCATAAAAGATGCTCCGCTCCCCAAAGCTGAGGGCGCAGACCGTCCGAAGCAGGGCCGACGCTACAAACAGCAGCGCCAGGGCCAGGGTCACCCTTGTTTTCTCCTCACCGAGTTTTCCCTTCCATCCCGTCAATGAAATTCCTCCCTTCCCCTTTTTGGATGTAAAAGAGATTTTCGATTTCCTCCGCCGCCTTCCGGCAAAGAGGAGGCCGGTAGTCTTTCTGGGCCTCCCGGAGTTTTTCGGCGATCCGGCCGATGAGCCGGCGGGACGGGGCCAGAAACTGGATTTCCTCCCAAAGGCGCCGGGCGGCCGCCTGGTTTTCCTCCCGGCATCCCGGCGTCATCAGCGTTATGGGGCCGCTGTATGCCAGGCGGAGGGCCCGCTCCGCCGGGGCGGAAAGGGCGATGGCGCCCAAAGCCCGGTCCTGGATCCCTTCCAGAAGGCTGTAGGCGGCGGGATCGGCCTGATCGCCATGCCGCCGGTGGTTTTTCCGCCGCCGGAAATCTCGGAGGGCCCGCTCCCCGTAAAGGCGGCGGAAGAGGGCCTCCCCATCTTCCCCCCGGGCTTCGCTGTATCCCCCAAAGAACCGGCGGAGGCTGGCGTCCTCCATGACCATCACCCCCGGATAAGCTCCGGCCAGGTTATAGACAGAGCCGTAGCGGTCCCAGTCATCCCCCAGGCGATAGAGGAGAAGGTCATAGCCGGAAAGGGAGGCCGGGGCCGCCTCCCCCGTTGGAAGGGGGAGGCATTCCACCCGGCCCAGAGCGGAAAAGGCCGCTTTTACTGTGTCCTCCCGGCCTTCCGGCGCAAAGTATCCTATCTTCATCATCTTCCTCCTTGCGGGCAGTGCCCGCTGCCAAGTCGCGCTGTAGTGCTATTCACAACAAAATCGCGTGTGCCGCGGCAATGCCGCGAATGAAACTTAGGGCGCGTCTTCCCGCCCCGGAAGGGGCCACCTACCGGTGGCGGAATTCGCGCTGTGGCGCAATGGGTAACTTAGTCGCGGGTGCCGCGGGCGGGCAGTGCCCGCTGCCAAGCCGCGCTGTAGTGCCATTCGCAACAAAATTGCGGGTGTCGCGGACGGTGTTGCAAACGAGACTTAAGGCGCGTCTTGCTCTCCGCAGGAGCGCGCTGTAGTGCCATTCGCAACAAAATCGCGTGTGCCGCGGACGGTGTTGCTAATAAAACCAAGGGCGCGTCGTCCCGCCCCGGAAGGGGCCACCTACCGGTGGCGGAATTCGCGCTGTGGCGCAATGGGTAACTTAGTCGCGGGTGCCGCGGACAGTGTCACAAACAAAACTCAGGGCGCGTCCTGCCCGCCGCTAGGCGCGGCGAGTCACCGCAGACAAGTCGCGGATGGGCGCTGTCAGTGACCTATTCGCGTGAGGCGCGGCAAGGTCTCGAATAAAACTTGGGGCGCGTCATGCCCGCTGCCAAGTCGCGCTGTAGTGCTATTCACAACAAAATCGCGGGTGCCGCGGACAGTGTCACAAACAAAACTCAGGGCGCGTCCTGCTCGCCGCTAGGCGCGGGCAGTGCCCGCTGCCAAGCCGCGCTGTAGTGCCATTCGCAACAAAATCGCGTCTGCCGCGGACGGTGGTTTTAATTATGCCGCGGGCGGCGAGTCGCCGCAGCCAAGCCGCGCTGTGGCATCATTCGCAACAAAATCGCGGGCATCGCGTCAATGTTACAGACAGGGTCAAGGGCGCGATTTGCTGCCCGCTAGGGCCGCGTCATCCCCGCTGGCAGGGGCCGCCGTTAGGGCCGTTACCACATGATCCCAGGTGATATCCATCCCTTTCAGCTTTTCCCAGGCCGCCTGGCCCATGGCCGCCGTCCTCTCCCGGTGGGCGTAAAGCTCGTCCAAGGCACGGGCCAGGGCCCGGGGTTCCGGCGGGCGGACAAACCCGGTGACCCCATCCTCCACAAAGGCCAGCGGCCCGCCGGAGTCGGTGCAGGTGAGCACTGCCTTATGGGAGGCAAAGGCCTCCGGGGTGATGTAGCCATAGTCCTCCTCCACCGGCACAAAGGCCACCGCCAGGCACCGGGCCAGGTGATGGAGCTTCTCCTCCTGGGAGATAAAGCGGTCTTCATAGGTCACCTTCTCCTGAAGCCTCCTGCCCCGGATCAGCGCCATGATCCGCTTTTCTTCCTCCCCGCTGTCCCCCCGCCCGGCCAGCAGCAGCCGCACCGGGGTGCGGGTATAGGCCATGGCCTCTACCAGCAGGGATTGGCGCTTGAGGGCGTTGACCCGGCTGGGGTAAAAGACATAGTCCCCGTATCCTGCCAGGGAAAAGGACTCCGGCTCATCCAGGGGACAGTAAAGGGGGGTGGAGGGGATGCCGTTTGCCTCCCAAAGCCGCCGGGACACCAGGTCGCTGATGGTATAGATCGTCCCCTTTGCTCCCCCTAACGCAGCGGTATCCTCCCGGGCGATGGCCGCTCTGAGAGCCGGGGCGTCCCGGTATCCAAAGGGGGTGCCGTAGAGGTCATAGGCCTGACGGAGCTGGTGGATGATCCAATACCGCTTGTTGGGGTGGGGGATAAGATAGGCGGGAAATTTCAGGGCAATGAGCAGGTCCGCCTGCGGGATCTCCATCAGCTTTGCCGCCAGTACATTTTCCATCAGCCGGGCAGGGGGAAACTCCTGGAGGGGAAGGAGGAGCTTCTCCACCGTATGGCCCCGGCGGATAAGCTCCCGGCAGAGGCCGTCGCAGAGTACCTCCGCCCCTCCCTTCACAAAGGGGATCTGGGCGTTTGCCACCGCGATTTTCATCCCATCAGCCTCCTTGCCGCTTCCCGTCCCGCCCTATCATCCCGGGGCAGGGGCAGAAGCTCTGCCCGGACATGGCAGCTTTGGGCCAGCCAGTCCGCCAGCTCCTCCCCGGCGGCGAAGATTTTCTCCGCCTCCCCAAGGCCCCGGGTAACGGCCCGCAGCCGGTACTGATCCAGGATTTCATCTCCCAGAAGGGGGAACGGCCCTGTCATCCAAACCACCTTATGGGGGTGGGGCAGCAGCGCCGCTGTGAGGTCCAGGGGGATGAGAAGGCCGCAGGCGTGCTCCAGATGAAACAGCCGCCGGGAAAAAAGCTGGGCAAGCTCCCCCTCCTTCCCAGGGGAAAGGGGAAGGGAGACGGCTTCGGCCGCAGCCCCTTCCGCCTCCAGCCAGCGGGCAAGGGAGGCGGCGGAGAGCGCCGGCTTTTTTCCAAAGGGGACAAATGTCTCCGCTGTCATCATCTTCATCATCTTCCTCCTCGCGGGCAGTGCCCGCTGCCAGATCGCGTTTATGTGTCAATCGAGACCTATTTGCGTGAGCCGCGAACAGTGTCGCAAATAAAGCCTAGGGCGCGCCGGCTACCGCAGGAGTGTGGGCGGTTTCGGCGGCAGCCGACGATTTTTCGGAACATCCCGGGGCCAGCTGTCGCTGGAGGATATCGCGTTTATGTGTCAATCGCAACATAGTTGCGGGCAACGCGGCGGTGGTTTTGGCTAGGCCGTG
>CAJFSX010000120.1 GCA_904419775.1 Candidatus Pararuminococcus gallinarum | reverse complement strand
CCAAACCCTATGGCGGATACCTGGCCGGAGGTCTTGTCTGCGCTGTCATCAGCGTCCTGCTTTCCCTGTGGCTGCCCGTGCTCATCGGCAACGCTGTGGATCAGATCATAGGCCCTGGCCAGGTCCGGTTCTCGGCCATCTGGCCTATCCTGGTCAAAATGGGGGCGGCCATTGCGGTCAGCGCCCTCTTTTCCTGGATGATGACCGCCTGTACCAATACAGTATCCTACCGGACGGTGAAGGATATCCGGGACGACGCGTTTCAGAAGCTGTCCCGGGTTCCCCTGCGGGCCATTGACGGCCAGTCTCACGGGGATCTGATCGCTCGGGTGGTCACCGATACCGACATGATTTCCGATGGGCTGCTTCAGGGCTTTACCCAGCTTTTTAGCGGCGTCGTCACCATCCTGGGCACCCTGGGCTTTATGCTGTCGGTCAATGTCCACATTGCTTTGGTGGTGGTTGTCCTGACCCCGCTCTCCCTCTTTGTGGCCTCTTTTATTGCGCGGCGTTCCCACAAAATGTTCACGGCCCAGTCATCTGCCCGGGGAGAGATCACCGGCGTGGTGGAGGAGATGGTGGGCAACCAAAAGGTGGTGAAGGCCTTTGGCTATGAGCAGCGGGCCCAGAAACAGTTTGAAGAGATCAACAGCCGCCTCTACGACTGTGGGGTAAAGGCTCAGTTTTATTCCTCCCTGACCAATCCCTGTACCCGCTTTGTCAACGCCATAGTCTATGCCGCGGTGGGCATCTTCGGCGCCCTTTCCGCTATGGGCGGCAGCCTGAGCGTCGGGCAGCTTTCCAGTTTCCTTTCCTATGCCAACCAATACACCAAGCCCTTTAATGAGATCACCGGCGTCATCACCGAGCTGCAGACCGCCTTTGCCTCGGCCAGAAGGGTATTCCACCTGCTGGATGAAGAAGCAGAGCCCTCAGATGCCGGCGGCAAGGTGCTGGAGCACTGCGACGGCCGGGTCAGTCTGGAACATGTGGACTTTTCCTATCAGCCGGAAAAGCCGCTGATCCAGGACCTGAACCTCCAGGTCAGCCCCGGGCAGAAGATTGCCATCGTAGGCCCTACCGGCTGCGGCAAGACCACCATGATTAACCTCCTCATGCGCTTTTACGACCCGGATCAAGGGAAAATCTGGGTCAGCGGCCAGGATATCATGGGGCTGACCCGCCAGAGCCTCCGGGCCCAGTATGGCATGGTGCTGCAGGATTCCTGGCTCTTCAGTGGAACGGTAGCGGAGAACATCGCCTACGGCAGGCCCGACGCCTCCCGGGAGGAGATTGTGGCGGCGGCCAAAGCGGCCCACGCCCACAGCTTTATCCGCCGACTGCCCCAGGGCTACGATACCATGATCTCCGGAGAGGGGGAGAATATTTCCCAGGGCCAGCGCCAGCTTTTATGTATTGCCCGGATCATGCTGACCCACCCGCCCATGCTCATCCTGGATGAGGCTACCTCCTCCATCGATACTCGAACCGAGGCCCGGATCCAAAAGGCCTTTGAGGAGATGATGGAGGGACGCACCAGCTTTATTGTAGCTCATCGTCTTTCCACCATCCGGGAGGCGGATGTGATCCTGGTCATGCGGGACGGCCATATTGTGGAGATGGGGAATCATGAGCAGCTGCTTCAGAAAAATGGATTTTATGCGAAGCTATATAACAGCCAGTTTGCCCAATAGAGGGGTGGTTCTTTCATTCCCTCTGGATGTTGAAAAAGACCTGAAGCCAAAAATGCTTCAGGTCTTTTGTACTGTGCTGGCCTTTTGACAAGAGAGAACCCTTGCAGGCATCAGGCTGCTATGATGATCCCTACTACAAAAAGGGGCAAAAGCTCAAGAAGGCCGCGGCCGATTGTAGCTGCCCCAAGGGTCAGGATATGGATCTTAAGGGAGCTTTTTGCCGCAACGATTGCAGAATTCAAAGTCTTTCGCAACGGGAGCTCCGCAATAGGGGCAAAAGTTATGATCGGCGCCGTCTATTTGTTGCGTGGAGTTTTGCTGATCGCCGAAACGCTGGTTCAGCGGATCAGT
>CAJFSX010000119.1 GCA_904419775.1 Candidatus Pararuminococcus gallinarum | reverse complement strand
AAAGGAAGAGATACTTGCTAAGCGTGGAAATATTGTGTGTAGGAAGGCTCAAAGAAAGGTATTGGACAGAAGCGGTAGCAGAATATACAAAGCGCCTCCAATCCTTTTGTAAGCTGCGCATTACGGAAATTCCGGAATGCAGGGTGGGGGATCGGCCTACTGGGGGAGAAATTGAAAAAGTGCTGGAAACGGAAGGAAACGCCATCCTTCAAAAAATCTCTCCGAGCGCCTATGTGATCCCAATGTGTATCGAGGGAAAATCTTTATCTTCCGAAAAGTTGGCGGAAACATTGCAGAACGTAGCAATCGGTGGAAAAAGTCAGGTTTGCTTTGTCATTGGCGGATCCTTTGGCCTGTCAGATGCGGTGAAACGCCGCGGGGATTTGCGGCTTTCTGTGTCAGCTATGACATTTCCTCATCAACTGTTTCGCATTATGCTGTTAGAGCAAATATATCGGGCTTTTTCCATCAATGCCCATACCCAATATCACAAATAAAAGGGACCGGAAATTTCCGGTCCCTTTTTTAGCTAATCTGGGTTTCTCCTTTGCTAAAAAGTTCAGGATGGGAAGAGAGACTGCCGTCTGGCTGCAAACTATAAGCGTCAAAGATACGCTCGTAATGATAGCCATAGGTGTCATCCGCCCTCAGAAGGACAGATACCATATCGTCAGTCTGGACATCAAGATTTTCTTTTACAGGAATTTCCAGAGAGGCTCCCATGAGCATTTCCTCTGTTACCTGGATGGGATATACCTTGGCATCGCTTCCATTGACCTGAATAACAAGCTCCGCCTTTTCCACCTGATTGTCGCCGTAAGGATCTGGCAGATACATAAAAACTTCAAAGCTGCCATCCAGTGTCAACTGTTGATGAACTGGATCAAATTCTGTACTGCCCCAATAGCTGGCACTTTCCAGAGTAAGGAGATACTCTCCCTGCAGGTTGTAAAATTCGCCGATGGTCTGGGTCTGCTTTTCGTCGCCCTGTTGGAGCACCCCCATCACCACTAAATTCTCACAAAGGGGAATCTGACCTTCCGCAGTGAATACCAGCCCCAGATCGGAATCCTGTTGCGCTTTTGGCACAACTTCCTGCTGTTGGCCATCATACATGAGGAGGAATGTAACCTGAGCGGCCTCTTTCGCGGATTTGGGGGTTGCAGTCATGGAAATATTTAGCTTTTTGCCTTCGCGATCAAAATTACCGGTTTCACAGCTGGAATAGGAAAAAATATTGTTTTGCTCTTTTAGGGAAGCCTCGATATTACCGATACCGCTGTCAATACTGCTTTGAAGGTTTCTTTGCATTTCGGAAATGTTAGTTTGCAGATTTTGTATTTCGGAACGCAATCGGTGGGTCTGCCCTAACAGAAGGCAGATGACCACAATGCCAAGCACAGCAGCTCCGGCAAATACAGAAATCAAAATGTAGTATCGCTTTTTCTTATTTTCGTCCATAAAGCCTCCTTTTGCTGGATTATACCTCAAAATCCACAACAACCCGGTCACAGATAACCTGGTGGACGAACTCTTTGACAGCCAAATGGGCCGGATGGGTTTGATATCCATCCAGCGCCTCTTTGGAGGTGAGTTCGCTGTATAAACACAGGTCGTATCCCTTAGGATTAAAATTGACCCCTACCTGGGCCTTGAGCAAGCCGGGTACAATTCCAACCAGCGCCTCTAGTTTTTCCTTGATAATTTGGCCATTTTGGGCTTTGTTGCCACCAGCGGCCTCTTCTTTAAGATTCCAAAATACAATGTGTTTGACCATAAGCGGCCTCCTTTTTATTTATGAAGATATCATTATAAAACGCTGTGCTGCCAATACTTGCGGTCCAGACTGCGGTATTGTACTGCCTCGGCAATATGGGGCGCATCAATGACTTCTGCTCCTTCTAAATCGGCAATGGTGCGGGCCACTTTGAGAATCCGGTCATAAGCCCGGGCGGAAAGGCCCATGGAGTCAAAGGCCGCTTTCAGAATGATATTGCCTTTATCGGAGATCGGGCACATCGTAGAGAGCAGCCCGCTGGTAATCCGGGCGTTGGAGGTAATCCCGGTTCCTTCAAAGCGCTGTAGCTGAATTTCACGCGCTTTTTCCACCCTGGCACGGATAGCGGCAGACGGCTCTGCTTTTTCAGAGGAAGACAGGTGCTCATATTCTACCGGCATGACATCCACGTGGAGATCAATGCGATCCAGCAGAGGGC
>CAJFSX010000118.1 GCA_904419775.1 Candidatus Pararuminococcus gallinarum | reverse complement strand
AAGGCTCTTGATCACCTTTTTAGGGCCATAGACAGGATCGCCAGCTACTGGATGTCCGATATAAGCCATGTGTACCCTAATTTGGTGGGTCCGACCTGTTTCCAACCGCAACTTCAGTTGGGTAAAACCGCGAAAATACTGTACAACCTCAAAGTGGGTAATCGCTTCTTTGCTATTTCTCTCTGTGACCGCCATCTTCTTGCGATCCACTGGATGCCTCCCAATGGGAGCGATCACCTCACCCTTTTCTTCTTTCATGTGGCCGTAGACCACGGCCGCGTAAATACGGGTAAAGGAATGATCTTTTATCTGTTGGGCCAGAGAAAGATGAGCAAAGTCGTTTTTTGCCACCATGAGCAGCCCACTGGTGTCCTTATCGATACGGTGAACGATACCGGGACGCATAACACCACCAATGCCCGATAAAGAGTTCCTACAATGAAAAAGCAATGCGTTGACAAGGGTACCATCATGGTTGCCCGCCGCCGGATGAACTACCATCCCTTTCGGCTTGTTGACAACAAGGAGGTCTTCATCCTCGTAGACAATATCCAGGGGTATATTCTCAGGGAGAACATCCAAAGGAATTGGAGGAGGGATGGTTAATTCCACTCGATCACCGGGTTTCGCCTTGGCGTTTTTAGAAACAGCCCTGCCCGCCAACCGCACCTCGCCCGCTTCCATAAGCCTTTGAATACTGGCACGGGACTGATCTTCCACAACATCAGCCAAATACTTATCCAGCCGGACTTCTTCCTCCCCTGCTACCGTCAAAATAATAGTCTCTTTCTCATTCATGAGAGATCACCTGTGAGGTTTCTTTATCCTTCTTTCCGTCAAAAAACAGAATATAGATTACAATAGCAATCATCCCTATGACAACACAACAATCGGCAAAATTAAATACGGGAAAATCTATAAAAGAAAAGTTGAGATAATCTACTACAAAGTGGTTTCCCGCAGCATCTACCCGAAAAATCCGGTCTATGAGATTGCCAACTCCCCCTCCGATGACAACGCTGATCATCCAAATCAAAAAGGGAGACTGAACCTTTTTCATCAACATGAATACAACGGCTGCGATGATAGCAAGGGACGTTACCCCCACCAAAAGCCAGGTATTCCCCGCAAAAAGCCCCCAGGCAGCACCAGTATTTTCAACATAAACCAGATCGATGAGCCCCGGTATCAGTGTCACTGTGCCGGCGCCCTGCAGCCAGGTTACAGCAAAAAACTTAATAAGCTGATCGATAGCGGCCAAACCAGCAGCTGATAATAACGCAATATAAACCATACGAATATCCTGTCCCTTTCGAATTGATAGCGCAAGGGTGCATAAATTTGCGGTGTATCTCAGGGAGACACACCGCAAAAAATTATTCTTTGATAATTGCGGCACACCGGCTGCACAAAGTCGGATGCTCTATATCCTGGCCAACAGTATTACTGAAGGTCCAGCAACGTTCACATTTCTCGCCGTCAGCCTTGGAAATAGTGACCTTAAGGCCTTCTACATCCCCTGCAAAATCTCCACTGGGAGTATTCACAATTTCAACAGCGGATACAATAAATGCTGTCGTCAATTCCTTTTCCACGCTCTTCAAGAAATCATAAAGTTCACCCTCACAGCCCAAGGTAACCTTAGCCTCCAAGGATTTTCCAATAACTTTTTGTTTTCTCGCCAGCTCCAGCGCTTTATTGACATCTTCACGAATATCCTTAATCCGGTTCCACTTGGTCATGAAGGCACTGTCCTCACTGAGCCCAGAGGTAGAAGGCATGTCATTAAACATAACACACTCGCTATCCTCACTGCCAAGATGGGGCAAGAATTTCCAGATTTCATCAGCAGTGAAAGCCAAAATTGGAGCCAACATCCGAGTCAGCGCGCTAAGAATACGGTAAATAGCAGTCTGTGCTGCACGCCGGGAAAGAGAATCCGGCTTTTCAACATACAGGCGGTCTTTCAAAATGTCCAGATAGAAATTAGACATATCAATCACGCAGAAATTGCGCACTGCATGGTAGATCAAATGGAACTCAAAGTGATCGTAGGCATCGCGTACCTTGCCGATAAGGCTATCCAACTGGGTCAACGCCCAACGATCCAGCTCAAAGAGCTGATCATCTGCAACCATGTCCCGGTTGGGATCAAAGTCATAGAGGTTGCCCAGAATATAACGCGCCGTATTGCGGATCTTCCGATACACTTCAGAAAGCTGCTTGAGAATATCAGGAGAAATACGAATATCCGCATGATAATCAGAGGAGGCAACCCACAGCCGCAGTACATCTGCACCGTATTGTTTGATGATATCTTCAGGAACAATTCCGTTGCCCAAAGACTTGGACATTTTCTTGCCTTCTCCGTCTACAACCCAGCCGTGGGTACAAACTGCTTTATAAGGTGCTGTACCAAGGGCTGCCACCGAGGTCAACAAGGAGGACTGGAACCAACCGCGGTACTGATCCGCACCCTCTAGATAGAGGTCCGCAGGCCAGCGCAGTTCCTTTCTTTCTTTGAGGACTGCTGCGTGGGTACAACCAGAATCAAACCACACATCCATAATGTCGTTTTCTTTGGTAAAGTGGGTGCCGCCACAGTGCGGACACTTAAAGCCCTCCGGCAGAATCTCATCTGCCTCCTTGGTATACCAGGCGTCAGAGCCTTCTTTTCGGAAAAGATCGGACACCGCTTTGATGCTCTCATCGGTGACAACATGCTCACC
>CAJFSX010000117.1 GCA_904419775.1 Candidatus Pararuminococcus gallinarum | reverse complement strand
AACAGGGATATTCTCTTATTTGTGGGGTCGATGAAGCAGGGAGGGGACCCTTAGCTGGACCTGTATATGCGGCAGCGGTGATCCTACCAGAACACTTTGATCTTCCAGGACTCAATGACTCCAAGAAATTGAGCCCCAAAAAGCGCGAACTACTCGACCAGCTTATCAGGGAACAGGCAATTTCCTTTTGTATTGTCAGTGCTAGTGAACAGGAAATAGACGAGATCAATATTCTCCAGGCGACTTTTCTGGCTATGAAGCGGGCGGTATCTGGACTTTCCACGGTGCCAGATATTGTACTAGTTGATGGCAATCGGGATCCGGGGCTTTCTATCAAAACGGAATGTATCGTCGGCGGTGATGCCAAATCCGCCAGTATAGCAGCGGCTTCGATTCTTGCCAAGGTGGCAAGAGACAAAGTCATGCAGCAGCTTCATGAGCAGTATCCTATGTACTGCTTTGATAAGCATAAAGGCTATCCTACCAAACTCCATTATGAAAAAATTTCGGAATATGGGGTATCCCCAGTACATCGAAAGACTTTTCTTAAAAAGTATTTTGCGGGAAAAGCACAATGAGCCGCCGGGATATTGGAAAGTTGGGGGAGGATTTTTGCGGACATATTCTTGCTGCAAAAGGATATAGGATTCTCGCACAGAACTATCACTCCCGCTATGGAGAGATCGACCTAATCGTACAGAAAGAAGGCATTATTGCCTTTGTGGAAGTTAAAGCACGCAAGGCAGATGGAATCGCGCTTCCCAGAGAATACGTGGACGTGAAAAAACAGAGGCGGTTGATAAAAACGGCGATCCAATATCTTTCGTCCACAGGGGTAGAGTTGCAGCCCCGTTTTGATGTATTCGAGGTAAAATTACATTCTCAGACTGGTGCGGTCATCGGATACAACTATATTGAAAATGCATTTGAAGTTGGTGATATTGATGCGATATTTTGATCTGCACTGTGATACCATTACCGAAATTTGCCGAAAAAAGACAGAGCTATCGGATTATAGCGGTCATCTTTCCATCGAAAAAACCAAGGGAATTCGTCTGTGGAGGCAGTGCTTTGCCATCTTTGTTCCCGATGACCAGCGGGGTGATGCCGCCATCTCCTATTACGAACGGCATTATCACTATTTTAAAAAGCAGATGATGGTAAACTCGGATGAAATATCCTGGCAAAGGTCTTTATCAGAAATTACAGGTGATCAAACCGCAACCAAAACAGCTATCCTCACTGTCGAGGGTGGTTGTGTCTTGGCTGGGGACCTAAATCGGGTACAGCAATTATCCGAGGACGGTGTTCGGATGATTACATTAACCTGGAACGGTGAAAATGAACTAGGTTGTGGCATCTCATCTAACAAAGGTCTGACCTCTTTTGGCTTTCAGGCAGTACAGGAAATGGAACGGCGGGATATTGTTGTCGATGTTTCCCATCTTTCTGATGCAGGGCTTGATGACGTGATTAACTGTACCACGCGCCCCTTTATGGCCAGTCATTCTAGCTCTCGGACCCTTTGTGAGAATCCCCGTAACCTGACTGACATGCAATTTAGCGCTTTGTCCAAAAAGAGATGCTTGGTAGGAATCAATTTCAGCAGGGGATTTTTAAACAGGGATAGCCAGAAGGCGTCCTATCGTGATATGATAAAACATATCGATCACTTTCTTGGCCTAGGCGGCGAAGATGTCGTAGCCTTAGGTTCTGATTTTGACGGCACAGATATGCCAGCTGATTTTCCGGATATTACGGCGATACCGCGCCTCTATGAGGAAATGTTGCGTTTAGGATACCCAGAAAAGCTGGTAGATAAAATCTTTTATCAAAATGCAGCCGACTTTTTTGTCAGATATGAGCAAAGCAAAAAGCAATAAAAATTTCCATAGATTTTGAGGGGGAAAAGTAATGCAATATCAAAGCACCAGAAATTCCAGTGTCCGCGTTTCATCAGCGCAGGCTATCTCTCAGGGAATTTCTCAGGATAAAGGTTTATTCGTTCCCACGAATATTCCAGTCCTGACCGCAGAGGATATCCAGGACATGTGCGGCATGGATTATATTGCCCGGGCAAAAAAAGTTCTTGGCGCCTATCTCACCGATTTCTCTGATGAGGAATTAGGCGCATGTGTCCAGGGCGCATATCAGGGGAAATTTGAGGAAGATAGAGTTACCCCTCTCTCCAAGGTGGGAGAAAATACTTATTTCTTGGAATTATGGCATGGTCCAACCTGTGCCTTTAAGGATGTTGCTTTACAATTACTTCCTTATTTGCTGACGACCTCTGCCAAGAAGGTAGTAGATGGAAAGAAAATCGTCATCTTGGTCGCTACTTCCGGTGATACGGGTAAGGCAGCTCTCGAAGGTTTTAAAGATGTGGAGAACACCTCTATCCTGGTATTTTATCCAGAGGACGGGGTAAGTCCTATGCAAAAATTACAGATGACCACCCAAGCTGGGGAAAATGTAGCAGTTTGCGCCATTGAAGGTAATTTTGACGACGCTCAAAATGGAGTAAAAGCTATATTTACTGATCCTGTCATGGCGGCAAAGCTGGAAAAGCATGGCATGATGTTTTCCAGCGCCAACTCTATTAACTGGGGAAGACTGGTACCCCAGATTGTCTATTATATCAGTGCCTACTGTGATTTAATTGCGGATGGAGAGATTAAGGCGGGGGAGCCCATCAATGTCGTAGTTCCTACCGGGAATTTTGGCAACATTTTGG
>CAJFSX010000116.1 GCA_904419775.1 Candidatus Pararuminococcus gallinarum | reverse complement strand
AGGATGGCCGTAATAGCCGCAAGGACAGGGATTCATGGCGGCAACCACCATGATAGAGCAAGGGTAGCTCATTTGTCCTGCCGCCCGGGAGATGGTGACCATATGGTCCTCCATAGGCTGGCGAAGCACCTCCAGGACACTGCGGTTAAATTCGGGCAGTTCATCCAAAAACAAAACGCCGTTATGGGCCAGAGAAATTTCACCGGGAGCCAGGTTGTAGCCCCCTCCAGCTAACCCAACAGCAGATACGGTGTGGTGCGGGGCCCGAAAGGGTCGAGTCCGGATCAGAGAATTGCCTTCCCCCAACTGTCCACAAATCGAATAAATTTTGGTGGTCTCGATGGCCTCATCAAATGTCATCGGGGGCAGGATAGAGGGCAGACGTTTGGCCAGCATACTCTTCCCAGAACCGGGAGGACCGATCAAGATCATATTATGAGCGCCGGCCGCCGCGATTTCCATAGCGCGCTTTGCTTCGGCTTGCCCCTTGACGTCACGAAAATCCAGCGTTTGAAGAGCTGACTCGGCAGAAAAGGGAGGAGAGATCAGAGGCTGTATCGGGGCTTCTCCGGAAAAATGCCGGATTAAATCGGTGAAATGGGATACAGGATAGACCGCGATCCCTTTTACCACTGCGGCTTCGGCTCCATTTTGAGCCGGGACAAAAACGCCAGAAAAGCCTTCTTCTTTGGCCTTGAGAACCATGGGAAGCACACCACTGACATGGCGAACTTCGCCGGAAAGGGACAGCTCTCCTAAAAAGGCAAAGGAATCGGTGGGGAAACTGATTTGGCCAGAACCCTGTAATATTGCAATCATGATCGGCAGATCATAGAGCGGGCCGGATTTGCGAATATCCGCGGGGGCAAGATTGACAGTAATCCGGCTGACAGGCAGGGTATAGCCGCAGTTTTTGATAGCGGCCTTGACCCGGTCTTTAGACTCCTTGACAGCTGTGTCAGGAAGGCCGACGATATCAAAGCTGGGAAGACCGGTGGCGATGTCTACCTCCACAGCGACCACAACCGAATGTATTCCATACACTGCAAGACTGGATATTTTGCAGAACATCTATGCCACCGCCTTTTGGCCAATTTTTAGAAATATTATAACATAGTTCGACAATGGAAGAAAGTATGAGAGGGAAAAATCCCTCATTGTTTTTTATTGGATCATAATAAAAAATAGTATATTTATTTTGGATTATTGTAGAAAACAACATAAAAATAGGGGATTTTTAGTCAAATTGTTCTTCGATTTGTATTGAAACTGCATACGAGCTATAGTAAAATAGAAGGGTAAATAGTGTGAGAAAATCACAATTCAAAGAAAATGGGTGATGTAAGATGACAGAGATGCAGAAATATCAGCTTTGGTGCGACAAAAATCTGGAAGACAAAGATGTAGTGGCAGATTTGGAGCAGATTAAGGGCAATCAAGAGGAGATATACGACCGTTTTTACAGGGAGCTTGAATTCGGTACAGCAGGACTCCGGGGTGTCCTAGGCGCAGGCACCAATCGAATGAATATTTATACAGTCCGCAAGGCCACCCAGGGGTTTGCCAATTATCTGATTAAAAACAATAAATCCAAGGGAATCGCCATCGCTTACGATTCCCGCATCAAATCGGATGTCTTTGCCAAAGAGGCGGCCTGTGTTCTGGCGGCCAACGGTATTAAGGTATATTTATATAAAGAATTGATGCCCACACCGGCCCTTTCCTTTGCGGTGCGTGATTTGCATTGTGACGCAGGTATTGTTGTTACCGCCAGCCACAATCCGGCAAAGTATAACGGCTATAAGGTATATGGCAGTGACGGCTGCCAGTTAGATGTAGAGGATGCCAATCAGGTGTTGGCGGAGATCGTCAAGCTGGATATCTTCTCGGATATCAAACTCATTGGCTTTGAAAGCGCAATGTCTACCAACCTCATCGAATACATAGGTGAAGATTTGATTGACCGGTTTATCGAGGCGGTAAAGGCCCAGGAAATTGTGCCAGGGGCATGTGGGAAGGCCAACCTTAAAGTAGTGTATACTCCTCTGAATGGCGCCGGAAACCGCTGTGTCAGGGAGATCCTCAAACGGATTGGGGTCAGCGATGTGACTGTTGTCAAGAGCCAGGAAATGCCCGATGGCAATTTCCCCACCTGCCCCTATCCTAATCCTGAGATTCGGGAGGCTCTGAATGAGGGCCTTAAAGTCTGCGAAGAGGTAGGACCGGATTTACTGTTGGCCACCGATCCTGACTGTGACCGTGTAGGTATTGCAGTCAAAGATGGGGATGACTATCGCCTCTTTACTGGCAACGAAGTAGGTGCCCTCCTGCTGGAGTTTATCTGCAAAGTGCGCACCGCAAACGGAACAATGCCGAAAAATCCTATTGCGGTCAAGAGTTTTGTAAGTACCTCCATTGTGGAAAAGATTGCGGAAGAGTATGGCGTGCAGGTCATTAATGTACTCACCGGTTTTAAATATATTGGACAGCAGATTTTGGCATTGGAGAAAAAGTGCGAGCAGGATCGGTTTATCCTCGGATTTGAAGAGAGTTACGGTTACCTTTCTGGAAGCTATGTCCGGGATAAGGATGCTGTCAACGGTTCTATGCTCATCTGTGAAATGGCCGCATATTACAAGCTTCAAGGCATGACACTGGTAGATGCGGTGAACAAGCTTTATGACAAGTACGGCAAATACCTGCATAAGATCGGTAACTTCGCTTGTGAAGGTGCTGCCGGCATGGAACGGATGAAACAGATCAT
>CAJFSX010000115.1 GCA_904419775.1 Candidatus Pararuminococcus gallinarum | reverse complement strand
ATCTGCGCCTCCTCTGGTTCGGCCTGCACCTCCGGTTCTCTGGATCCCAGCCATGTGCTGATTGCCATCGGGCTGCCTCATGAAGTAGCTCATGGTTCCCTGCGGTTGACTCTGGGAGAATTTAATACCACTGAAGATGTAGACTATATCCTGGATGTGGTTCCAGGCGTCATCGAAAAACTGCGAGCCATGTCCCCCCTCTGGGAGCGGATTGTTGCCCAGGAGAAATAAATCCTCAAAACTAAGAAAGGACGAGCGTTATGTTGTATTCAGATAAAGTCATGGAGCACTTCACCAATCCCCACAATGTGGGCGAACTTCCCGATGCCAATGGCGTCGGTGAGGTTGGAAATGCCAAGTGCGGCGATATTATGAAGATGTATCTGAAAATCGAGGGCGGCACCATCACCGATGTGAAGTTTAAAACCTTTGGCTGCGGTGCTGCCATTGCCACCAGCTCTATTGCCACCGACATGATCAAGGGGAAATCTATTGAGGACGCGCTGAAACTGACCAACAAAGCGGTAGTAGAAGCGCTGGACGGGCTTCCCCCAGCAAAAATCCACTGCTCCGTATTGGCGGAGCAGGCTGTCAAAGCGGCCCTGGCAGATTATTACAACCGGCAGGGCATTGATCCTACCCCTATCGTAGGGGATATCGGTGAGTGTGAAGCCTGCCATGTCTAACAAACGAATTTTAGTTGCGCTCAGCGGAGGGGTGGACTCCTCCGCTTGCGTTTTTTTGCTGCAAAAGGCAGGCTACGATGTCTCCGCTGTTGTGTTGGATCTCTCACCGCCCCATGCCCAAACTGTGGCGGCTGCGAGAGAAACTGCTGCCGCTCTCGGCATTCCCCTCTATGTGGCGAGAGATTACGCCCGCTTTGAGACAAATGTTATCCGACCCTTTGCCGACGCTTACCGGGCAGGAAAAACTCCGAATCCCTGTGTAATTTGCAATCCAACCACCAAGTTTGCCCTCTTGTTAGAAAAAGCGGATGAGCTGGGCATTGAGCTGGTGGCAACCGGTCACTATGCCAGTGTAGAGAAGCGAAATGGCCGTTATCTTCTCAAAAAAGCAGGATGTCTGGAGCGGGATCAGTCCTATATGCTCTACCGGCTGAGTCAGCAACAGCTCTCCCGGCTGATTCTCCCTCTCCATAGCCTTCCCAAATCTCAGGTACGCGCTATTGCAGAGGAAGCCGGGCTCTCCTGTGCCAGCAAGCCGGACAGCCAGGAGATCTGTTTTATCCCCGACAATGACTATGCCGCTTATGTGGAGGCTCTCACCGGTCCCATGGCGGAAGGGGACTTTATCTCTCCGGAAGGCCAGGTTTGCGGCCGTCATAAAGGGCTGCTCCATTATACCGTGGGTCAGCGCAAAGGATTGGGGATCGCTTTAGGCCGCCCGGTCTTCGTGAGAGAAATTGACCCTGTCGACAACGTCATTCGCCTAGCATACGCCGGCGGAGAATATGCCAAAGGAGTCATCCTATCCGCGCTCAATTGGATTGGGATGGATGGGCTGTCTTCTCCCCTTCGAGCCGGAGTTAAAATCCGATCCATGGCAAAGGAAGCCGATGCCACCATCACCCCTCTGGCGGAAGGCAGGGTACAAGTGGAATTTGACACACCCCAGCGTGCCCCTGCCCCAGGTCAGTCCTGTGTTTTTTACGACGGGGACTACGTTATCGGCGGCGGCTTTATCGATACTTCTTTTTAGATATAAAAATGTCCTTGGACTTTAAAGTCCAGGGACATTTCTTTTTTCCTATGAAGCACTTTTTCCGTTTTGGGCCATATTTTCAATGGCTCTGGCTCCCCGAGAACATTTGCGGCAGAAATAGACTAAAGGGCCGAAAATCCCGATTAAAACCACCGGGAAGAACCATCCACCCAAGCTCTTCTCCTGCCCTCCAGCGATAACCACCAGGTAAAAGAAAACACAGACAATCACCAATTTCATTACAATGAGCATTGAAAGGGTGGTGCTGTAAACAAAATTCCGATTCGCTTCTGTCACCGGCACCGGGGTGTTCCAAACCTTCGGGAAAAATGTCACAACGGTGAGCAGCAGATATAAGCCAGCCTGAACAAGCCACAGAATCCATAAGGAATCCTTGCTTCCCCCAGCATCTACCTCACCAGAAAATCCATAGTGGGTAGGGATTCTCTCCGGTATGCCAGGCCAGCGAAGCCAAAGTCCTAATGCTGTGAAAAGTAGTACTGCCAGACAGAGAATCTCTCCTACCATCTGTGCTTTGGTATAGGAAACTTTCCGACTCATATGATCCACCTTCTCACAGATAAAAATATATCATCTTTGTGTTGGCACCATCATACGCCATTGCCTTGAAAAAAGCAACCCATTTGTATACTATTTTTGCAATAAAAAACGACGCAGTCACCTGCGTCGTTTTCTTAACTATAACTATTCTGCACTTTCAGGAGCGGACTCCTCTGCTGCAGCTTCTGCCTGCTGCTGAGCGAATGCCTGCATAGACTGCATGTCCTCCTGGACAGCGGCCTCCTGCGCGGCCTTCTCTCTCTCTTCAATCAGTGCCCGCATGGAGAGGCTGATTCTCTTCTTCTCGAAGTCGATGTCGGTAATCTTGACCTCGACCTCCTGTCCGATGGAAAGGACATCCTGCGGTTTGTTAATCCGCTCGGTGGAAATCTGAGAAATATGGATCAGTCCGTCAATGCCCGGAATGATCTGTGCAAAGGCACCAAAAGCGGTCATAGAAACGATCTTCACCTTGCAAACGGTGCCTACCGGGTAATCTCTCTTGAGGATCTCCCACGGATTGTCCTCTGCTTTCTTGAAGCCCAAGGAAATCTTTTTATTCTCAGCGTCAATATCCTTGACATAGACTTC
>CAJFSX010000114.1 GCA_904419775.1 Candidatus Pararuminococcus gallinarum | reverse complement strand
CAGGTTGTTTTCCTTCACCTTGGAGACCGTCTCCATCGATACGTCGCTGGCAAAGGTATAGGGGTTCTCGATAGAATAGCCCTTTTCCACCATCTCATACCGGACCCCGGCAATGATCCGGGTTTCCTCCGGCGTCAGGCCCTCAATGTCATATTCTTCCTCCATGGCGTCCATGACATTCTCTAGGGTGGCCCAGTTTTGCAGCCCCAGGTTCTCCTTGAGCTCGGCTACATCATCCTCCCGGCCCTCAATAAATTCAAAAGGCTCCTCCATGGTGATGGGCAGGTTATCAATCCACTCCTCGTTGTTTTCCCGGAGGATCTCCACCAGCCGGAGGATGACCTGGTTTTCCATATCCTTGGTCATATACACCTTGTCCAGGATGATGTCATAGCCCACCCGGTTTTCAGCGAGAGGCTCCCCATTGCGGTCCACAATTTCGCCCCGGGCCGCCACAATGGTCTGGGTTTTCACATCCCCGGCCTCGGCCAAGGCCAGATACTCCTCCCCTTGGACAATCTGCATCTGCATCAGCCGCACGCTGAAAAGGGCAAATACGACAAGGACCAGTCCCGCCAAAATTGCGGTCCGCAGCCCAACCTTTGAAATTTTCATGGCAAATCCTCCATTTCGCTGTCAGCTGCCACAGGGCAGGGGCGTCCTGCTTCCTACTTATTCCAGTGTCAAAAGCCCTTCAAACCGGGCGCTCAATTTTTTAATGAGGAGATAAAACAGCGGGGTGACCGCCAAGGAATACAGGATCACCGGGAAAATGTTGGTCAGCAGCACCCGGGAAATCCCGTCGTAATCCCATAGGGCCAGATTGAAGAAAAAGTCAAACATGCCCCGGAGCAGCAACGTCCCCCCTGAGAGAATCATGCAGGTGAGGAGGGTTGGGCGCATGAGCACATGGACCAGCAGCCCGGCGGCAAAGCAGCAGAGCATGAGCACCAATCCGTTGGAGCCGAACAGCTGCCCTGATCCCAGGTCACAGAAAAGGCCGGCCACCGCCCCAAAAATAGCGCCTGCAAATTCCCCTTCAAACATGGCGATGCACACAGCCAAGGGGGCCAGCAATAAGGGCTTCACCCCGAAAATGACAAAAAGGGAGGTGGTGGTCTGTAGCACATATGCAATTATAATAAGTAAAACATAGGAACTCCATTTTAAGATATGGTAAAGTTTTTTCCTCTGCTGCATTTTTCTCCCTCCTTTTCTCACGCCCACGGTTTCCTTTGTAACACTGTCCGCCATGCCCGCAATTCAGCCTCGACTAAAACATCAGCGCGATATCCTCCACCGGGAGGCGGGCCCCTGCCGGGGCGGGAAGTCGCGCTCTGGGTTTTGTTCGCAACACTGCCGCGTCGCCCGCAATTACGTTGTGATTGACACCACAGCGCGTTTTGGCTGCGGCGACTCGCCGTCCGCGGCCCACGCGCTCTTGCGGAGAGCAGATCACGCCCATGGTTTTGTTGGTGACACTGTCGCGATGCCCGCGGCCCAGCCTCGATGGAAACATCAGCGCGATATCCTCCACCGGCAGGTGGGACAAGACAAGGCTTTCAGATCTCCCATCCAAAAGCCTTCTCATTCTTTCTATTCTTCTCTATACTTAGGCCGCCGGCGTCGTAGTCTCCGGTGGCGTGGTTGTCTCTGAGGAAGCGGTAGCCTCCGGCGCCGTAGTCCCGGATGCGGCTTCAGCATCGCTGGAGCCTTCCGCCTGCTCCTCATCGGACAAGCTGGACTTCTGTCCCAGGAAGGAGGTGATCACCACCACGTCCTTCACATTCAGAATGTCCTCCGCCGGCTGGATGGTGGCCACCAGGGAAACAGAATGGTCATCCGGCCGGATATCGGTCACTGTTCCGATGACAAGTCCCTGGGGATAGGTGCCGCCGGAGCCGGAGGTGGTAATCAGGTCTCCCACTGCCACACTGCTTTCCCGGTCGATATAGATCATCCGGCAAAGGCCCTGGTCCGCAAGTCCGGCATATCCAGTGACAATGCCGGTATCCTGGGTCTGGGAGTCGTAGGCGCCCACATTGGTGGAAACGTCCAGGATGGTCATAACCTTGGAGGAGGTCAGGCCCACCTCATAGACACGGCCTACCAGCCCTGCCGAGGTAATGACCGGATCCTCAAAGGACACGCCGTGGAGGCTTCCCTTGTCAATGGTAAAGGAGCCAAACCGTTCATTGGGATCCCGGCCGATGACGGTAGCCGTCTCAAATTGATAGTCAGGGTTGAGTTCTTTGATCTCTAAAAACTGCTTGTACTGCTCGTTTTCCGCCTTGATCTTCTCATAATCCACCAACTTCTGGTTGAGCTCGTTAATCTGCGCCTGGAGCTCCTCATTTTCCTCCTTAATGGAGGAGGCGTTGACAAACTGGGAGAAAAACTCCGTGGCGCCATGAGCAATGGAAGAGGAGATCTTTTGCAGCGGAGCGGTGATGGTACTCATCAGTTGGGAGGTAAATCCGGCCAGCCCCTCCTCAGAGGTGGCGCCCCGGATCATAAAGGCGACCAGGACGATGACCAGGGCGATTAACACCTTAAATCGCCAGCTTTTGATAAAGTCCTGCACCCTGTCACCTTCCTTTCCTGTAATGTGTGACAAATGATGACATGCTCTGGAAGAATTCAAGCAGCCCCCACAGACACCCAAAAGGCCGTGGGGACTGCATCCGCAAGATCATATTTCTATCTGGAAGGATTAATACTTGCTGTCGTCTGCCAGCACTTCTTTATATTTATCCAGTCCCTCCAGCACAACGCCGGTTCCCTTGGCTACGCAGTCCAGAGGATCCTCAGCAATATGCACCGGCATACCGGTCTCCTTGGAGACCAGAATATCCAGCCCCTTGAGGAGGGCGCCGCCGCCGAAACCCTGAGCGCGCAGGA
>CAJFSX010000113.1 GCA_904419775.1 Candidatus Pararuminococcus gallinarum | reverse complement strand
TTCCACCATTTGATCGTTATCCTTGCAGATGATAATAGCTCCAAAATCCTGCAAAGATTGAGCAATAATCTCTTTTCTAGAGAGAGATTCCGACTGGCTCTTCACTTCCTCTACTACCTGCTGTGCTAGTCTCTCGCTGGTGGTCAGCAATATGGCGGAGGCCAATACATCATGCTCGGCCTGGCTCATCAAATCCGCCGCCACAAAAGGCGCTGGCGCATTTTCATCCGCCATAATCAGAATTTCACTGGGACCCGCTACCATGTCGATGTCCACAGTTCCATAGAGAAGCCGTTTGGCTGTGGCTACATAAATATTCCCAGGACCTACAATCTTATCCACACGTGGAATGCTCTTAGTGCCATAGGCCAAAGCTGCCACAGCCTGGGCTCCGCCCGCCAGGAATACCCTGTCAACACCAGCAATGGCCGCCGCCACTAAAATGTCTGGATTGGCGCCACCGGTTTTCAGCGGCGGAGTTATCATCACAATTTCCTTGACCCCTGCCACTTTGGCGGGAATAGCATTCATCAAAACCGATGAGGGATAAGCCGCTGTCCCCCCAGGCACATAGAGGCCCACCCGGTGCAGGCCACGAATCCTTTGGCCTAAAATCACACCGTTTGCCTTTGCATCGATAAAGCTTTGGTGTTTTTGCCGTCTGTGAAAGTCTTCTATATTCTCTTTTGCACGCTGAAGTGAAGCAACAAATTCTGGATCCGCTTCATCCAACGCCCGCTGCATATCCGCTTTGGAAATTTCAAACTGTTCTGGGCACTTGCCATCAAATTTTAGGGTGTATTCCCGAACCGCCTCATCACCCTTGGCCCTGACTGCATCAATAATCTCAGTCACTGCCACGGTTACCTTCCGATCCACCTCTTCGCTGCGGTTTTTCAGTTGGGAGAGTAATGCCCTTTCCTGGACTCCATCCGCTTTCACTACCTGGATCATTTTTTCTCCTCCTTCACTTTGGCAATTTTTTCTAAAAGGCCCTCGATTTCCTGTTTACGTAACTTAAGGCTCGCAATATTCACAATCACACGGGCCGAAATATCACAGATAAACTCGCTCACTTCCAGACCGTTTTCCTTGAGGGTTGTTCCAGTTTCTACAATATCCACAATGCCATCTGCCAATCCCAGCAACGGCGCCAATTCAACCGATCCCTCGATTTTCACTACATCTACATCCATGCTTTTCCCTTCAAAGTAGCTCCGCGCCACCTTGGGATATTTGGTTGCAATGCATTTGGTATTGTATCCTGCGTAAAAATCAGAGCCTTTCTGAGTGGCCAAAGCAAATTTACATTTGCCGAAACCGAGATCCATCATTTCATAGAAAGATGTACCGTTTTCCATGATGGTATCCTTTCCTACTACTCCCATATCGCAGACGCCATGCTCCACATAGGTGATGACATCAGCTGCTTTCGCCAGCACAACTTCGATATTTTCTCCCGGAATCTCCAAGATCAGACGCCGGCCTTTTTCTTTTAGATTGGTACAATCAAAACCAATTTTTTCAAAGAGGGCTACCGTATCCTTTTCTAACCTGCCCTTTGTCAGCGCTATCCGCATGGGTTTCATGCTTTCTCCCCTCCAATATCTACAATGGTAATATCCTCACCTACGATATAAAGCTTACCAATTCCTTTTTTTCTGGCATAAGCTTTTGTCTCTTCTTCCGTATCAAAGACAGAAAGCTCACACTGTCCGAGTTCGGGTATCAATTGTTTTACATACTCAATTGCTTTGGTCTCATAGCCATCCCGGCCAAAAACAATGGCCTTAGATTGGGTTGGACGGATAAAGTCATGATTTTTTAGCAAAAATTTTACCGCTAAATTGATGTCAATGCCAAAACCGGTTGCCGCCAAATCCGCTCCAAAATCGCGTAAAAGGTTATCATAGCGCCCGCCGGAAACAAGGGGTTCTCCAATGCCTTCCAAATATCCCCGGAAGATTACGCCGGTATAATAATTTCCTTGGTTCACAAGGCCTAGGTCGATAATGACTTTATCCTTGAGCCCAAGCCTGCCTAAGCTTTCATAGACACTGCGAAGATAGTCGAGTATATCAGAAAAGTCTTCCGTTACACTGAGCTCCTTTGCCTGCGCAAAAACTTCTTCGCCGCCAAACAAAGACGGCAATTTTTTTAGGGCCTGGGCGGCTGGATTCCCTTCGAATTTGTCCAATAGAGCATTAAGTGCACCATAATTTTTTGCTTCTATATATCTTCTGATCTCCTCTTTGGTGTAATCATCAGCTTCCAACTGCTTTACCAGTCCCTGGAACAATCCGATGTGGCCCAATTCAATGCGGAAAGCATCCGGATTAATCCTCCTCAAACATTCTCCCGACAAAGCGATCACTTCCAGATCGGAACGGGAGGTGTTGGCGCCGATAAGCTCCACGCCCATCTGAAAAATTTCATCGCTTCGCCCGCTGTGGCTGGGAGTCACCCGGTGAACCTTTCCGTTATAATAAAATCGCAGTGGGAAGGTCTGATTTTTCATACGGGTAGCAGTCAGTCGCGCAATAGGCGTCGTCATATCCGGCCGAAGAACAATGATTCTCCCCTTATTGTCGATAAGTTTATACATGGATTCTTGAGGGAAATAGGTGGAATTGGCTGAAAATACATCAAAAAACTCAATAGACGGAGTCATTACCTCGCCGTAGCCACGGCTTTTAAATTCCTCCGCCAGCTGTGCAGTCACCCAGCGGATGGTCTGACATTCCTCAAACAACAGATCTCTGGTACCCTCTGGCGTAATTTTATCATATATTTTCATTGGGAGGCTGCATCCTTTCCTCTATACTTTAGTATGATAGCATAATAACACAATAAAATCATTTGGTCAATCTTTTTACTTCAAAAAGTCAATATGCAAAATACAAATTTCTAAACAAAATGGCCACTAATTTATATATTTTATCACAGGAAAGCTATGATGACAATTGACAATCATAAGATAAAAAGCGCACCGTAAAGCGGTGCGCTTTTTATCTTATAGCTGAGCAAATACTGCTTCTTTTTGATCCACATTTTCCTCTACAGACATTGTTTTATCAGCCGCTTCAGCGGCCTCCTGCTGCATCTTTGCATTAGCTAGCATCAGTTTGATTCTGTTTTCCTGGTTAATACGGCTGGCACCGGGATCGTAATCCACTGCCACAATATTCGCCTC
>CAJFSX010000112.1 GCA_904419775.1 Candidatus Pararuminococcus gallinarum | reverse complement strand
ATGGACAAGATCAAGGTGAGCCAGAAAAACTGGATTGGCCGCTCCACCGGAGCGGAGGTAGAGTTCGGCACCACTGCCGGCGACATACTGAAGGTGTATACCACCCGGCCCGATACCCTGTTTGGCGCTACTTATATGGTCATTTCCCCCGAACACCCCTATTTGGAGCAGTGGGCGAATCGCATCTCCAATATGGAGGAAATCCGCGCTTATCAGGTGGAAGCGGCTAAAAAATCCGATTTTGAGAGGACCGAGGTAGTCAAGGAAAAGACCGGTGTGAAGATTCAAGGGGTCAAGGGTATTAATCCTGTTAACGGTAAGGAAATCCCCATCTTTGTCTCCGACTACGTACTGATGACCTACGGAACAGGAGCCATTATGGCTGTACCTGCCCACGACACCCGCGACTGGGAATTCGCCAAAAAGTTTGACCTGCCCATCATTGAGGTGGTCAAGGGCGGTGACGTGGAGAAGGAAGCCTTCACCGACTGCGAAACCGGCGTTATGGTCAACTCCGATTTCTTGAATGGACTGAGTGTAGAAGAGGCCAAAGAAAAGATAAAACAATGGCTGGAGGATAACGGCAAAGGCCATCCCAAGGTCAACTATAAGCTGCGCGACTGGGTTTTCTCCCGTCAGCGTTATTGGGGCGAGCCTATTCCTCTGGTCTACTGTGAAAAATGCGGCTGGGTGCCTCTGCCTGAATCGGAGCTGCCTCTGCGCCTCCCCGAGGTAGAGTCCTATGAGCCCACCGGCGACGGTGAATCCCCCTTGGCGGCCATGACCGACTGGGTCAACACCACCTGCCCCCACTGTGGCGGCCCGGCGAAACGTGAGACGGATACCATGCCTCAGTGGGCGGGTTCCTCCTGGTACTTCCTGCGGTATTGTGACCCTCACAATGATGAGGCTCTGGCCTCCAAAGAGGCGCTGGATTACTGGATGCCGGTAGATTGGTACAACGGTGGTATGGAGCATACCACCCTTCATCTGCTCTACTCCCGTTTTTGGAGCAAATTCCTCTATGACCTGGGGATTTTGAGCACACCGGAGCCCTATAAAAAGAGAACCAGCCATGGTATGATCTTAGGCGAAAACGGCGAGAAGATGAGCAAATCCAGGGGCAATGTGGTCAATCCCGACGACATTGTCAAGGAATACGGTGCAGATACCATGCGGCTGTATGAGATGTTCATCGGCGACTTTGAGAAGGCTGCTCCCTGGAGCTCTAGCTCTATCAAGGGCTGTAAGCGCTTTTTAGAGCGCATCTGGGCGCTGCAGGACTGCTTGGTGGAAGGGGATAGCTACCGTCCAGAGGTGGAAAGCGCCATGCATAAGACCATCAAGAAGGTATCCGAGGATATTGAAAATCTGAAGTTTAACACGGCAATTGCGGCGATGATGAGCCTGCTCAACGATATTTCCGATACCGGTGCTATCAATAGAGCCGAATACCGGGATCTGCTGATTATGCTTAACCCCTTTGCCCCCCATATGACAGAGGAGATTTGGCAGCTTCAAAACATGGGAGGCATGCTCAACGCCACCCAGTGGATCAGCTATGATGAGGCTAAATGCAAGGACAGCACCATCGAAATCGCAGTGCAGGTTTGCGGAAAGATTCGGGCACGGATTACCATCCCCGCTGATACCGATAAGGATACGGTTCTCTCCCTTGCCAAGGAGAACGCTACGGTTCATTCCTTCATTGACGGGAAACAGATTGTCAAGGAAATCTATGTGCCGGGTAAGCTTGTCAACATCGTGGCCAAGTAATCTTGTTCAATTTGACTAAATCCACAGCGGTTAATTTACTTGACATGGGTAACTATGTTATTGTATAATATATGTTGTTACACTATTGTGTAAAAACTCCTGTCGCATGGCGGAGGGAGGGAATTAGTAAATGGCTGAAATTCGTATTAAAGATAATGAATCTCTTGACAGCGCTCTGAGACGGTTTAAGAGACAGTGCGCCAGAGCCGGCGTCTTGGCTGAGGTGCGCAAGAGAGAGCATTACGAGAAGCCTTCTGTCAAACGGAAAAAGAAGTCTGAAGCAGCACGCAAACGCAAATATAAATAAGCGGCGTGTCGCTCAAAAAGATGATGAAAGCGGGCAGTGTTGTCCGCTTTTTCATTTATACGGAAAAAAGGCCGAGAGAAAATTGCCTGTTTTCTCTCGGCCTTTTTATGTGCGATGTTATTTCCGGCGTTTCTGGATGGACTGAGGCTGCTTGCTTTTGTTTTTATTGAGGCTATGGAATATACTGAAAATCACGGCCAGAAGAAAAGATGTAATGCCCCACACGGCGGTATCAGTGTTTTTATCATATACATAGATGGCCATTAAGCAGACACAGGCCACACAGAAGATGATAGAAAGCCATTTAAAAAGCTGTGTTTTATTAATCATCGGTCCCCCTCCTTTCAGCTTATGCCAGGAAACACAAGTTTTTTTAATCTGGGCGAATCGAAATTTCACCGGATTGTACAGAAGTTATACTGCCGTCTTCCCGCTGTACCAATAGTGCCCCATTGTCGGCGATATCCTTGGCTACAGCATGATATTCCCCTTGGGGCGATAGGACGCGGATCCGCTGCCCCAGCATAGAGAGATGGCTCCGATAGCGGGAAAGAATCTCTTTGGTCTCCCCTGTGGCGGAGAATGCATGATACCTGTCCCAGAATTCGTCTAGAATCGCCCCACATAACTTAGAGCGAGAAAGAGGAAGCTGGGTAACCTCCTCCAGCACAGCGGCTGTAGACGCTATTTCTGTGGGGAATTGATCGCGTCCTCGAAAATTTATCCCAATACCTACAGCGGCAAACTCCAATCCGCCGCTTTCACCGTCCATGGAGGCCTCGGTGAGAATGCCGCTGAGCTTTCTGCCGTCAAATAAGATATCGTTGACCCATTTAATGGAGAGGGTCACACCATACAGGCGTTGGACAGCGTCAATGACGCTTAAGGCGGCAATCATGGTAAGAAAAAGGATGCGTCCTGCTTCCATCTGGGGGCGGACCAAAATACTCATATAGAGCCCACCCTGAGGCGAGAGAAAACTGCGGCCCATCCGTCCGCGGCCGCCGGTCTGTTCTTCGGCGACCACCACAGTCCCTTCTGGAGCGCCCTCCATGGCCTGCTGCCGCAATAGGGAATTGGTGGATTTGACACTGGGAAAAACAGAAATTCGCTCTGCTGGATATGCCATAGAGGTACAGTCTGAAATTTTTTTAGGGGTCAGCAGGTCGGGATTCCCCAACAGGGCATAGCCATTGTTGGTTTTGCTGCGAATATCATAACCCTCCGCACGCAATTGGCGGATTCCTTTCCAAATGGCGGAGCGGGTGACGCCTAACCGTGCGGCCAATTCCTC
>CAJFSX010000111.1 GCA_904419775.1 Candidatus Pararuminococcus gallinarum | reverse complement strand
GAAAACAACCTGGATCTGCCCGGCGCTGATATCTACGAAACCCCCATCCGGGAGTATGTCAACGGTACGGTGGCGCCCCACATTGTGGGACAGATCGGCCCCATCTATGCGGAAGAATACGCCGAACTCAAGGAGCAGGGCTACCTGCTCAACGACACGGTGGGCAAAAGCGGAATAGAACAGTACTTTGAAAGCTATCTGCGGGGGGAAAACGGAACCCGCGATATCACCCTGACCAACCAGGGCATTGTCACCAATGTGGAGGTGACCAAAGCGCCTGAGGCAGGCAATACGGTGGTGCTCACCATTGACAGCGACCTGCAGCGGGTGGCATATCAGGCCCTGGAGGAGGAGATCAAATACCTCAATGAGACGGCTCCCTCCGGGGAGGGCAAGGAGGCCGACGCCGGCGTGGTGGTGGCGGTGGACACCAAAACCGGAGAGATCCTGGCGGCGGTGAACTACCCCTCCTACGATCTGGCCACCTATCAGGAAAACTACGATACCTTAGCCAACGATCCTCTTAACCCTCTGTTTAACCGGGCGTTCCAGGGCACCTATACGCCCGGCTCCATCTTCAAGCCCTGCGTGGCCACGGCGGCGCTGTCCGAAGGGATCATTACCGCGGATTCCACCGTCAACTGTGGGGGTACCTATATGTACTACGCCCCTAGCTATACGCCTGGTTGTCTGAGCGTTCACGGGGATATCAATGTGCTGCGGGCCCTCATGCGTTCCTGCAACATCTTTTTCTATGATGTGGGCCGCCGCACCGGCATTGAAACCATTGCGGAATATGCCCGGGCCATGGGCCTGGGAGTGCCCACTGGCGTTGAGATCGGCGAGGCGCGGGGCGTTGTGGCCAGCCCGGAATACCGGGAGTCTATGGGTGGGGAATGGTACCCCGGCGACGTAATCCAGGCATCCATCGGCCAGTCGGATAACAAGTTCTCCCCCATCCAGCTGGCGAACTATGTCTGCACCATCGCCAACCGGGGGGAGAGAAAGAACCTGCGGGTGGTCAAGGAAATCAGGAGCTATAACCAGGACGAGGTCGTCGAGACCTTTGAAAGCGAAGTGGTAGAGACTGTTTCCACCCCAGAGGTGTTTGAGACTGTCATTGAGGGTATGATTATGGCGGCGGGTCCAGAGGGGACTTCTGTCCACACCTTCGACGATTATCCCTATACTGTGGCAGCCAAGACCGGTACCCCGGAAACCAAGCAGTTCCCCAACTCCACCTATATCTGCTTTGCCCCGGCGGAGGACCCACAAATCGCCATCGTGGTGGTCATCGAAAAAGGATGGCACGGTTATACCGGCGCTCCTGTGGCCAAAAAGGTGATGGATCAATATTTCTTCGGCTCCAGCGAGACAGAGGAGACGGAAGAAAGTTCCGATTCCTCCAGCGCCAGCCAGGCGGAGTCTTCCTCAGCGGCATCTTCTTCCCAGTCCGCAGAGGAAGCTTCCGGTCAGTAAAGAAAAATATAGGATAAAATATCCAAAAATTCCCCTGAAGGGTTGAAAATTGGAAATGATTGGCGTTGTGTCAAAAAATGTTCAAAAAATTTAGACAAAATTACATGAACAAAAGGGGACAACTACCCTAGATTTTATTTGATTTTTACAGTACAGGTATGATATGATGATAAAGGAGGACGTGGCTCTTTGGCTGAGATCATTCTGGTGACGTCGGGAAAAGGAGGCGTAGGTAAATCCACAGTATCGCTTTTGACCGGTGCGGCATTGGCGAAAAGAGGCAAGAAGGTGCTTCTCATCGAAATGGACGCAGGCTTGGGCGGGCTGGACATCATGTTCGGCGTGGAGGACAAGTCGGTTTTTGACCTGGCCGATGTATTGGAAGGGCGCTGTGAACCTATTAAGGCGATTTTAGAGTGCCCATATCAACGGGGGCTTTCTCTTCTGGGTGCGCCGCGGGATCCGTCCTGTGAGCTGAAGAAAAAGCCATTGACCATTCTGTGTAAGGGACTGACCCATTATTACGACATCATCTTGATCGACGCTCCAGCTGGACTTAGCTGTGGCTTTACAGTGGGCGCTGACATCTGCAGCCGTGGGCTGGTGGTTGTAACGCCCGATCCTGTGGCAGTACGGGATGGAAGGGCTATGTCGGATCTCCTGGATAGGGAGAACCTTGTCAGCCAGAGGCTGATTATCAACCGGGTCGGGGCAAAATTCCTAAAACAAAAGCTGTTTTCTGATTTAGACGAGGTTATTGATTTGGTGGGAGTCCAGTTGCTCGGCGTGATCCCAGAGGATCCGGAGCTGGCGGTTCGCACCGCCAAAGGGCAGCCTATTGCGGAAGAAAGCCGCTCCCAAAGAATTTTTAACGCCATTGCAGGACGGTTGATGGGAGAAGATGTGCCGCTGATTGTCCGTTAGGGATGAGTAAGAAACACGAGACAGCATAACAACACAGTTTTGAAGATACCAACTTAAGGGGAGGGAATCAGTTTGAATATAGCAATCATCGCACACGACACAAAAAAGGAACTTATGGTACAATTCTGCATCGCTTATTGCGGCGTTCTGAGCCGGCACAGCATCTGCGCAACCGGCACGACGGGAAAACTGGTTTCTGAGGCAACAGGGCTTCAGGTCTTCCGTTTTCTCAGCGGATCCCAGGGCGGAGACCAGCAGATTTCCGCAAGGATTGCCTGTAATGAGATTGACCTCCTGTTATTCTTCCGGGATCCTTTAACCCCCAAGGCCCATGAGCCCAAAGAAGCGGACATGCTCCGCCTTTGCGATGTGCATAACATCCCCGTGGCAACCAATATTGCTACGGCGGAGGCGTTGATCCACAGCCTGGAGCGGGGCGATTTAGACTGGAGAAATATTGTCAATCCCAGCGGCGTGAAATAGCGCTGCTGATTCCCGCCGCTTGCGTCGTAAAGCGGCCTTGATATAACCAATAAATGCGCCAAAGCGGGAAAAGTAGCCGTTTGCGGGCAGCAGAAGAGAGGACCGGCCATGGGCTGAGAGCCGGTTCGGGCCATGACGCATCCTGGTGAACAGACACCCGCTCAGCAGGCCGCCTGAACTTCCGGCCATACCGGAAAGCGTAGGGCGGCACGTATCCCGCGTTAAGGAAAATGAGCGGGGCAAAACTGTGTTTTGCCCAAGCAGGGTGGCAACACGTGGAAAAACTCCTCGTCCCTGACCGATGTCGTTGACATTTGGCGGGAGGAGGAGTATTTTTTTATAGACAGCTCCTGCAGAGAGCAGACCGCGCCCCGATTTTTGTTCGCGTCACTGCCGCGACACACGTGCTCCCGCGGAGAGCAGATCGCGCCTATGGTTTTGTTGATGACACTGTCGCGATGCCCGTGCTTTTGCCTCGAACGATGCCACAACGCGATGTCCCCCACCGGTAGGTGGGCCCTAGCGGGCAGCAGGACGCGTCCCGGTTTTTATTCGCGACACTGCCGCGGCACACGCGCTCTTGCGGAGAGCAGACCGCGCCTATGGTTTTGTTGGTGACACTGTCGCGATGTCCGCGCTTTTGTCTCGAACGATGCCATAACGCGGTGCCACCGCCGGTAGGCGGGCTCCTGCCAGGG
>CAJFSX010000110.1 GCA_904419775.1 Candidatus Pararuminococcus gallinarum | reverse complement strand
TCTCCCGTCATGGGGTCCGCTGTTCTTCCGACAGCCTCCCCCTTTTCCTCAGCGGCAGGCTGTCCCCAGGGAAATTTCATCTGCCCGGCAACATCAGCTCCCAGTATATCTCCGGTCTGCTCTTCGCCCTGCCCCTGCTTTCGGGGGACAGCGAAATTATCCTGACCACCTCATTAGAATCCAAACCCTATGTGGATTTGACCGTGAAAGCGCTGGCTGACTTTGGTGTTTTGGTAGAGGAGCAGGATGACGGCTATCAGGTTCCGGGGAACCAGCGCTTTTCCCCCCAAAGCTGTGTCGTGGAGGGGGACTATTCCGGCGCGGCCTTCTTTGCCTGCGGCGGGGCCTTGACCGGGGAGGTAACCACCTTTGGGCTGGATCACGGCTCCCTCCAGGGGGATAGGGAAATCTTTCCTCTATTGGCCCAGATGGGCGCTATAGTAGAGGAAGGGGACAATCATGTACGTGTAGCCGCTGGGCAGCTTCACGCCATCGACATCGATGCTTCCCAAATCCCAGATCTGGTTCCCATTCTGGCGGTCACCGCGGCTTTCTGCCAGGGGACGACCACCATCTATAACGCCGGCCGGCTCCGGCTCAAGGAAAGCGACCGCCTGGCCGCTGTAGCCGATTGCCTGGGAAAACTGGGCGGCAAGGTCAAAGAACATGCCGACCGCCTGGTCATCACCGGCAGAGGCTCTCTGGAAGGCGGCACTGTAGACGGCTACAATGACCACCGCATCGTCATGGCTATGGCCATTGCGGCCCTGCGCTGCAAAAATCCCGTGGTCATCCGGGGAGCCCAGGCAACCCAAAAATCTTTTGGCACATTTTTTGAGGAATTTGCAAAACTAGGAGGGAACTGCCATGTCATCCATGATTGATCAAAACCTGAAAATTTCTATCTTTGGGGAGTCCCACAGCGCACAGATTGGCGTGGTCATCGATAACCTCCCCGCCGGCATCCCCATCGATATGGATAAAGTCGGTGCCTTCATGGCCCGGCGGGCGCCTAAAAAAGAGACCTACTCCACCGCCCGGCGGGAGGCGGACATCCCCCAGGTGGTGTCCGGCCTCTTTGAGGGGCACACCACCGGCACCCCTCTGTGCGCGGTGATCCCCAACACCGATACCCGCTCCCAGGATTACAAACAGATGCAGTCCAAGGCCCGGCCAGGACACGCCGACTACACCGGTTATCTGCGCTATCACGGCCAGAATGACTACCGGGGCGGCGGACACTTTTCCGGCCGGCTGACAGCACCCCTGTGCTTCGCAGGCGCTGTGGCCCTTCAGGCTCTGGAGCAGCTTGGGGTCACCATCGGCGCCCACATTCTCTCCTTAGGCGGGGTCTGGGACAACGCCTTTGACCCGGTGGACATTACTCCAGAAGAGCTGCAGGCTGTCACCAGCGCCGATTTCCCCGTCACTGTGAACCCTGTCAAGCTCAAAATGCTGGAAGCGGTAGAAAAGGCCCGTCTGGATCTGGATTCGGTGGGCGGCACCATTGAGTGCTGCGCCGTAGGCATCAAAGCGGGGCTTGGCTCCCCCATGTTTGACGGGCTGGAAAACGTTATCTCCCGGATCGCATTCGGCATCCCCGCCATCAAAGGCATTGAATTTGGAAGCGGCTTTGACTGCGCCGGCATGACGGGAAAAGAGCACAACGATCCTTTCTATGTCGATGAAAATGGGCAGATTAAAACAAAGACCAACAACCACGGCGGCATCCTGGGCGGAATTTCCTCCGGCATGCCTCTGATTTTCCGGGTGGCGGTAAAGCCCACCGCCTCCATCGGCGCTGAGCAGCAGACGGTGGATTTCATCAAGAAGGAGGACACCACCCTTTCCATCACCGGCCGTCACGATCCCTGCATTGTCCCCAGGGCAGTCCCCTGCGTGGAAGCAGCGTTGGCCATTGCGTTGTTGGACGCCTATATGGCGCCTACCCTGGATTTGACAGAGAAAGGCGGCAGATAAACCATGGATTTGACAGAACTTCGCACCCAAATTGACGAGGTGGACAGCCAGATCGTCTCCCTCTTTCAAAAGCGGATGGAGCTTGTAGACGGGGTAGCCGCCTACAAGCGGGAGCACCATGTGCCGGTGCTGGCCAGCGGACGGGAGGAGCAGGTGCTGGACCGGGTAGCCCAGCTTGCCGGCCCGAAGCTGGCAGGAGCAAGCCGTGTCCTTTTCACCACCCTGATGGATCTGAGCAAGTCCAGCCAGTATTCCCAGAACCTTCCTGACGACTCCAAGCTGGTCTCCCTGCGGGAGGGGGCCAAAGAGGAATTTGTCCTTCCCCAGAAAGCAAAGGTGGGATGCCAGGGGGTCATGGGGGCCTATTCTTCTATTGCCGCGCGCCGGATGTTTGCCCAGCCGGACCTGCGTTTTTATCCCCACTTTGGGGATGTCTTTGACGCGGTAGAATCCGGCGAGATCGAATACGGTGTCCTGCCCATCGAAAATTCCTCCGCCGGCAGTGTCAGCGCCGTCTATGACCTGATGAAAAAGCACAACTTTTACATTGCCGCGGCGCTAAAGCTTCGCATTGACCACTGCCTGGTGGCCAAGGGGCCTATCCCCCTTCAAAAGGTCACCAAGGTCTATTCCCATGAACAGGGGATCAACCAGTGTCTCGGCCTTTTCTCCCAATATCCCAACATGTCCCCGGAAGTATTCTCCAACACCGCGGCGGCGGCGGAGTTTGTGGCCCATTCCTCTGACGATACCTTGGCCGCCATCTCCTCCAAAGAGACGGCCCAGCTTTACGGGCTGCATATTCTGAAAGAAAGCGTCCAGGACAACGACTTTAACTTCACCCGCTTTATCATCATCACCCGGGATTTTGTCCGCACCGGGGACGCCGATAAGATCAGCCTCAGCCTGGTTTTACCCCATCAGGCCGGTTCCCTGTACCACATCATCACCCGCTTTGCGGTTTTAGGGCTCAATCTGACCAAGCTGGAGTCCCGCCCCATTCCCGGAAGGGATTTCGAGTTTATGTTCTACTTTGATTTCGAAGGTTCCATCCTGGATGAAAAGGTGATCTCCCTGCTGGGGCAGCTGGAAAGCCAGCTGGAATACTTCTCTTTCCTGGGCAATTTTCATGAGAGCCTATAGTTTCACAGGCCTGGACCTCTGATAGTTCCGGGCCTGTTTTTTTAGCGAAAAGGTGGCTGGCAAAAAATTCCCCTATATTTTAGCGCTTTTGATGGATAGGAGAAAGGAAAGATTTCTGTTATACTGAAACAGGAGTTTTATAAAATGGGGGAGTGTATCATGTCAGCAACCATCACACAACTACCGCAACAAAAAACCATGGGCCAGGGTCAGGCTACCCTCATGCTGGTAATCTGCGCCGCTATGTGGAGCTTTGCCGGCACCTGGATTAAACTGGTGGATTTTCATCCCATCGTCATCAATTCCGCCCGGGGTATTTTCGCGGTTCTTTCGATTTTAGTCTATTTTGCCATCAAAAAGATTAAAATTTCCGTCCAGAAGGAAGCCATCATCGGCGGAGTGATTCTGGCCTCGGTCATGACGGTAACGGTCTGCGCCCTGAGCCTGACCACCGCTGCCAACGCCATCATCCTCCAGTACATGAGCCCTGTTTATGTCCTGCTCATCTCGGTGATCTTCTTTAAACAGAAGGCCCGGGGCAAGGATATCCTGGTGGTTATCTTTTCCATCCTGGGTGTGGCCCTGTTTTTCATTGACAAGGTGGAAGCAGGCAGCCTTTTGGGCAATATCCTTGGCATCTGCGGC
>CAJFSX010000109.1 GCA_904419775.1 Candidatus Pararuminococcus gallinarum | reverse complement strand
CCTTTGCTCTTTCCCAAATCCAGCAGTTCTTTTAGTACTGTTTTCTTATCCTGTGTGCCCAAATTTTTACCCCCTATTTTTTCTTAGCCGCAAGACGCTTCAAATATTCTATCGTCTCTTCGTTGCTCATCCCAGCCACATCCTGTGGCTTTTTTTCATCCCGGACCGACTGTAAGGAACTGATATATTCCTCCAAGTCTGCCAGGGAAAAATTCATTCCTGCAATGGACACCATAAGGCCCGTAATCCTGGCCATTTCACCTTCATCAAAAAAGGCGCCTAAATAGCCAAGGTCAATGGCCTTTTGTTCTTGCAGCCTTTCAGCAAGAACCGCATAAATCTTACGATTCGATTGGGTCACAAAGTCTTCTTCCTTCAGTTTATGCGAAATGTCCATAAAATAATCAGGATTTTTTAATAGAATTGCTAAAATCCGCTCTTCAATCACCGCTGCTTTCAAGTTTCTACTCCGTTCAGGATCAGGTGGAGCACCTACTGGCTCTGCCGCGGCAATCTTCAGCGTATCCTTTCTTTTTTCCTTTTGCTGCCTTCGTTTTATGACAGATTTTATCTGAAGCAAAAACGCGTCTTTGGAAATTCCCAGATCATGAGCTGTCTTGGAAGCATACACATCCCGTTCGATGGGATTGTAAATCGAAGCCAACAGATTTGCTGCCTCCTTTAGATAGCCCACTTTTCCATCGTCTGTCTCCAAGTCATATCGACTGCCTATTTTAGAAAGCTCAAACTCAATGGCATTTGATGAGCCGTCCATTAACATCTTAAAACGTTTGGCTCCAAACTTTTTGATAAACTCGTCTGGATCCTTTGCATCGCGAATCGTGAGTACCTTGACGTGGACTCCTACATCAGAAAACATATTGATCGCCCGTTTGGTGGCGGCTTGTCCCGCTCCATCTGAGTCATAAGCGATGACAACGCTGTTTGTATATTGAGAAATCAACCGGGTCTGTTCCGGTGTCAGCGCCGTTCCCAAGGTGGCCACCGCATTGTCAAATCCAGCTTGGTGGAGGGCGATGACATCCATATATCCTTCCGCTAAAATCAAGCAGTCCTGCTTGCTGGATTTAGCAAAATTTAACGCAAACAGGTTTCTGCTCTTTTTATAGGCAATGGTATCTGAGGAATTGAGATATTTGGGACCGCTCCCTTCCATCGTTCTCGCTCCGAAGGCGATGACATTGCCCCGAATATCGATGATTGGGAAAATTACCCGATCCCGGAATTGGTCATATACCGAATCGTTTCTTCCTCGCACTACAACGGCTGCAGCAAGCATTTCTTCATAAGTAAACCCCTCTTGCCGCAGAAAATTCCGGGCGTTATCCCACCCCGGCGGGGCAAAACCCAGCCCAAAGTGGCGAATTATTTTATCGGTAATGCCTCTCCCCCTCAGATAGCTAAGAGCCTTCCGTCCCGAAGGAGCAATGAGCTGCTCGTGGAAAAAACGCGCCAGCTTCCGGTTGAGCTCCAAAATACGGGTGCGAAGCCTTGCTGTTTTGTCCCCCTCTACATCCTCCGGCATCTGCATGTTGGCCCGCTTTGCCAGAAATCGAAGGGCTTCTACATATTCCAAATTTTCAATCTTCTTGATAAAGGTGATAACGTCTCCGCCGGCACCGCATCCAAAACAGTAGAAGGACTGACTATCTGGATAAACCGTGAAGGATGGGGTCTTTTCACTGTGAAAAGGACAGAGGCCCACCAGATTTCTGCCCCGGCGTTTCAGGTTCACATAGGAGGAGATCACCTGCTCAATATCACTGTTGTACTTGAGCTCCTGTATAAATGAATCCGGAATCAATCGGTTTTCCCCTCCTTTGCGCAGATGTTAGTATTTACTCCACCCCTGTGGAATAAAGATCTTTGAGAAAATGTGAATTGCATAGTAATCGCTCATACCAGACACATAATCACAGACAGCGCGGTGCACATCTTCCTGTTCCAAAATCACTTTATATTCATCAGGCAGCTGCTCTGGATGCCGAATAAAATACTCGTAGATCTTGATAATGATATCCTGTGCCTTTCCCTCTTCTCCCTTGGGCAGAGGGTTGGTATAAACCTTTTCAAACATAAAATGATGAATTTCCTGATATGCCGCAAAGATTTCATCATCCATCCGAATTTCATCGGTGCTGTTGTCAATGACCGAGGAAACAAGGGTCGTAATTCTCTTGGATTTGGTATCTCCAAGTACTTGATGGATATGGTCGGGGATATCCGCCTCCTCCATCACCCCAGCCCGGATGGCATCCTCAATGTCATGGTTGATATAAGCAATCCGGTCGGCGTAGCGGACAATCTGTCCCTCCAATGTCTTTGCCACGGGGCCAGTAGTATGGCAAGCGATGCCGTCCCGGACCTCTTTGGTCAGGTTAAGCCCTTTTCCGTCCTTCTCCAGCCGCTCTACAATCCGCACGCTTTGCAGGTAGTGCTTGTATCCGTAGGGACAAATTTCATTGAGCGCCCGTTCCCCGGCATGACCAAAGGGAGTATGGCCCAAATCGTGGCCCATTGCCACCGCCTCGGTCAAGTCCTCATTGAGCCGCAATCCTCTGGCAATCGTTCTAGCTATCTGGGCTACCTCCAGGGTGTGGGTGAGACGGGTGCGGTAATGATCCCCTTGAGGGGCCAAAAAAACCTGGGTCTTATGCTTAAGGCGCCGGAATGATTTGCAGTGGATAATCCGGTCTCTGTCCCGCTGATAGCAGGTTCTGAGGGGGCATTCCTCAATGGGGATATCCCTGCCCTGTGACTCACAGGCAAGGGCAGCGCGTTTAGAGAGTGTCTGTCGTTCCAGTGCTTCCGTCTGTTCCCTAATGGTCATTGCTGCACAACCTCCCCGAGCAAAAGTTCCTTTTTTCCTAATTTCTTACTTAGCCAGGCATTTCAGAGGCCAACGATTCCTGCACCCAAAAACGCGAGGAAATCCTTCTACTATATTATTCTAAAATTATGTCTAAATTCCTTCTGATTCCCCAAAAAAATATAAAAATTCATGGGGTTTACTTTTCTGGAATACAGTCCCAAACCTCCTCTATCTCGTAGGGGAATACGGTTGCACTGGTGAGTTCTTCTAATTCCCGCTGAAACTGGCTTGCATAAACAGCCCGCATCATGACCCTCATTTTAACCACAACGCCAAAGTCGGATTCCAGGGTCACTGCGTGGAATTTTGGCAGCAGGTAGGTAATCTTTCCATATTGGCTGTAATCCATCTCTAGCTCATAGACCTTGCAGACACTCATAGGTTTTATTCCTGCAGCATCTACCGCGATTTTGGCCCCATGGGAGTAGGCGCGCACTAGGCCTCCAGCCCCCAAAAGAATGCCGCCAAAATACCGGGTCACCACCACACACAGATCGGTGAGCCCTTCTTTCTGTAGCACGTCCAGCACCGGGACACCGGCTGTTCCTTGGGGCTCTCCATCATCGCTGTACCGTTTAGTTCCATCTCGGAGGATATAGGCATAAACATTGTGTGTGGCATCCCAATATTTCGAGCGCATTTCATCAATAAAAGCGATAGCTTCCTCCTGAGTGGACACTGGCGTCGCTGTCCCGATAAAGCGGGATTTTCGCTCCACAAATTCATCCTGGGCCCGCTGATTCAGGGTAATATAGTCCTTCACGGTTGAGACTCTCCTTCCCCGGCACACAACAAAGGCGGTGCACATAGCATGCACCGCCTGCGTTTCGCAAATATAAAATTGCTTATTTGTCCATACCAAAACGTTTTTTGAATCTGTCAACACGTCCGCCGGTATCTACGAGTTTCTGTCTACCGGTGAAGAATGGATGACACTTGGAACAAATTTCAACGCGGATGTCCTTTTTGGTAGAGCGGGTCTCAATGACCTCACCGCAAGCACATTTAATTGTTGTCGGCTGGTAATCCGGATGGATTCCTTTTTTCATCTGAGTCACCTCTTTCACTACTCACGCTAACAATAGAATGTTATCATAACTCGGAACAAAATGCAAGACTTTTTATGGATATCCTCTTATTTTTTTCGTTTTTCCCCTTTGATTTTCTCTTATTGCATGAAACTTCGGAGATATCGACCCTCCTCTTTATTCTTAATAA
>CAJFSX010000108.1 GCA_904419775.1 Candidatus Pararuminococcus gallinarum | reverse complement strand
ACCCGCTGTAACAACAGCACTGGTCTGATGGATACGCTCAGCCCGTGCAACGATATCGGTGGAATCAATGGCAATACAAGAAATTCCACCATCTTTACTCAATGCCCGTACTAATTTTCCCATATATTATTCACTCTTTCTTGTTACAAATATAAGCCGCTGGGTATTTTCTACTGGCGCTTGAAAAGTATCATCTCCATAAATTGCCAGTACCTCCATACCGGATTCCCGCAGCCATTCTGTCAGTAATTTCGGAGCATAGGCACGCTCCTTGAGAGACTCAGATTCCCGATCATAGCTCTCACCGTTCCAGGAAAAGAAATCTAGTGTGATTTCCACACAATCTTCCTGATCCGCTGGCCCATTTTGCCATACACAATATAGATCATCGTCTTCATAGACAAAGGTAGAGTCAGAGAGTATTTCCCGATGTTTATAAGGTGTGTTGACATCAAAAAGAAAGATGCCGCCGGGATTCATAAAAAGGGATACCCTTTGAAAAATTTTTAGAACCGTCTTTGGGTCTGTCACATGATTAATGCTGTCCAAAGCACAAACTGCCGCATCAATCGTACCGTAAAGATCCAAATCCTCCATCTGCTGGCATAAAAAGAGAATGGGATAACTCCCATCGTTCTTTTCCATGGCCTGTGAAAGCATATCCTCAGAACCATCTACGGCAATAACATCATAGCCGAGACGAGCTAATTCGAGAGATAAGCTGCCTGTACCGCAGGCAAGGTCGAGCAAAAGCTCGACCTTGCCACGGTGATATTTTTGCAGCAATGCCTGAAAATACTGTGCTCTCCCCGGATAATCTACATCCCAGGTCAGCCGATCATAATAGGTCGCAAAACAATGATACGCCATTATTTTTCATCCTTCAGTCTTTCAAAAACCACCCGATAACCGTCACAACCATAGTTGAGGGAACGATTCACACGGCTGATGGTCGCCGTACTGGCGCCAGTCTCATTGACAATATCACTATATACATGGCGCTCTTCCAACATTTTAGCTACATGCAGCCGCTGTGACAAAGCCTTTAACTCAGGAACAGTGCATAGATCCTCAAAAAAATTATAACATTCCTCCAGAGTTTCCAAAGACAAAATCGCTTTGAAAAGATAATCCACATTCATATCTTTCAGTTTGCTGTTCATATGCCTTCCTCCGAATTACACATGATAGGTCTATTCATAGTTTACCACACTGAACTGAAAAAGTAAATGATTATATATAAAAATAGACAGAGAAAAGCGCACCGGTTCCTTCCGATGCGCTAGAGTCATAAAAACTACCCTACAGATCGTTGCGGATAATATCTTCCAAGGTTTCTCGTTTCACCACTAGCCGGTCTTTACCGCCTTTGACAAAGATGACAGCGGGTTTAGGAATTCGATTATAGTTAGAAGACATTGAGTAATTATAAGCACCAGTAGCCAAAACAGCAATGATATCACCGGGTTTCACATCCTGAATATGCATTCCTTCCCCGATGAGATCGCCGCTTTCGCAACATTTACCAGCAATGGTGACAATTTTTTCTCTGGGCTCACCAGCACGGCTTGCCACCAGACACTCATATTCAGATTGATACAATGCATACCGTGGATTGTCGGTCATTCCTCCATCAATCGAAACATAAGTACGGATATGGGGAATCTCCTTTACAGCACCTACAGTATAAAGGGTGATGCCAGCCGGCCCTGCAATGGAACGTCCAGGCTCGATAATAATGAACGGCCGCTTGATTGCAAGATCTTTGCAGGTGTTGTTAACGACGACAGAAACCTTTTGCATATAGTTATCATACGCTACAGGATCATGTTCGGTAATATATTTAATACCGAATCCGCCGCCTAAGTTTAGCTCCCCTATTTCATAGCCAGTCTCTGTCTTGATTTGGGCGATAAAACCAAGCATAACCTGAGCCGCATGTTCGAAGGGTTCAATATCGAAAATTTGAGAACCTATGTGACAATGCAGACCTTTCAGGCAGATATTTTCGTAACCGAGAGCCTCTTTTACTGCTTCCATGGCTTCGCCCGTCTCGAGCGCAAGGCCGAATTTGCTATCAATCTGCCCAGTACGTACAAAATCATGGGTATGAGCATCAATACCAGGTTTGATGCGGAAAAAGATATTCGCCGTCTTTCCTTGTGAACGGGCCAAAGTATTGAGAAACGCTAGTTCTGTCAGATTATCGACCACAATACGTCCTACGCCATATTCCAAAGCCAGTGTCAATTCTTCCATTGTCTTGTTATTGCCATGGAAGAACACCTTCTCCATAGGAAATCCGGCCTCATGCGCCGTGTAAAGCTCTCCAGCAGATACTACATCAAGGCCCAAGCCTTCTGAAGCTGCTACCTTACAAATTTCTTTACAGCAGAAAGCTTTGCTGGCATAGGTGACAAGTCCCTGTCCATCGTAATATTTGTCGATGGATTTTTTGTAAAGGCTACAGCTTCGCCGGATATTATCTTCATCCATCACATACAGAGGGGTACCATATTTTTCGGCCAGCATAATGGTATCCACTCCCCCAATGGTCAGGTGTCCGGCCTCATTAATTCCCAAGCAATCTGAAATAAACACGTCGCATTTCTCCTTTGTCTTCAATATCTTTTGATGCCTATTCCCCTACTTCGGCAATTTCATCCGCAATGTCGTCAATAATTGCCTTAATATCTTCAACGCCATCGCCCTTTACAGAAGAAAAGGGAATCATGGTGATTTGGTCGGCATAAGGGATTTCTTCTTGGAGCGCTGCCAACCGTTCTTCCTTTTGGGATTTGCTAAGCTTGTCAGACTTTGTCAAAATGATGACGAAAGGGATTTCACTCTCAATTAGAAAATGAAGCATCATTAGATCATCCTGCGTGGGAGGATGACGCATATCGATAAGCTGAAAGACCAGGGCAATATCCCGTTCGGTATTAAAATACCCCTCCATTAACTCAGCCCATCTTCTTTTTTCTGATTTTGATACCTTTGCAAAACCATATCCAGGAAGATCCACAAAACGAACATTATCTCCCTTGAAAAAATTGATCGTTTTAGTTTTTCCCGGAACAGAACTCACTTTGGCCAGAGTCTTTCGATTAAAAATTTTATTAATTAATGTAGATTTTCCTACATTAGAACGACCGGAAAAAGCAATCTCCGTCATGGTCGAAGGGGGCAATTGAGAAAGCAGACCAAAAGATGTTTCAAACTCTATGGCGTGATAATTCATACTGTCTCCTTTGCTCTCTTTACTGGGTAATAAAGCGATTTTTGATGTCTTTTTTCTCGTTAAGTTTTACACCTGTCTTGCAACCATCGTCATCAGGCTGAACCACAGCAGGATTTTTAATCAGTGCATGGTTTAAAACGGTATCTATTTTAGCGGCAGGAATAAACTTGATAGAGGATTTGACCACATCATCTACCTGCTCAAGATCGGGAACATTGTCCTGAGGAATAATTACGGTTTTTACCCCTGCTGCATAGGCGGCCATCGTTTTTTCCCTCAGACCACCGATGGGTAGAACCCGACCACGCAAGGTAATTTCTCCGGTCATTGCGACCTCTCGGCGTACCGGTGTATTGGACAGAGCGGATACAATAGCAGTACACATGGTAACACCTGCCGACGGACCGTCCTTTGGCACCGCGCCTTCTGGCACATGAATGTGGATGTCTCGCGTTTTATAGAAGTCAGGCTCAATGAGAAGCTCATCAGCCCGGCTGCGCACATAGCTGATTGCCGCATGGGCAGACTCCTTCATCACGTCTCCTAAAGAACCTGTAAGCTCGATTTTGCCATTTCCATCCATAACAGCAACCTCGATGGGCATAGTCTCACCGCCCACAGAGGTCCAAGCGAGACCAGTGACGACCCCTACTTCGTCTGTCTCCAAAATCTTTTCTGGCTTAAACTTTTTGGCGCCAAGGAATTCTTCAATATTTTTATCTCGAATGTTGACCTTCTGTACTTCACCAGCCACCAAGCATTTATCCGCCTTTCGGCAGAGGGAAGCGATCACCCGCTCCAGATTACGGACACCAGCTTCCCGTGTGTAATTATCAATCAAATCGTAAAGGGCATCATCATAAATATGGAAGTTCTTGCTGTTGAGTCCATGGCGTTTCATCTGTTTTGGAACCAGGTGACGCTTTCCAATCTGGAACTTTTCCTCTCTTGTATAACTGGGAAGTTCAATGACTTCCATACGGTCAAGAAGAGGCGCAGGTATAGTATCCAGCGTATTGGCCGTAGTAAGGAACAATACCTCGCTAAGATCAAAGGGGATTTCTACATAGTGATCCCGAAATGCGTTGTTTTGTTCACTGTCAAGAACCTCGAGCATGGCCGCAGAGGGATCTCCTCTGAAATCGTTGCTCATTTTATCGATTTCATCCAACAAGATGAGAGGATTACGAGAACCAGCCTGCTGCAAAGCAGTGATAATTCTGCCAGGCATAGCGCCGATATAGGTTTTACGGTGTCCACG
>CAJFSX010000107.1 GCA_904419775.1 Candidatus Pararuminococcus gallinarum | reverse complement strand
AGCGGCGAAAGCCGCTATTTTTTTGGCCATCTAGAGCGAGGCCGAGAAGGCCGAGAGCTAGGGCCATGGAGAAAAGATATTGCGAAGCAATAAGATAGCAGCGAAAGCCGCTATTTTTTGGCCATCTAGAGCAAGGCCGAGAAGGCCGAGAACTAGGAACGTTCAAAAATATATTACGGAATGATATAAATTGCAATAATAACTTATATTTATTACAAATATTGGATGAAAAAGAATAGGTATTTTTACAATTTTGTTAACAATAATAGCCTTAGATTTCATTTCAATAAAAATATTGGTATAATAATACCGATTAACAACATTTGATGATTGACAGGCAGTTGGGTAAAGAAACTGTCTGGTTTTGTGCGCTTCTAAATACAGGAAGAAGCACTATAGAAAATGAAAGAGAAGATAGACGGCAGGACAAAGGAACATGGAGGAAATATGAGAAAAATTTGCGCTATTTTGGCGGCTTTTATGATATGCAATTTATTGATTACCACGTTTGCACAGGCAAGTGTAGCAGAACCAGAAAACAGTGTGTCTGAAACAGTACCAGATTGCACACTTTCACCAGATCAGATCATATCAGAGACAGCTGTGATGATCGATGCGGATACAGGGCAGGTTTTATTCGAAAAGGATATGAACCGAAAGATGTTTCCGGCAAGCCTGACTAAAATTATGACGGCAATTCTGGCCCTTGAAAATGGCGATATGGATAGTATTCTTACGGTGGATCAAGAGATCATCGACGATGTGTATTCCTATGGACTTGAAACCAGTCATATTGCGCTGACAGTAGGGGAAAGGATCAGCTTAAAGGATGCCCTCTACGCATGTCTTTTAGAATCGGCCAATGATGCGACCGCGTTAATTGCCAAATCCATTGGGGGTTCCCTGGATCACTTTGTTGAAATGATGAATGAGAAGGCGCAGCAATTGGGGGCAGGCAACACCCACTTTGTCAATTCTCATGGGCTTCATGATGATAACCATTATACTACGGCATATGATCTTGCTCTGATTACCCAGTATGCATTAACTTTGCCAGACTTTGAAAAGATCATCAGCACAGATCAGTATACTATGGCGCCTACCAATAACCAGGAATCCGAACGTTATTTTTGGAATCAAAATCAGATGATCCAATCCTCTTATTATTATAATGAGGATGTGGTTGGCGGCAAACTCGGCTGGACAGAAGAGGCCAACAATACCATGATGGCTTTGGGCGAACGGGATGGGCGTAGGCTGATCTGCGTTTTGTTAAAGAGCGTGGCGGCAAACGCAAAATACCAAGATTGCGAAGCCCTGCTTAACTATGGTTTTGAAAATTTTAAGAGTATACCTATCGATATTGCGAAAGAAATCCCGGCTGGAGTGGATATTATGGATAAATTTGGCCAACTTGCCGGAGATGTAACGATTTCCTCTGCCCCTACGGTTTCTTATTTGATTCATAACCATCTCACCGAAGACGATGTGCAGGTAAAAATCCATGTGCCAGAATATTATCTGCTGGATCAGGAAATCCAGGCAGGTTTTACCATACAACTTAAGGACGGGGTAGACTGTATGCCCAATGAGCCTTTAGATTTTTCCCTGGAAACCAAAAGTCATATTAACGCTAATATGAGTATGGCTAGGGAGACACCGAAGAGCGGTTCTCAAATATTCTTAATCATCGGGTTTGGATTGCTGGCTTTCTTGTTGCTTTTGGTCATCGCATTGTTTGTCATCCGAGCTGTCGTGCGGAGAAATGTGCGCCAGCGTTATTCTCTTCGCAGCAGGAAAGTTCATATTGATCAAAGAATTAGAAGAAGACTATAGCCAAAAAGTATCCATTAAAAATTTGATTTTGATAAAGATAACAATAAGAAACAAGGCTCCGCAGAAAAATCTGCGGAGCCTTGTTCAATCTAAGACCGTTTAAAATGATCGGCCTTCTTATAGTTTATTTATGCATCAAGATGGGCCAGAATTTTTCCGTCAAAGAGGCGATTAAGAACAATACAAGCACTACCGAACAGGGGAGCATCCTCGCCAAAAAATGATTTTTGTACACGAACGGTTTGGTAATTCCCGGAAAGCTTCATAGCATTTACCCGATCTTCTATACGCTGAATATAGATATCATTTAATAGTGCTCCGCAATGTCCTATAAAAATAGCACTGGGATTGAGCATATTAACTACACCGGTTAGAGCACAAGCGATTTTATCAGCCATATCACAGAGAATTTCATGGACCAGTGGATCCTCATGCAACTGGCAAAAGGCCGCGAATCCAAGATTTTTACCGGTTACTTTCTGTAGCCTTTTTTCTATGATGGGAATGCTGGCATAGGCTTCCAGACATCCTCTGTTGCCACAAGAGCAAAGCTCCCCATCATAGTTGATGATGACATGGCCGAATTCTCCTACCATACCGCTATTGTCTTGATAGAGAACATCATCCGTAATAATACCTGATCCGATTCCGTTGTCAATACCAACATAGAGAAAATTGCTGTAGCCCTTTCCGCTGCCATACAGTTTTTCAGCCAAAGCCGAACCATTGGTATCATTGTCGATAAAAACATCCATGCAATAGCGTTCAGAGAGGATATCTCCAATAGGAAGATTCTGAATACCAAAATAATTGGGTGGATTGAGAATCATTTTATTCTCTACATCAAGTGGGCCAACTGCGGATATCCCGCAGCCAAGGATATTATTTTCCCAGTTAGTCATTTCATCGGTCAGTTGAAAAACTTTTTCAATAATGGTCTCGCCTGTTTCCTCACTGCCAAGAGGAATCGTTTTTTGCTGCAAGGTACGCATCCTTAGATCCACCAAAACAGCGCTACAATGATCCCTTCCCATATGGATTCCTAGGACTTTTGGCGCGTTGGGGGAAAGGTCCAAGATAATTGGATTTCGTCCAACATTGCTGTTTTGTCCTTGGCTTCCCTCTACAATATAGCCCTGTTGGATCAGTTCACCCGTAATATTGGTCACCGTCATTTTGGTTAATCCCGTCATTCGGGAAAGATCAATACGAGAAATATTTTTTTCAGTACAGATGAGTTTTAATATTAAACCGCGGTTTCGATATTTTAGATGACGGTTATTTTCTCCTTTTGCCTTGGCCATGCCATCCACCTCTTTGCCCATAAATCGAAAGATAATATAAACATTATACCATTAATGGGACAAAGATGCAAAAATTAACGAAAAAATTTGATCTAAATTCTTTTTATTACACAATTACAAAACCACCATTGGGGCTAAAAACTTGACCAGTAATAAAATCAGCTTGTGGAGAAGCGAGATAGGCGATCATATGAGCGACATCCAATGGGGTGCCTAATCGCTCCAAAGGAGTTTCTTCGACCAGCGCATCCAGAGCTGTAGCATCAAGCTGCGCATTCATTGGGGTGTCGATCACACCAGGGGCGACACAGTTCACCTGGATTCCGGAAGGACCTACTTCTTTTGCCAAGGCCTTTGTCATCCCAATGATGGCCGCCTTCGCAGCGGAATAGTGTACTTCGCAAGAAGCGCCTACCATGCCCCAAATCGACGAAAGATTGATAATTTTTCCTCTTTTGTAATGAATCATCCGGGGAAGTACGGCTTGGATACAGTGAAACATCCCTTTTACATTCACCGCAAACATGGTATCCCAATCCTCTTCCGAAATATCGGAAAAGAGTTTTTGCTGCGCAATACCTGCATTGTTGACAAGAAGATCAATATCTCCCATTTCTTCTGCAATCTGTGATACCATTTGGAAAACCTGTTGCTGATCTGTGATATCAGCAACAAATGGCTTTGCTACATAACCTTGCTTTGATAGGGTTTTGCACAACTGATGGGCGCGATCTTCCCCCTGATGATAGTGGACTGCTATTTGAAACCCTTGGGCGGCCAGCACCTGTGATGTACTGCTGCCGATTCCACCCGATGCACCGGTAATCAATGCTACATGCTTCATCTTATTTCTCCCGTTTTTATTTTATTATATACGATCTTTGGATGAGAAAAAAGAGAAGAAGAGTGAATATAAGGATAGTATTCTATATAAAGCGGCGCCACAGTCAAAATGACTGCGGCGCCGATCCAGAAAATATTATAGAGGCGCTGATTATTACTCATCAGCAATGATTAATTCTACATTATTTTCCTTCAGTAAGTCCACATATTCTTGGGCAGGCATTTTATCGGTAATGACCGCGTCAAAATCACCGATAGAGGCAAAGGTAATAAGAGAAACCTTGCCAAACTTGGTGGAATCGATGAGAAGATAGGTTTTGGTACTTTTTTCGATAACAGCACGCTTAATATCGTACTCCATCTGTTCAGAGTTTGTGACACCGGATTCAAAGGTCAGGCCCGTAGAAGCCAAAAACGCCTTGTTAATGTTGTATTTTTCAATAGCCTTGGTGGTATCTGCACCCATGAGAGAATTGGTTTTGCGGTTGAGGGTGCCGGGCAGGGAATAAAGATGGATGCTTTCAATGGGATAAGCGGCAAATACAGCTTTGATATTATTGGTGAAAACATTAATCCCACCACATTCCGAGAGATAAGGTACCATCTGGAAGGTGGTAGTACCGGAATCGATGAAAATGCTGTCGTCCTTTTCCACCAATTTGGCTGCTGCCTTGCCGATGCGATGCTTTTGGTCGCTGTTTTCGTTACCACGCTCTTCAAAAGAAGTTGG
>CAJFSX010000106.1 GCA_904419775.1 Candidatus Pararuminococcus gallinarum | reverse complement strand
GTTTCAGGTCATCCCCTACCGCAGTAACACCCAGCACCCGGCCGCCGGCTGTGACGATTTTGCCGTCCTTTAGCGCCGTACCGGCGTGGTAAACCGTAATATCCTTCATGGCTGCCACATCTTCCAAACCAGAGATCTCTTTACCAGTCTCATACTTTTTGGGGTAGCCTCCAGAAGCCATGATGACGCAAGCGGAGGCTTTGTCTTCCCACTGGACATCGATTTCGCTGAGACGCTCCTCGTAAATGGCGTCAAAAATTTCGTACAGGTCCGTTTTCAGCAAGGGAAGAACAACCTGAGTTTCTGGATCTCCAAACCGGCAGTTATATTCAATGACATAGGGGCCCTTGGGGGTCAGCATAAGGCCGAAGTAGAGGCATCCCTTGAATGGCCGTCCCTCCTTGTTCATTGCCGCCATGGTGGGAAGGAAGATCTCCTCCATACACCGCTTGGCCATTTCAGGGGTATAGTAGGGGTTGGGAGCAATGGTCCCCATTCCTCCCGTATTCGGGCCGGTATCCCCGTCCCCAATGCGTTTGTGATCCATAGAAGAAACCATCGGCACCATTGTCTTAGAATCGGTAAATGCCAAAACCGACACCTCTGGTCCGGTAAGATATTCCTCAACCACCACCTGATTACCCGATTCCCCGAAGATTTTGTCCTCCATAATGGAATGGACGCCATCCATAGCCTGGGTCAGATCTTCGGCAATAATCACGCCCTTGCCCAGAGCCAGTCCATCGGCCTTGATGACAACGGGAAACTCGTTTCTCTCCTTGATGTAATCAATGGCGCTTTTGGCGTCGTAAAACACCTCATAAGCCGCCGTAGGAATATGATACTTCTTCATCAGGTTTTTAGAAAACACCTTGCTGCCCTCAATGAGAGCCGCTTCACCCCTGGGGCCAAAGGTCTTAATTCCCTCCTGATTGAGGGCGTCTACCATGCCAAGCACCAACGGATCATCAGGAGCCACTACCACCATGTCCATGTGGTTGGCCTTGGCAAATTTGACAACCCCGTCAATATCGGTGGCCTTTACCGGTACCGGGGTGGCAATCTGATTGATCCCTGCATTGGAGGGACAACAGTATAGCTCCGTTACCTTGGGAGACTGTTTCAGTTTCAGCGCAATGGCATGCTCACGACCGCCTGAGCCCACGATTAGAACTTTCATCGCAACCTCCATTTCTGCGGCAGTGGAAAATGCCTGCTGGCCTGCTTCCTCTGCCACTTTTGCCGCCTTTCTGGAAGAGCGGCCCATTAAAATTTATTCTCCAGGAAAATTTTAGTGTTTAAAATGGCGCATTCCTGTAAAGACCATGGCGATTCCCGCCTTGTTGCAGGCGTCAATGCTCTCCTGATCGCGGATGGAACCACCCGGCTGAATGATAGCGGTAATACCGGCCTTTTCAGCAGCTTCCACACAGTCAGAGAAGGGGAAGAAGGCGTCAGACGCCATCACAGAACCCTTGACCTTGTCCCCGCCGTATTTAATGGCCAGTTCCAAAGCAGTAATCCGGTTGGTCTGCCCCGGTCCTACACCGACAGTCTGATCTCCTTTAGCCAAGACAATGGCGTTGGACTTGGTATGTTTGACAACTCTCCATCCGAAGAGCAGATCTTTCATCTCTTCTTCTGTGGGAGCGCGGTCGGTAACCACCTTCAAGTTCTCAGGGATATACAGCTGGGTATCGATTTCCTGAACCAAAAGACCGCCAGCGACCTTCTTCATGTCCATCATGTCGGGAGTATTGGGTTTTGCAAGCCCCTCAAGCTCCAAAAGCCGGATATTCTTTTTCTTGGTCAGGATTTCCAGGGCTTCTTTGGAGAAGGAGGGAGCAATGATGATCTCCAGGAAAATCTTCGCCAGTTCTGTAGCGGTGGCCTCGTCTACCTCCCGGTTGAGGGCGACAATACCGCCAAAGATGGAAACCGGATCTGCCTCATAGGCCTTTTGATAAGCCTCCAGAATGGTGCTGCCCAAGCCAACACCGCAGGGATTTGCATGCTTGACCCCTACTGCACAGGGCACATCATAGCCAAACTCCTTGATGACATCCAGAGCACCGTTAGCGTCGTTAATGTTGTTATAAGAAAGTTCTTTTCCGTGGAGCTGTTTGGCAGCGGAAAGCACATTGTCGCGGTTGCCAATCTCTTTGTAGAAAGCAGCCTTCTGATGGGGATTCTCGCCATAGCGCATCTGCTGTACCTTCTCAAAGGTCATGGTCAGGGTATCGGGGAGGTTATCCTTGCCCAGCTGGCCGCGCAGGTAATTGCAGATCATGGCGTCATAGGATGCAGTGTGCTCAAACACCTTATATGCCAACTCAAACTTGGTCTCTTTGGAGATGCCTCCAGCTTTAAGACCATCGATTACCGTCTTGTAATCCGCCGGATCTACCACAACGGCCACATCCTGCCAATTCTTTGCGGCTGCACGGATCATGGTAGGGCCGCCGATGTCGATGTTTTCAATGGCCTCTTCCAGCTGTACGCCTGGTTTCAGGATTGTCTGCTTGAAGGGATAGAGATTGATGGCTACGACGTCAATGAGGGTAACCCCTAATTCCTCTACCTGGCGCATATGCTCAGGATTGGAACGCATGGCTAGAATGCCAGCATGCACCAATGGATGCAGGGTTTTTACACGGCCATCCAGGCACTCGGGAAAACCGGTGATGTCGGATACACCTGTCACCTGAACCCCATTCTCCCGCAGCACTTTTGCTGTGCCGCCGGTGGAAACCACTTCATAGCCCAGGGCTTCCAGCTCCTTGGCAAATTCTACAATTCCAGTCTTATCAGAAACACTGAGAATCGCTCTCTTCTTCATTGCAAACATCCTTTCTCCTTATTTTTTCCCTGTTCAAACTGCTGGCAAAGCATTTGCACTGCCTTGGGGAGTAGTTCCCATTCCGCTTCTTCCATTACCCGGCGCTGCAAGGTTTCCGGTGTATCCCCATCCTTGACCTCTACCGCCTTCTGTAGAATAATCTTTCCCCCATCTGTGACCTCATTGACAAAGTGGACGGTTGCTCCCGTCACCTTGACTCCATAATCCAGCGCCGCCTGATGTACCCGCAAGCCATAGTAACCATCCCCACAAAAGGAGGGAATCAGAGCGGGATGAACGTTGATAATTCTATCCCGATAGGCGTCAGTCACTTCTTTCGATAGGATCGACAAAAATCCGGCCAACACCACAAGATCAATTTCATGGGCGTCCAGGATCTCGATCACCTTTCTTCCGTAGTCCACAGGGTCAGGATATTCTTTTCTTGAAACTACTACGGTCTCAATCCCGTGGTTTCGCGCCCGCTCCAACGCATAAGCCTTCGGGCTGCTAGAGAGGACCAGCGCCACTCTTCCATCTCGGATGATACCAGAATCCTGCGCATCCAAGATAGCCTGTAAATTGGTTCCGCCCCCCGAGACCAATACGGCGATTTTCTGCATCCGCTGTCTCTTCCTTCCCATTCTATTGGAGAAGATGGCCGCTTCCCAAGAATAGTCAAGCGGCCAAAATTCCTCTATTTGATTTCAATTCCCTCGCCTGCTTTGACCTGGCCAATAATATAAGCCGTCTCTCCACAGGAAGTAAGGATTTCTACTGCTTTGTCAGCCTGATCTTTCGGTACGATGACACACATACCTACACCCATATTAAAGGTGTTGTACATGTCGCGCATTGGAATCTGTCCCACCGTCTGGATCATCTTGAAGATGGGAAGGATGCGCAGGCTGGCACTGTCAATTGACGCCATCATTCCCGGCTTTAGGCAACGGGGAATATTCTCGTAGAACCCACCGCCGGTAATATGAGCGATAGCGCGGACAGATACAGATTCCATCAGCTTGAGCACAGGCTTGACATAGATTTTGGTGGGAGTCAGCAACGCCTCTCCCAGGGTCATGCCCAGCTCGTCACTGTACATGGTAAGATCATTTTTCTCTACATTGAATACCTTGCGCACCAAAGAAAAGCCGTTGGAGTGCACACCGCTGGAGGCCAGGGCGACGATGACATCCCCCTCTTCCATCGTGTTTTGATCCAAAATCTTTTCTTTGTCTACAACACCTACCGCAAATCCAGCTAGGTCGTATTCATCTTCGGGATAGAAGCCCGGCATCTCCGCCGTTTCTCCGCCGATCAGAGCGCATCCTGCTTGGACACAGCCCTCCGCCACGCCGGAGACAATCTGTGCCACCCGTTCTGGCACATTTTTGCCCACAGCCACATAGTCAAGGAAAATCTGTGGCTTAGCACCAGAACATACAATGTCGTTGACGCACATGGCCACGCAATCAATTCCTACAGTATCATGTTTATCCAGCAAAAATGCGATTTTCAGCTTGGTGCCAACACCATCAGTTCCCGCTACCAACACCGGGTGTTTTGTCTCGGAAAGATCCAGCTCGAAAAGTCCACCAAAGCCTCCCAAGCCCGAAAGTACGCCAGAGGTCATGGTTTTGGCTACATGTTCCTTCATCAGTTCTACTGCTTTGTATCCGGCTGTTACGTCAACACCGGCCGCCTTATAGCTGTCGCTGTAGCTATTCATTATCGACCAACTCCCCTGTTTGCCTTTTTATTTTTTCTTTTCACTCAGCTTTGTCTCAAATTTATCCTTGGGCATTTCCGAAGGAACCTCGATGGGATAGTTTCCGGTAAAGCATCCCACACAGAATTCACTGTCGGGGATTCCGGCAATCTTCTGGACGTCTTCCACCGTCAGGAATCCTAAACTGTCAACTCCAATATGTTTTGCCATCTGTTCTTCATCCATCTTACATGCCAAGAGCTTGTCACGGCTGTCCACGTCCACACCAAAATAACAGGGATGACGGAACGGCGGGGAAGATACCCGCATA
>CAJFSX010000105.1 GCA_904419775.1 Candidatus Pararuminococcus gallinarum | reverse complement strand
CATCCCAGTCAATGTTCAGCGGCTCATCAATAGATACTTCATTCTTGGAGGATTGGCTTTTGCGGAGGAACATCAGGATTTCGTTTTCAATGCAGCGGGACGCATAAGTTGCAAGTTTGATATTCCGTTTGGGGCAAAAGGTATTGACCGCCTTAATCAGCCCTATTGTCCCGATGGAAATCAAATCTTCTACGCCAATGCCTGTGGATTCAAATTTCCTGGCGATATAAACCACCAAACGCAGATTATGCACAATCAGCGTCTGTTTCGCATCCTCCTCGTCATTCTCCAAACGCTGAAAAACCTGCGCCTCCTCCTCCCGGCTTAGGGGGGGCGGAAGCGTTTCTGGTCCATTGATATAAAAAACATGGTTACCAAGACGGATTTTCACCATATACTTTTTAAGCCATCTGACAATCTGACATAATGCTCCCCTGTATTTTGTATTCATGCCGCTTCTCTCCTCTTTTCTTCCGTATAGAATCTTAATTTCAATGAAACACTGTATCGCGGCCCAATAAAAGGTCGTAGTTGCCACCGCCCACCTGTTTCTCTGTGATGCCAATGAGAATATCCTCCACTTCCCTTTCTCGGCCGCCCTCAAAAAACACAAAGTGATCTGGCCGGAATGCGACCAATAGCCCACTTCCGCCAACGGTTTGAAAAGGGATGACTCGTGCAGGACTCTTTGTCTCCACCAGAAGAGATCCATTTTTTCCTGGACTTCCCTGTACCCTTTCATAGTAATCCATAATTGCCGCCGGCAATATAGGGAGTATTTTTTCTATGGAGCAAACCGCTACTGGCGTTCCTAAGAAGGGATCCCGCAGCGTATTTCCCGTATCCAAATATCCTTTTAGCTTGACGGCTTTTCCATCAATTTCGACCCGCACTTCATATATGCGGTTTGAAATTGGATGCACTCGAAAGATACGGTGAAACAGGCTCAGCAGGAGATAAGCTGTCAGACTGAACACTACCAATGTCACAGCGGAAATATCAAAGTAGACAATACCATTGGCAATATAGAAAGATGACGGTGCCATGAACATCCAAAGGGCAAACATAACCCCTGCAAATCCCATGCTCACGGAGAAAAAACAAAATACTGTTTTTCCATAAATTTTATAGGATTTCCGAGGAAATGCCACGGCCACGATCACAAAAGCGGAAACAATTCGTGTTAGCATTTCCCAACAAAAGCCAATAGGCGGTAATAATATCAAAAGGGAGGTAAGGGAGCCTAGGGCGGCGGCTAAAAAAAGCCGACTTCTCCTGCTAAAACGGGCGCTTAATTTGGCCGTTGCCAAAAGGAGCAGATAATTGATGAGCAGATTGGTACATATCAGGACGTCCAAATAGATTACCTGGGTCTCCATCTCATCACCTTCTTCCCTCTTAACAGTCATTATCTCGCCTCGTTACATGGAATTATTTTCCATATTTCTTATTATAGTTCGGGGACAACCTGAGGACATGTCACATCCAGGAAGAATTTCTTGTCGGATGTCGGGTATTTATCCGTTTTTATGCCTGGCCAAAAATATGTGTGCTTTCCCGCACCAAAAAAAGACATGCATCATAAGATAAGTTAGCCGTTGAAGGCGGCTGTCGAATCACAATGAAATGAGGAAACCTTTTATGTGTTGCAATAATAATCGATGCTGTGGCTGCGGTTGCGGCTGGAATACCTGGAGCGGATGCTCCTGCGCTAACGCAAACACTTCCAATACTGCTAATTCCACCAACTGGAATTGTGGCTGCGGCTGGAACAGTGCCAATGCAGCCTCCAGCTGTGGATGCGATTCCACCTGGTCTGACACAAGCTGGAACTGCAATAACTGCTTGTAAGCTATTCTTCCTTTTCTGCCCCATAACAGAAAGTTGCCTGCCAAAAGTAGATAAACCATTAACTCCTATATCATGTAAAAAACGGGCTGTCAGCATAATGCCGACAGCCCGTTTTTTTGATAAATTCACCAATTATTCTGTACGATCTCACAGATTTACGGTTTACAAAGATAAAGAAGTCTTTCCCTACACCTGGTTCAGTGCATGGAGATAAGCTTTGATTACTGCCTCAATGGCATCGACACCGTCGCTTTCCCCCATATACATCCTGCCGCCGTGGCGTACCCGAACCTGAGCCTTTCCACCAAATTGCTCAGGCCTTGCGGTGACATCAAAATGGTAGGAGTCCATATGGGCGTCTAATTTCACAATCTTGTCAATGGCTCTTATAATTGCTTCTATTGCATGTTCCGCCCGTCCTACATATTCCTTTTCAACTCCGTCTACATACAGCCGTACTACCGCTGTGGCCGGCACGATATTTCCATCATTGACAATAAAACTATGCAACACATATTTTTCTCTGTCCATTTTAGCCTCCTCTCCCCGGAGCTACCCCCAGTACAGTGAATTTGAATGGACTTAATACAGAGTGTATCCTATTTGCTAGGCACTGTCAATTTTTTATACACGGAATTTAGGATAACTTTACAAAATCATACTGTGTTATATGATCATCGTGTTGACATCTTCTAAGGAGCGCTATAGACTTAGTTTTGTAGAAAAAAACAGGAGGGATTTTGTGCAAATCAGTCGAAAATGGCGACAAGTCGTCCAACTCTTTCTCACCTTTTTTAAAATTGGCGCCTTCACTTTTGGAGGCGGATATGCTATGATTGCGCTAATGGAGCGAGAAGTGGTAGACAAACGCCACTGGATCACTGAAGAGGATGTCATGGATATCATCACCATTGCCGAGTCTACCCCCGGTGTTATTGCTGTAAATTCGGCCACCTTTATCGGCTATAAAACGGCCGGATTCTGGGGCGCTTTTTTCGCCACGCTGGGGGTAGTTATTCCCTCCTTTACGGTGATCTTTATCATTTCCTTATTCTTTCTGGAGTTTAAAAGCTTAAAAATCGTCTCTTATGCGTTTGAAGGCATTCGCGCGGGAATCGTCGTGCTTATTGTAAGCGCAGCCATAAAACTGGCAAAGTTTTGTCCTCGGGATATGATTAGTTTTGTCCTTCTAGGCGCCACCTTCATCGCTTCCGCCTTTTTTAACGTGAATTCCATTTACATTCTCCTCACCGGTATGGTTTGCGGCATTGTGTATCAAGTTATCAAGGTAAAAAATACGCCGGACAAAAAGGGAGGGGACATGTAAGATGATTCTTCTTCAGCTTTTTTTCACCTTTTTTAAGATTGGGCTTTTTACCATCGGCGGCGGATATGCTATGATCCCCCTGATCCAGGCGGATGTTGTAGGCAATGGATGGATGGAACTCGAACAATTCATCGATTTCATCGCGGTTTCCGAATCTACCCCAGGGCCTTTTGCCGTCAATATTGCCACCTTCGTTGGTTCTGAAATGGGCGGGATAGTAGGGGCAACTTTTGCTACTGTCGGTGTGGTCCTTCCTTCATTTCTCATTATTTTATTCATCGCACGATATTTTATGAACTTTCAGAAGAATTTCTATGTTCGTTCCGCTTTGCAGGGATTGCGTCCAGTTATTGTTGGTTTGGTCTCTTCTGCCGCCTTCACTATTGGTATTGCCAACTTTCTTCCCGACCTTTCCAGCTTCTCCGCGGCGTTTTCCCATATCAATTATCGTGGGCTAATTATTTTTGCGGTAATCTTACTGATCCATCTTAAATTTAAAACTCACCCCATCTGGCTTATTGTTATTTCTGCAGTCTTAGGCATTCTCTTTTTCGGCGTGCCGGAAATGCTGGGATGGGGGATCCCTTAAGGAGGAAATGTCTATGACAAAAAAGCAGCGGGCTCTCGCTGTCATTGAGCGCTTGAAGGAAAAATATCCCGACGCCATCTGTTCTCTTACTTATCGGAAAGATTACGAACTGCTGATTGCCACACGGCTTTCTGCTCAGTGTACCGACGCCCGAGTCAATATTGTAACCCAGGATCTATTCGCCCAATTCCCCACAGTGGAATCCTTCGCCCAGGCGGATCTCACTCAGGTTGAAGAAATTGTTAAGCCTTGTGGACTTTATAAAACGAAGGCCAAATCCATTGTAGAAATGTGCAAAATTTTACTGGAACGCTTTGACGGCAAGGTACCCGACAACATGGAGGATTTGCTTACGCTACCGGGCGTGGGAAGAAAAACCGCCAATCTGATTTTAGGAGATATTTTTCATAAGCCGGCCATCGTCTGCGATACCCACTGTATCCGGATTACCAACCTTTTAGGCTTGACCGACACCAAAGACCCCGCCAAATGCGAAGAGCAGCTGCGAAAAATTCTCCCTCCCGAAGAATCCAGCGACCTTTGCCATCGCTTTGTTCTCTTTGGAAGAGAACGCTGCAAAGCCAGGAAGCCTGATTGCGGCAGCTGTGAGCTTAAAGATATCTGCAAACATGGTAGTTCTGAGAAAACTGAAAGAAAATAGTCAATAAAAATCTCTGCCATTAGGCAGCATCCTATTAAAAGCAAAATGTATTTCGATGAGAACCGGTGTGACCTGACACACCGGTTCTCATTTGCTCAAAGCCTTTCTTCCAATTTTCAAAGAGATGCGGATTTGTCCTGTCTACCCATTTAATTTCGCTTAACTAGTCGTTAGAGGTGCTGAGTGACTACGGACATTCGTATACAATATGATGTAAAAATTATAAACACACAATAATTTGGGCGAGAAATATTTTCCTAAAAGGCAATGATGGGATGAACATTATCCATCCGGGAAGAAGCGAAAAATTGGCGCGTTTCTGAACGAAGCATCAACCAATATCACTCCATCTGCCACTGCCGGAGGAAATGCCGGAGGTTGAGAGCTTTCTGCCGCTGCTGCCGCCGGGGCTTCGGGCCTTTGCGCTGTATGTACAGGCCCATTATCTCTATTTGAAAGAGGAATATACCCGCAGCGCTGGCATTGTGGCCGCCGCCCTTGCTCTGGCTGTGCCTGTACCATTTGTTTCCCCGGACGGTCAAGCTGTCGTGCCGTTTCCAGCGGTATTCATTTCCGGCGCGGGTAA
>CAJFSX010000104.1 GCA_904419775.1 Candidatus Pararuminococcus gallinarum | reverse complement strand
GCCTCTTCCTTTCGGCTTATCCGGCTGGGTATAGACTCCCAGGATCTCATGTCTCCCATCGATCAGGGCCTGTAAACAGGGCACCGCAAAATCCGGCGTTCCCATAAAAACAATCTTCATCTTTGCTCCTCCCCCGTTTTTCAAGGAGGCTAATCCTCCTGCATCATCCGGACGGCAATGTCCTTAAACAGACGGCCGTTGAGATGGTCAATTTCATGGCACATAGCGCGGGCGGTCAATTCACTGCCCTTGAGGACGATTTTTTCTCCATATCTATTTTGGGCCGCCACCTTTACATGCATGGGGCGTACCACGATGCCCGCCTCCCCAGGACAGGACAGGCAGCCTTCCGGGCCCTCTTGTTTTCCCTTTTCCTCGATGATCTGGGGATTGATCAGCTCAATGAGGCCGTCTCCGGTGTCAATGACCACTGCCTGACGGAGCACGCCAATCTGGGGAGCTGCAAGGCCGGCTCCGTCGGAGGCGTACATAGTTTCCGCCATATCGTCCAGCATGGTCCAAAGCCTCTGGTTAAAATCGGTGACAGGACGGCATTTCTTCCGGAGGACGTCGTCCCCTTCCAGTACAATTTGTCTGATTGCCATGGTTTTTATCTCCTTTTTCTTTTTTATCTATTGATTGGAGTCAAAATATAGATCGGCAAAGACGGACACATCGGAAACTTCCTTTTCCTTGCCCATTTCTATGAGAAGCTCGCTGATCATCCTTCGAAACTTTTCATCATTTCTACATTTGATGATCACACGGTAACGGTATTTGTTGCTCACCTTTAGGACACCAAAACCGGTGGGGCCTAACAGCTTGATGGGAAGATTCTCGTAGCCGTGGCCGACCTTGTATTTTAGCCTTTCAACAAACCCCCCTGCTGCCCGGATCACCTGGCTTTCCCGCTCTCCCGAAAATCCCACCGAACAGATGGAACAAAAGGGCGGGTAGAGCATCACCTTCCGGCTGAGGATCTCCTCGTCAAAAAATCGGTCGTAATCCTGGGCCGCCGCCATCTCAATCACCGGATTTTCCGGCGTATAGGTCTGGATGTAAGCGGTGCCCGGCAGCTCGTTTCTCCCGCATCGGCCCACCACCTGGGTCATTAAGCCAAAGGCCCGTTCATAGGCTCGAAAATCGGTGGAATAAAGGGCCTGGTCAATGGAGAGGACCGCTACCATGGTCACCTTAGGGAAATTGAGCCCTTTGGCCACCATTTGGGTGCCAATCATAATATCATACTGCCCCTCCCGGAAGGCGTCAAAATTTTTCTGGTAGGAAAACTTTGACATGGTGGTATCCATATCCATCCGCAGAACGCGGGCTTCCGGAAGAAGCTCCCCCAGCTGTTCCTCTGCCTGCTGGGTGCCAGCCCCCCGAAAGCTCAGGTGATCATATCCACACTGGGGGCAGGTGCTGGGGAGTTCTTCACTATAGCCACAGTAGTGGCACATCAGCCGGGAGTTGGCCCGGTGATAGGTCAGGGAAATGCTGCAATGGGGGCATTTCCACACGCGGCCACAGCTGGGGCACCGTACGCTGGTATGATAGCCCCGGCGGTTGAGCAGCAAAATCGCCTGCTCGCCCCGCTGGAGAGTCTTTTTCAGGGCGTCGAGGACAGTGGAGCTGTAAACAGAAGTATTGCCCTCCATCGCCTCCCCCCGCATGTCCACAATATAGGTATTGGGAAGCTTTGCCGACGCGTATCGCTTGCGGAGGGTCACCAGATGGTATCTCCCCATCTTGGCAAAGTAATAGCTCTCCACCGAAGGGGTGGCGGAACACAATAATAACATGGCCTCATGGAAAGCACACCGGACCTTGGCTACATCCCGGGCGTGAAACCGCGGGGAGGATTCGGATTTATAGGTGTGCTCCTGCTCCTCATCCATGACGATCAGACCGATATTTTCCAGGGGGGCAAACACCGCGCTACGGGTGCCTACCACCACCTGAACCTCTCCCCGGCGGATGCGTTTCCATTCATCCAGCCGCTGCCCCATAGAAAGGGCACTGTGAAGGACGGCCACATTATTGCCAAAGCATCGGTGGAAATGTTCCACCGTCTGGGGGGTCAGGGAGATTTCCGGCACCATGACGATGACTGTCTTTCCGTCGGCAATGACCTGCCGGGTCAGCTTGAGGAAAACAGAGGTTTTTCCGCTTCCCGTTACCCCATACAGCAGGGTGGTGCTGTATTTCCCTTCTCTATAAAATCCAGAAAGCTGGTCATAGGCTTTTTGCTGGTGTTCTGAAAGCTGTATTTCCTCATCGGAGGGAGGTGTTATCACTTCATAGGGCCTGCGGTAGACCTCCCAGTCCAGGTATTCCACCACACCCTGATCCCGCAGGCGATCGGTGACCGCCCGGGTCACCGCGCAGAAATAGCCGATTTCCTTGATGGAAGCGGTTTCCACCTCCAAGAGGAAATCTACCACCGCACGTTGTTTCGCGGTCAGCTTTTTCTCGCTCAGTTCCTCCGGTCCCATCGAGAGGCGGACCATCACCACCGTCTCGTCCAGAACCTTCCGTCGCACATCTTCTATCTGGGCAATCAACCCTGTGGATTTTAACCTGGCAATGATGGGGCCGACATCCCTATAGCCCAGATCCCCCTTGATCTTCTGCTCGCCGACGCCCTGCTTATGATTTTTGATATAGGTGTAAATCTGGGTTTCCTCCGCAGATAGGCCGGCTGCTTCCTCTGCTAAGGGATCCCGCATCGCCGTGTAGCGAGGCCGTATCTCATAGCCTAGCCCACCGGGGATGACACAGCGCAGAGCGTCAAACCAGGTGCAAAAGGTGCTCTCTTTGAGCATCCGCATAAGCTTTTGCATTTCCTCGGTGAGTACCGGTTCTCTATCAATCACCGCGCTCACCGGTTTGAGAAATTTCTCCCGTTCCCGCTTTTCCCAGCCCAGGACAATTCCCTGGCGTTTTCGGTTGCCCTTGCCAAAGGGCACCAGCACCCGGCAGCCTACCAGGTTCTGGGCTGTCTGAGCCTCCGGCGGGAGATAGTCGTATAATTTATCAAAATGAAAAGCAGCTTTGTCCACTGCAACCTTTACAACGTCCACCACAGCGATGACAAGCCACCTCCGTTTATGCTATTGAATTGGAACAAAATCCCCGCTGCGCTATAAAGAGAGAAGCCGGTCCAAAATTACGTCGGCTAAATTCTCCTTGCTCATCATAGGCAGCTGTTCTGCCCCCTGCTCTGTCAACAGGGTGGCAACGTTGGTATCCACCCCAAATCCAGCGCCCTGCTCTGTCAGGGAATTGGCCACAATCATATCCGCGTGCTTGGCCCTCAGCTTCTTGCCGGAATTCTCGATCAGATCCCGGGTTTCCATCGAAAAGCCGCAGACCACCTGGCCCGGTCTTTTATGACTCCCTACATACTGTAGGATATCCGGGTTTTTCACAAGGCGGACGGTCATAACGTCCTCTCCGGTCTTCTTGATTTTGTCCTGCGCCTGGGTCTCGGGACGAAAATCCCCCACAGCGGCAGTTTTGATGATAATGTCGCTTTCCTCCATATGGGATTTGACTGCCTCAAACATATCCAGGGCACTTTTGACATCTATCCGCTCCACTCCCGCAGGTGTGGGCAGGGATACAGGCCCCGCCACCAAGGTAACCTTGGCGCCCCGCTGGGCGGCCCGGCGGGCCACGGCGAACCCCATCTTCCCGCTGGAATGGTTGGTGATATAGCGGACTGGATCCAACGCCTCCTGGGTGGGGCCGGCAGTGACAAGCACCCGCTTACCCGCAAGATCTTGCTTTGCGCAGAGAAGCTCACAGATCCTCTCGAAGATTTCCTCCGGCTCGGCCAGCCGGCCCCGGCCCGTATCTGCACAGGCAAGACGGCCGACGCCCGGCTCCACCATCTCCACTCCAAGGTCGCGCAGGGTCTCTATATTCCGCTGGGTCACTGGGTTTTCATACATTCCCGTGTTCATAGCCGGGCAAACCAACTTTTTGCAGGAGGCCGCCAGCCATGTGGTAGAGAGCATATCGTCAGCAATTCCACAGGCAAACTTTGCGATGATATTGGCAGTAGCGGGCGCTACCACAAACAGTTCCGCCCGTTTGGCCAGAGCCACATGCTCTACATTCCACTGAAAATTTCGGTCAAAGGTATCGGTAACACACTTTTGTCCAGAAAGGGTTTCAAAGGTCAGGGGGGCCACAAATTCCATCGCGTTGCGGGTCATGATCACATGGACCTGCGCCCCCGCTTTCGCCAAGGCACTGCAAAGATAGGCGGCCTTATACGCGGCAATCCCGCCGGTCACCCCCAAAACAATGGTCCTACCCTCCAGCTGTTTCATGGCCGTCCTCCTCTGAATTATTCAATATCCTTGCCGATATCCGGCGGCTCTACCATCTTGTACTTGTTGTTGGTAAATTCCTCTACCGCCAACTGTACCGGTTTTTCCACCAGGATCTCATGATTTTCCTCCGCCTCCTCGGCAATCTGCCGGGCACGTTTGGCCACAGCCACTACCAGAGAGTAATAGCTTTGCCCCGGTTTTAAAATATGGGCTGTCAACGATGGTTTAAGCATCCTCCAACACCTCTTCCACAAATTCTTTCATATGGCTCATGCTGCACTTTTGAGCGCAGACGATGGCTTCCAGTTTTTCCAATGCATTGTCGATGGTGTCGTTGATGACCACATAGTCATACTCGTGCGCCATGGCAATCTCCGCATGGGAGCGCTCCAGACGGCGGCGGATCGTCTCGTCATCCTCGGTCTTGCGGTCCACCAAACGGTGGGTCAGCTCTGCCATGTTCGGAGGCATGATGAAAATAAAGATAGCGTCAGGACAGCTTTTCTTGATTTGCATAGCGCCCTGGACCTCTATCTCCAGGATGACATCATGTCCATCCTCCAGCATCTCTTTCACCGGTCCACCCGGGGTCCCGTAGCGGTTGCCGCTGTAGGTAGCGTATTCTAGCATCTCGTTTTGTTCTACCTTTTTCTCAAATTCCTTTTCTGTCAGAAAATAATAATGAACTCCATTGACCTCTCCCATTCTAGGCTGACGGGTAGTTGCCGAAACGGACAGTCGGGTATTGGGGTTCTTTTCTAAATAACTGCGCAAGACCGTTCCCTTGCCCACGCCGGAAGGCCCGGAGAGTACAATCAACAAGCCTCTTTTATTCATCTTCATCCATCTCC
>CAJFSX010000103.1 GCA_904419775.1 Candidatus Pararuminococcus gallinarum | reverse complement strand
CATCACATGGCTGGTGGAGGCAAGACGGTCTGCATTTTGGATATTCTTCCACACAATTTTTTTATGAAGGAGGCTTTTATAAGGAAAATCATAGACATCGCTTCCCCATACGGACAAGAGAAGCGGATGAACCTTCGCCATCCGCGCTAATGTCCCATAGCCGCTAGCATAGTGGGCATTGACTATATCTGGATGAAAGCTCTGAATATCCTTTCGCAGCTGCCTTCCCCCCATTAAGTACCCTCGAAATCCACCTGTCTTCAAATAAACGATTTGTACACGCTCATCAATGATCTCATTCTGATTGGCATGGTTAGGCAGCGAGTAAAGACGTACTCTATGTCCGTGCCTGACATAGGCATTGGCCCATTTGATGGTATGGCTAGAATTCGCAGGCGCAAGTAATGCAATTTTCATGAAATCATCTCCGTTTCCTCACCATGAACAATTATATTAATGGTTCTGATACTGCTTGACAATGTAGTGGCAATAGACATAGAAAATGAAATAAGCGATGGCAAGAGATATCGATAAAATTAGCAGATAGTTTTTAACCGTAAGGTCACACAGCGCCGCAACACCGGTTGGAACCAGGGCAAACAAAAGCAATCCAAATTGCCAGATCATTGTCATCAGCTGTTTCCCCATCACCAAGGCGCTGTTGGATATTGGTGAAACAATAAAGCGCACCAGGAACATCGGGGTCAAAATACGAATATAATCGGCAGCGGGCAGCCACTGTTCTCCGAGAAAGATCCGAATAATCGGTTCAGCAAAGATAAAAAGGATGGAAAACATTGGGACTGACAATAATAGCAAAAGGCCAGAAACCTTACTAAAGGTATGGGAAAGATTGCCGGAAGTATTTTTTTCATCTGCCGCCTGTTTGACAAAGACCTGCCCAACTGCTCCACCCACCATGGAGAGAGGTGTACCCAGTACCCGGTTGACCATGGAATAATATCCCAGCTGTGCAGTGCTGTAAAGTGCGGATAGAAAATAAGAAATGACATTATAGGTCATGGTGTTGGCAAGAGAGCCAGGCATGGTAAACTTAGGATAGTTGGAATATTCCTTTGCCACATCGACCAAAGCCTTACGATTGAAATCTTTGCGGTGTACCCTGCCTTTTAAATTATGGATCATCCGTGTATTTCCAGCTGCGAAGGAAATCATCTGTCCTAAAATCAATCCCATGGCGCCCCAGTGGAGAAAAGCGAGTCCCAATTGAATCCCAGACTGGACAACCGTCTTGATAATATTGGCGTTAGTAATGGCCTTATATTCTTTGAGACGAACATTATAGTAGTTGAGGGAATTATACATTCCCGTCATCAGTGCCGCCATCGGGAGGCAAAAAATCCAACCAATATTATCCCCGCCACCGAGCAGCTGAGAAATTGGTTTTGCAAAAGGAAATGCCAGGATCATGGCAGCAGAAATCCCAACTGTCAGCGTCATGCTCAGAAAAAACAGACCATTAGCCTTTTCATCGGTATCTGAAACCACAATGGCAAAGTCATATTTAAACCCTACCAATTGCCCTAAAATATTGACAGTGGAAACAAATAGTGTATAAATACCGTAGTCATCTGGGCTATATAAACGACCCAGCAAAGGCGACAAGAGAACTGGCAGAAACTGGGCGACAGTAGAACCACTGACCAGAATCAGCACATTTTTTACAAAGTCGCCCTGAAATAGGCCCTTGATGCGATCCCATAGCTTCAGCTTCATGCCCTTTAAAACCTGCCTTTAAAATCCAAAGTGCTGCAATGGCTCAGCGGCAGTTTTACTGCTTTTCCTTCTTTCGCCGAAAGATATATGGCCAAAACCAGCTCCAAAGCACGCCGGCCTGCTCGGGCATCCACATAGGGCTGTTTCCCATGGCGTACCGCATCGATCACATTTTTATAAAGAGGTGTATGTCCAAATCCATAGACATTGGGCGGATTTTCCCCAAATTCTTTCTTAATCGCATCAACATCACCGGTCTCATCAGCAAAATTCCATTCTTCAATGATATTCACCGACTTTCCACCTGCTTTTACTGTCCCCTTTTCCCCGAAGAGATAGAGAGTCTCCTCCAAATTATGAGGATAAATATTGGTGGTCCCTTCGATAACGCCATAAGCCCCGTTTTTAAATTTAACAATGGCAAGTCCCAGATCCTCTGCCTCAATGTAATCATGATTCAGACGATCAGTATAGGCCATAACCTCGGTAATTTCATCCCCCATCATCCAGCGAAGCAGGTCAATATTGTGGATGCACTGGTTCATCAAGGCACCGCCATCCTGTTCCCAGGTACCCCGCCATTTGGCTTGGTCGTAATAGGGTTTGGAACGGTTCCACCGGATATGAGCAGTTCCATGAAACATTTTTCCAAAGCGTCCTTCTTCTAGGGCTTCCCTGATTTTCTGGATAGATTTATTAAAGCGATTTTGGTGGCAGGCACAGACAATGACACCTTGCTTTTCCGATTCTGCGATGATGGCATCTGCTTCGTCCAAAGAAAGAGCAATAGGTTTTTCAATAATTAAATTACAACCTTCCGCAATACAGTCCAAAGCAATCTGTCCATGCTTGCCGCTTTCGGTTGCAATGGCGACCAGATGAGGATGCTGCTCCTTAAGCATCTGATGATAGTCGGTATAACGGGCAATTCCCTTATCCTGCAGTTCAAATTGAGACAGTAAATGCTCCATATTCTCAGGAACAATATCACAAACTGCAACCAATTCAATATGGTCGTTATTTTTTACCGCTGCAATATGGTTAGGAGAAATGCGTCCGCAGCCAATCAAGGCATATTTGACTGTATCTATCATCTGTTTTACCTCCGGTCATTATTTTCCTTCTGTATTGTTGCCATTCTTCAGGCAGTAACGCCGCAGTCTTAAATAATACATCTAAAACTGCGGCTAGTATTCATGTACTTGCTTTTCTACTGATTTTCCAAAAGCTGCTCTTCCGGTACCGGTCGAATTTCCCGAGCTGGTGATCCCATAGCCACCATTTTAGGAGAGATATCCTTGGTGACCACACTCCCAGCCGCGACAAATGCATCCGTACCGATGGTCTTACCTGGTAGGATGATGCTTCCTGCGCCGACCCTCCCCCCATTTTCTATGGTTACCCCACGAAAATGAGAGAAACGCTCCTTGGTTCTGCCAGCAAAATTATCGTTAGAAGTGACAACACAAGGGGCGATAAAACACCGATCCCCAATACGGCTATAGGCAGTAATATAGGCATTGGATTCAATCTTGGTAAAAGAACCAATATGGCAAAAATTTTCTACTGTCACACCACGGCCAATGATGGTCCGCTCACCCACCGTCACATCCTCACGAACAGTGGCCTGATCAGCTGCTAAACAGCCTTTACCCAGGGCAGCTCCACGATAGATAACCACATGGGTGCCTATCATACACCCATCCTCCACCGTGGCTGGCGGCAATTCCTTTTCGCTGGTAGTAGCACTGTTGGCAGCCTTCATAGGAAGCTTTCCAATGCAGGAAAAGTCGTCAATGCGTACATTATCTCCGATACGGCTCCCCTGACGGATGACCACGTGATGACCAATCTGGCAGCCCTCACCTACGACGACGTCATCCTCAATGACCACATTTTCTCCAATCACCGCATTTGATGCAATATGGGCCCTTTCACTGATCATTTTCACGCGCTCCATCTCTTAAAATTACAATCTTTCCAGATTGTCTGCGTCAATTCCCTTGGTCAAATTACGGGTATCAAAGACCATTTTCGCTGTCTTGACAATGTGTTCAGCATCATAGCAACTGTGGTTGGTCAACACCACCACAATATCAGCATCTTTGATAAGTTGATCGCTGAGGTCGGTGGAGTGATATTCCTTTCCATTATGTTTAAAGTCTTTGACGAAAGGTTCATTGATAACAAGTTCTGCCCCGAATTTCTCCAAATGCTCGATTACCTTAAGCGCTGGAGACTCACGAAGATCATCAATATCCGGTTTATAGGCAACGCCCAGCAGAAGGATTTTGGAACCATTGATGCTCTTCTTTTCCCGGTTGAGCATATGGCTGATCCTTTCTACTACGTATTCGGGCATGTTGTTATTGATTTCTCCAGCAATTTCTATCAGGCGTGTATGATAATCATAGCCACGGGCTTTCCAGGTCAAATAGAATGGGTCAATGGGAATACAGTGTCCCCCCAGTCCAGGTCCAGGATAAAAGGCCATAAACCCATAAGGCTTGGTCTTTGCCGCATCAATCACTTCCCAAACTGGAATGTCCATCCGCTTACAAAGAATGGCCATTTCGTTGGCAAGTGCAATGTTGATGTTCCGGAAGGTGTTCTCCAGAATTTTCTCCATCTCAGCTACCTTGGGGCTGGAAGCCTCAAAAATGTCGCTATCCAACACATTGCCATAGAGCTTCGCCGCCAGCTTGGTACACTCAGGGGTAACACCACCAACAACTTTAGGAGTATTTTTCGTCTTATATTCTTTATTGCCCGGATCTACCCGCTCAGGAGAGAATGCCAGAAAAACATCCTTCCCCACAGTGTATCCCTTTGCTTCAAACAAGGGCTGGATGACCTCTTCTGTAGTACCGGGATAGGTGGTACTTTCCAGCACTACCAACATACCAGGTTTGGAGTACTCAGCAACCGCTTTAGCAGAAGACTCCACATAAGAAATATCCGGCTGATAGTATTTGTCCAGCGGAGTGGGCACACAGATGGCAACACAATCACATTCATGAATATGGGCAAAATCGGCATAAGCAGTCAGCCGCCCCTCGTCTACAATCTTCTTTAGATCGCTATCCACCACATCGCCGATGTAATTATGGCCGGAATTGACCATCTCCACCTTTTTTTCTTGGACGTCAAAACCCTTGACAATATAGCCTGCCTTGGCCTTTTCTACCGCCAGGGGCAGACCTACATAACCCAGGCCTACAACGCCTAACACTGCCGTCTTGTTTTCAATTTTCTCCATTAATTTTGCGTACATCACTGTATTCCTCCATCCTGCCCGAGCTATCTCAGTGCAGCATAAATTTTTATCGGTCTGCCGACTCATTGCCGTAGATTTCCTTTACATTATCATTGTGCTCAAAGGTGGAAACAATATCCTTGACCGAGTCAAACATTTCGTCCATTCCCGGTAAAGACAGCGTCTCCTCCAAATGCTTGACATTTTTAGCAAACCAGTTGAGATTGTTATCCACCGGTTTATTAATATAAATTTTGTTGTTTGACGTTTTGGTGGTATTTTCCTCCGCCAGACTAATCTCTTCAAACAACTTTTCGCC
>CAJFSX010000102.1 GCA_904419775.1 Candidatus Pararuminococcus gallinarum | reverse complement strand
CAGAAAAAGTGTGGAGGGGCATATGAAAGGATATTTAAAGATAAAAAAGGTGCTTGCGCTGCTTTTAGTTATGGCCATGCTGCTGGCCATGGTGAGCTGCAGCGGCGGGAAAAGCGCAGAGGAACAGTATAGTGAAGAATTAGATACTATCTCATCTGAGATCGGTGAAGTATTTACCGATTTTAGCCAACAGCTTCCCACGCTTGACCCCAACGACAGTACATCCTTAGAAAAGGTAGAGGGATTGCTGGATCAGATGAACGAAACATTTCGCAAGCTTGGAGATTTAGAGGCACCGGAAAAATACCGTCAGGTGCAGCAGTTACTTGACGAATCATCAGATAATGCCCTGCAGGGTTTGGAGATGATACAGGAGGAGCTACAGGTCTACTTCACCGGCGGGAATCCTTCTGGGAATTCTCAGAAGCTTGTCGAGGGAACCCAGCTTTTGCTGACGGCCTCACAAAAGCTTCAGGAGGCAGGAGAAAAACGCCAAGAAATTGAAGGAAATTCATAAGGAAATCGGGATCGCTATGAAGGTGATCCCGATTTTTTCAACATAGATATTCAATAGATCATAAAGAATGTGTAGCCTTTTTAACTAAGATGAAAGTTCTCAAATTAGAAGTTTTCCACGAACTTTTTTAAGACGGTACTTTCTTATTGAATGGGTAAATGTCTCTTATTATAATAGATATGATTAGATCATTTTGGAAGAGCAAAAGGGGGTAAAAATAGTTATTAGCTTTTAATGGTTTAAGGAATTGAGAAGAAAAGGAGTATTGTATGCAACAGAAACAAATGAAAAAAGGCGGTGGACAGATGCCTCGCCGTATTCTCTCATTGTTGCTCGCGCTTGTGATGAGTTTCTCCCCGTTTTCCGTGGGCTCCCTCACCGCAATCGCTGCTGAACTCCAGGATTTAGAGGGGGTCGCTGGAAGCAATGTAACCGGAAATGCCCAAGATGGCTATACGGTAGAGAGAATCGAGAATCAGAATAATTTTGTTGGATCTTCGACCAAAGTAGAGGCATTTACCTATGAGGCGGATATGTTAATTAGCCCCGATGGGAGCAGAAAGAGCACCATGGTCTTTGGCGCGGCAGAATCCGGCGGTGAAATGTCCCATCCTTTTTTTGGTATGGAGGTATCTGCGCAGCCCAATAACGATAAATATGACCTGTATCTCACCATGTTCTGCGAACTGGCAGTAGCCAATCCTGTCTATCTGTTCATGAATGTGCCAGCGGGCTCCGGCGTGGATTTGACCCAGCCTCAGCATGTAGAGATTACAGTTACCCCCGATAAGGAATTTTCCGTTTCCATCAATAATACCTCGGTACCTGTACAGATGATGGAAAATTTTGCGGATTATTACAACGGCGGCTATCTGGGCTTCATGACCTATGATACCCAGGCTGTTTTCAGCAATGTAAAATACTCGGATGAAGGCAGCTTTGTTCTTGACGACGGCCTTACCGATTTAGCTGGTGTTGTGGGCAATAACGTCACTGGTGATGCGGCAAGCGGCTATACCGTGGCCAGAGTGGAAGGACAGAATAACTTTGTGGGTTCTTCCACCAAGGTCAATGCTTTCACTTATGAAGCGGATATCCTGTTTAAGGGAGGTTCCAATAAAGCTACTTTAACATTTGGCGCCCCCAACGAAGGGGCCGAAATGTCTCATCCTTTTTTTGGCTTGGAGCTTACTGCCGCTCAAGATGGAAATTTATCCCTGACTATGTTTTATGAGAAGGCTGTCGCCAATGCTGAGTGGATGTTCTCCGGCATCCCGGCAGGTTCTGGCGCGGACCTGTCTGAGCCCCAGCATATTAAGGTTACGGTAACGCCTTCGAAAGTGTTTTCCGTTACTGTGAATGACGAGCCTGTTACTGTCAATATGCCGGCTTCTTTTGCCGACTATTACAACGGCGGCTATCTAGGCTTTATGACCTATGATACAGAGGCTGTTTTCAGCAATGTAAGATACTCCGATGACGGGGATTTCCTCGTTGGTGAATTTATCACCAACTTGACTGGCTGGCGTGGAGTTAGCGGCACCTGGACTGAGCTTCCTGAGGGCTATCAAGGCTCTGGCACAGGTAATGTCTTCGCCATGTCCACCACCATGGTCAATAGTTCCGACCCCTTTACATATGAAGCAGAATTAAACCTCCCTGTGGGTCAACAGGCTGGCGGTATTGTCTTTGGTGTCAGAGATCCGGCTAACCCGTTGAGCAAGTGGTTCTGCCTCAATGTGGATCGCGGCGGAAATGCCTGCATCTTCTCTGAGACAAACGGTGTCGCAGATTTCATTCAGGCGATTCCCTTAAGCGAAGAGCAGAAGAATCAGACCACCTATCAACTGAAGGTGGAGCGGGAAACCGAAAACGGCCCCTTCAACTTCTATCTGGATGGGAATCTGATTCATACCAGAGAACTGCCGGAATTCCCCGGCGGCTATTTCGGACTGAATGCCTGCAATGCGACTCTGACCTTTAACAATGTAAACTACACTGTCAATGGTGGTACCTTGGAAGGCTTCTCTACTAACCTGACTGGATGGAAGGGCCTCAACGGTACCTGGACAGAGGAATCCAACGGTTACAAAGGCGTGGATGCTGGCAAGGACACCTTTGCTTACGCTGACGCTCCCTCTGTGGCCAGTGATGATACCTTTATCTATGAGGCTGATGTGGAACTGAAATCCGGGCAGTACGGCGCGGGAATTACCTTTGGCCTTCAAAACCCGGATAATCCCACCAATGAGCGTGGGGAGCCGGACCATCTGTTTGCTTTGATGGTGGTTAAGGGCGGCAACTCTGTTTTCGCCTTTGCCCACAAAGATGGTAAAGATGAATTTGTGAATACCAACGCCCTGTCTGCTGCAGACCAAAATACAGAGATTTATCATCTGCGGGTGGAATATCTGGGTTCTGGTGTCGCTAATTTCTATGTCAACGGAACACTGTATCACTCCTTTAACCTTCCCACCTTTGAGGGAGGACAGTTTGGTCTCATTTTGGCCACAGGCACAACGGCTACCTTCAATAATGTGAACTATTATTCCGCCGTTCAGCCGGAGATCGCCAGCATTACGGTGGAAGGCGCTCAGATGAATGAAAAGTTTGATCCTGATGTTCACGCTTACATGGGCAGCGTACCCAATGGGACAACCTCTGTGAATATTACAGCTGAATGCACAGAAGGTTTGGTGCTGAGCATTGGAAATACCACTGCGACCAGCGGCCAGCCGGTTAATGTAGCACTGGGTGAGGACTATAATACCATCAAGGTGGTAGCTCGGGATCCAGAGTCGGGCCTTTCTGTCAGCTATAGCATCAACATTCAGCAGATGTTTGATGAGGAGACCATCTACGATCAAGAATACCGTCCGACCTACCACTTTACCCCCTACCGGCATCAGATGAACGACCCCAATGGGTTGGTTTATAATGAAGTTACTGGGGAATACCATATGTTCTTCCAGACCAATCGTGGCTTTGACAGTGGTGTCGGTACCGGGACAACCAGCTGGGGACATGCGGTCTCCAAGGATATGGTCAATTGGCAGGAGCTGCCCTTGGCCATCACCCCGGATGATCTGGGTGTCATCTACTCCGGCTCCGCGGTCATCGATTATAACAACACCTCTGGATTGTTTGACGAGAGTACGCCTCCGGGAGCCAGAATGGTTGCCTTCTACACTAATTACGGTGGGGATACTACTTTGGGCTTGACCAAGCAGTCTATGGCTTACTCCACCGATAATGGCCGTACTTGGATCAAATACGAAAATAACCCTGTTGTTTCCAATGTCGGCGGGATTTACGGATCTTCTGCCCGTGATCCCAAGGTCTTCTGGTATGAAGACGCAACGATGGAAAACGGTGGCATTTGGGTCATGGTCACTGTGGATTATCTGGAACCTCATGTCCATATGTTTACTTCTCACAACCTTATTGACTGGAAGCACAGCGGACAGATTATGGATATCGACGGGAATGCCTTTGGTTCCGAGTGCCCGGATCTGTATCCTCTCGCTCTGGATGGCGACGAGGGCAACGTCAAATGGGTATTTAGAGGCGGCGGCGTCTTCTATATCGTTGGTCATATGGAAAAGACCGGTGAAGACACTGTCATGTTTGTTCCTGAGACCGAGAATATCCGGCCCCTTAATGGTATTTCCGATCAGTTCCCTGGCATCCCTGAGCCTGAGCTTTACGCGACTCAGTCCTTCTCCAATGAACCCAATGGACGCCGGGTTTCCATTAGCTGGATCCGTGAGCGTGGCGGCAATGTCCCAGGCCGAATCTGGAACTCCGCGCAGTCTCTCCCCACAGAGCAGACCCTGCGCACTGTTAATGGCGAGCCCCGGCTCTTTAGCTATCCCACAGAAGAAGTCGACGCTATGCGGGATCAAAAGATCTTTGAGCTCAAAGGCGCGCAGCTGGATGAAAGCAGCGAAAATGTTCTGAAGGACGTTAAGTCCACCAACTGCGACATGGATGCCACCATTACCCTGGGAACTGCTACTGAAGTAGGCTTCAAGCTCCGTCAGGGTGGGGGCCGTGAACTGATTATCACCTATAATAAAAACGACGGCAAACTCTATGTAGACAAGCGGACTTCAGATGGAGACAATGTCCTTGATGTCTACAAGCCGGATATGAGCATGATTGATGGAGATACCATCAAATTGCGGATGATGTTGGATCAGATCTGTTACGATGTCTATGGTAATGATGGAGAAGTTTGTATCCAAGGCTTCTTCTATAATGATTTGGCCAACAATAGTATGGAATTCTTTACCAACGGTACTGTGACCTTGGATTTGGATATTTATTCCATGAAGGCCATGGATCGTACTTTGCCGGATCCGGCGCCCATTCCCACCGAGCTGAGCAATCTGGAACTCTCCACCGGCACCTTGGAGCCTACTTTTGACAAGGACACCCTCTCCTACGCCGCCACCGTGGCAAACTCCGTCTCCTCTGTCAAGGTCATGCCCACCTACACCGGTGACGCCGCTGTCACCGTCAACGGCAAGGACGTCGCATCTGGCGCTTACTCCGAGGATATTGCCCTGGATGTTGGACCTAATGCTATCACCGTGGTAGCAGGGGATAAGACCTACACCATCACCGTTACGAGAGAAGAGGAAGAACAGCCTCCTGTCGGAGAGAAACCTCTCCTGGATGGCCTGGAGCTGTCTGAAGGAACCCTTACTCCCGCCTTCGGCAAAGACACCTTCTCTTACACCGCTACCGTAGGAAACGAGGTAGAGGGTGTACAGGTGAAAGCCTTCTTTGCCGATGGCATCACAGCCATGCTGGGAGAAGAGGCGCTGGAGAGCGGCGTCTACTCTGAAGAGATTCCGCTGCAGGTAGGA
>CAJFSX010000101.1 GCA_904419775.1 Candidatus Pararuminococcus gallinarum | reverse complement strand
GAAGGTTTCTCCCTGATCAAATTTGAACTTCTAGAGCCTTCTTTAGAAAATCTCTTTCTGGAGGTGGTCAAATGAGTGGTTATCTTGCTTTTATGGGGAAAGAATTTAAGGAGCAAATCCGGACTTTTAAGGCGCTGATTCTTTTTATTGTCCTGCTACTTTTCGGGTTAGTGAGTCCCGCCTTAGCAAAAATCATGCCAGAACTCCTGAAATTAATCCCTATGGATGGTCTCGAACTCACCATCAATATTCCCGCCCCCACCTGGATGGATGCCTATGCCCAGTTTTTTAAAAACATAACGCAAATTGGCATTATTGTCCTGCTAATTCTTCTCAATGGCTCTATATCCCAAGAAATGCAGCGGGGAACTCTGATCAATATGTTGTCCAAAGGTCTTGCTCGGCCCACGGTCATTCTCGCCAAATTCACTGCCTCCGGCCTTTTATGGAGTTTCTGCTATGTTTTGTCTGCAGTAGGGACATGGATTTATACCCTCATTCTCTTTGGGAAACATGCGCCGTCTCACCTTTTCTTTTCGTTTTTTTGCCTTTGGCTTTTAGGAATCTTTATCATAGCTTTGCTTCTATTTTGCAGCACCCTCATTGGAGGCGGATATGGCGGTATTCTTCTCACTGCTGGTATCCTAGGTTTTTTGCTCTTGATTGGCATCTTTCCTCAGGCAGCGCCCTACAATCCTATTACTTTGGGTTCCGGCAACATCTCCCTGCTCTCGGGCATTGGAGTTGACGAGATGATAAGCGCTTGTGTTGTCACTTTGCTTCTCACAGTGCTGTGTATTGTTGGCGCTATCGTAAGTTTTTCAAAAAAACAGTTATAAAAATATCATTCTTCCTCAATGATTCCCTGATAAAAACGTAAAATTTTTGTCTTTTAGGGAATAATAAAAACGAGGTGATGATATGCCGCAGGAAAGTGCCTATTTTATTATTGAAAACGTAGACGACAAGCATGATCTTAAGGATGTGAAACGAGGTCTCGACCAGATGCACGGCGTCCATTCTGTCAGTGTCAGCCTCGATTCTCATCTTGTTGCCATCGACTATGACAGCAGCGGCGTTTCTTACGATCTCATAGAAAACCGCCTGAATAAAATGGGATATCAAATTGCTGCCGACGCCAGCGATATTCATACCCGTTAGCATAGCCTCAACCTCAGCCGTCCAGTACTGGACGGCTTTCCTTTTCGCCGTATTTATCCAAAAACTGTTGACTTTTGCTAAAAGGCGCATTATAATATAGGACAATATGATAATGCGTTGATGAGGAAGAGTACATATTTGCTTAAAGCTCAGAGAGAAGATGGTTGCTGTAAATCTTCGTGAGAGCAATATGGAATGTCGCCTTTGAGCACTGGACTGAAAGGAATATTTTCTCGGTAGGCTTCAGCGGTGATCCCCCGTTATAAGGAAAGCATGTCGGCGTCTGCCTGCATGTAATGAGTGCAGAATTTTTTCTGAATTTAGGTGGTACCACGGATATATAATCCGCCCTAAGCAATTAGGGCGGATTTTTTATTTTATATCATTCATTTTTTCAACAGAAAGGATGCGTTGAAGATGGAAGAAAAACTCCATGAGCTGGCGGCCCGTTTGCGGGAGCTACGGGAAGTATGTGACTATACACCGGAGCAACTGGCCAAAGAATTGGGGATCGACGTCAACACATATTTAGGCTATGAAAAGGATGGCTATAACATCCCGATCAACATTATCTTTCAGATTGCCAACAAATTCGGTGTAGATTTTAACGAACTTCTCTCCGGTGAATCCGGAAAATTGACCACATATCACGTTGTTCGGGCCGGTAAGGGTATCACAGCTGACCGATATCCCGGTTATCATTTTAAAGATCTTGCCTATCGCTATGCCCGCAAGGTGATGCAGCCCCTGCTGGTTACTCTGGACCCCTCTCAGGCTCCTGCAGATCTGGTCACCCACAGCGGTCAGGAATTCAACATGGTACTAGAAGGCAGCGTCAAACTCACCTTCGACAATCAGGAAATCATTTTAAATGCTGGTGATACCGTCTACTTTAATCCCCAATATCCTCATGGGCAGTCCTGTGCAGGTAATGAGCCTGCCACCTTCCTAACGGTGATTGCGGAATAAGCAGGCAGAATTACAAGGAGATGATAACAATGTCCGTGTTAGACCGTTTCCTGCCTCGGCAGGAATTCGATTCCTATGAAGATTTTAAGCAAAACTATCGCGTCAATATTCCCGATCACTTTAATTTTGGTTTTGATGTTGTCGATGCCTGGGCCAAAGAGGACAAAAATAAAAAGGCACTGGTCTGGTGCGACGATCACGACAACGAAAAAATATTCACCTTTGAGGATATCCGTAAACTGTCCAACCAGGCAGCCCACTTTTTCAAAGACTGTGGCATCAAAAAGGGCAGTGTTGTCATGCTGATCCTCCGCCGCCGGTGGGAATACTGGATCGCCGCCGTCGCGCTGCACAAAATTGGCGCCATCCTCATTCCCGGTAACCTTCAGCTCGCCAAAAAAGACTTGATCTACCGGGCCAACGCCGCACAAATTTCCATGATGGTGTGTATCGATGACGACTATGTCATTGAGCAGGTCGAGGGCGCTATGAAGGAATCCCCCTCCATCAAATGTTGTGCAGTTGCCGGCGGAAAGCGTCCCGGCTGGCTGACCTTTGATGAAGAAATCGCGAAATATCCTACCGAGTTTGACCGTCCTACCGGAGAAGAAGCCAATGACAACGATGATATCATGCTGATCTACTTTACCTCCGGTACTACCAGTATGCCCAAGATGGTACAGCATAATTTCATCCATCCTCTGGGACATATAGTAACCGCAAAATACTGGCAGCGGGTACAGGAAAACAAGCTGCATATGAGTGTTTCCGATTCTGGCTGGGCTAAGTTTGGCTGGGGCAAAATTTACGGCCAGTGGTGCTGCGGCGCTGTTATCTTTGCCTATGATATGGAAAAATTCGTCCCCTTAAAGCTTTTGGAAAAGCTGGAAAAGTACAAGGTAACCACCTTCTGCGCCCCTCCCACCATGTTCCGTTTCATGCTACAGGAGGATGTCAGCAAGTTTGACCTTTCCTCAATCGAAACCTGCTGTAACGCTGGAGAACCCCTTAACCCAGAGATCTGGCGTAAGTGGTATGATCTTACCGGCGTCAAAATGACAGAAGGCTTTGGTCAGAGCGAAAGTACAGTTCTTCTCGCCAATTTCCCCTGGTTTGAGCCCAAGGCCGGTTCTACCGGCAAGCCTTCTCCCATCTACGATATCCGGCTTATCAACGCTGAAGGCAAGGAATGTGAAGACGGTGAAGAGGGAGAAATCTGCATCTTTGGCGTTAAGGAGCATCCCCCTGTAGGCCTGTTCCGGGGCTATTATCAGGACAAAGTTCAGACAAATGAAGCACTGGGCGGAGAGTGCTATAACCTCCACGACGTTGCTTGGCGGGACAGCGAAGGCTACTATTGGTTTGTCGGACGCAGCGATGATGTTATCAAATGTTCCGGTTACCGCGTTGGACCCTTTGAAGTAGAAAGCGCCCTGATCGAGCATCCTGCGGTGGTAGAATGTGCCATCACCGGCGCGCCCGATCCCATCCGCGGACAGGTCGTCAAGGCTACCGTAGTGTTGGCTAAGGGCTATACCCCCAGTCCAGAGCTTATTAAGGAGCTGCAAAACCACGTCAAACACACTACCGCTCCCTATAAATATCCCCGCATTATTGAGTTTGTGGATGAGCTGCCCAAAACCTTAGGCGGAAAAATCCGCCGGGCACAAATCCGACATGCCGACGCAAATAAATAAACAAATAAAAAACCGGCTGTAAAAAGCCGGTTTTTTGTCATAAAGAGGCCGGACCTATTAGGTCCGGCCTCTCTGCCTATGTAAGGTTAAATACCATCATCGTCCAAATACTGATCCAACGTCTTTTCTTGCAGGCGATCAATCACCATTTGGCTAATCTCCCGAAAAGTACATTGAAACTGGCAGGGTTTTGTCTTTTTCCGGGTACAAACAAAATCCTCTCCGATACATCGGTTGATGAGGAGCGGCCCTTCCACCGTCTCGATGATTTCACAAAGAGAAATGTCTTTGGGATCTCGAGCCAATTCGTATCCACCCTGGGTCCCTTTAAAAGACTTGACAATACCGCTTGCCACCAGCTTGCGCAAAATTTTCAGGGAAAAGCGCAGGGTAACCCCCGTCTCCTCGGATATGCTCTTCGCATCCATCCGGCCTGGCGCTTTTGCCAAGCAATAGGCAATCCGCGTGGCATAATCGGATTCCAGCGTAATATGCACGGCCCTTCCCTCCATTCAGCTTAAACTTCAAATTAAATATACTATAATAGTGGATTTTTGTCAAATGGCTAATCCAGGAAATCCTTGAGCTTTTTGCTGCGGCTTGGATGGCGCAGTTTACGCAGAGCTTTGGCTTCAATCTGACGGATGCGTTCCCTGGTCACGTTAAACTCCTTGCCTACCTCTTCCAGGGTGCGGGAGCGACCGTCTTCCAGACCAAAACGCAAACGGAGCACCTTGGCCTCTCTGGGGGTTAGGGTCTGTAAAACATCGCTAAGCTGCTCTTTTAACAGGGTATGAGACGCCACTTCCGCCGGAGCAGGCGCGTCGTCATCCTGAATGAAGTCACCCAGATGGCTGTCTTCTTCTTCACCGATTGGCGTTTCCAGAGAAACCGGCTCTTGGGCTACCCGCATAATTTCCCGTACCTTATCTACCGGCATGTCAAGCTCTACGGAAATCTCTTCCGCAGTTGGCTCATGACCATTGCGATGGAGCAATTGGCTGCTCACCTTTTTCACCTTGTTGATGGTTTCCACCATATGCACCGGAATCCGGATGGTTCTCGCCTGGTCAGCGATGGCACGTGTAATGGCCTGACGAATCCACCAAGTCGCATAGGTAGAAAACTTAAATCCTTTGGTATGGTCAAATTTTTCTACGGCCTTAATGAGTCCCAGGTTACCTTCCTGGATCAGATCCAAGAACTGCATGCCGCGTCCCACATAGCGTTTTGCAATGCTGACCACCAGCCGCAGGTTTGCTTCGCTCAACCGTTTGCGTGCGTAGGGATCTCCCTGAGACATCCGGGTGGCAAGATCGATTTCCTCTTCTGAGGTCAACAGAGGAACCCGTCCGATTTCTTTCAGATACACCTTTACCGGATCGTCAATGTTGATTCCCTCGGTAGAAAGGGCATTTTCCAGATCCTCCGGCTCGGTGGATTCAAATACTGGATCTGCCTCTGGCGTAAAGTCATCAACAATTTCCACATTGTTGGCTTCCAAGGTCCCGTAAAGCTTCTCCACCTGCTCCACATCGAAATCCAGATCGTCCAGAGCGTCGTGAATGTCCTTGGAAG
>CAJFSX010000100.1:3840-9283 GCA_904419775.1 Candidatus Pararuminococcus gallinarum | reverse complement strand
GCTGTTGACAGCGTTGTATTCCGCGATCTCGTCAAAGACCGAATCGTCTACATAGGGGGAGTTCTCCAGATTCCCGGAGCCCGGCAGCATTTCTGCCTCGGTCAGCTCCCGGCTCTCGCTGCTGGAGGACGAGGAAGAAACAGAACTGGAACTTGGCTCTTCCGGGGCTTTCAGCACAATGTGGAAGACAAAGCGGTCCAGCACCGCCGCCAAGAGCAAAAAGAGCACAAAGGCCGTCGCAATCAATACATTTCTCTTGCGGAAAAACTTACAGATCTTCTTCCACACGCCGGATAATTGTTTACTCACTTTCTGATTCAGCTCCTACCATTTTCTTAATCATTGATCCGCCCACCCAATGAGAGCGCAGAATCTTGTCCTATTATAGCATAAATCCTGGGTTCTGTTGTCATTCCGAAAAAAATTTTACAATTTTTTTCGGATTTACTTCTTTTTTGTCTGGAAATTTTTTCATTTCCTGCACATGGTTTTTACAAAATTCCCGCATCAAATTCACATTCATAGCATATACTAGTAACTAGCCGCTTCAAAGGCCATATTTCACAGAAAGGAGCCCGCTCCGGCGGGGAGAGAAAACGACATGGAATACAACACTGCAAACGCGATGCAAGCGGGAAACTATGATGTGAACGCCCATCAATCCAGATGGTTCTCCGTATCCGGCGATATTGACGATTTCATCTTTTTTGACGAAACCGAGGATGGATATGAACATACTTACATCAGCGAGAAATAATTCCACCATCGCCCCACATCCATAAAACCCGGAAGAAATGAATCTTTCTTCCGGGTTTTATTCTGTCTGCTCTGCGAAAGGGATAGGCTATTCCTTTTCCAGGGGGATCCGCACGGCGATGGTGGTGCCCCGGCCCTCCTCACTGCGCAGGGAAATCTCCCCGCCTAGGTTGGCCGCCACATGCTTGACAATGGAAAGGCCCAGGCCGGTGCCGCCGATTTTCCGGCTGCGGCCCTTATCCACCCGGTAGAACCGCTCGAAAATCCGGCCCTGGTGCTCCCTGGCGATGCCGATGCCGTTGTCCTCCACCACGATTTTCCCGTTGGGCCCCTCCCTGTGTATCTGCACCTTCACATAGCCGCCGGGGCGGTTATATTTCACCGCGTTGTCCACCAGGTTGGAGATCATCTGGAACACATCCTCCCGGAAAGCAAGGATGGTGACGCTTTCCCCTTGGGCTGTGACGGTGATCCCATTCTTTTGGGCCTCGTGGGAGACCTGATCCACCGCCTCCTTGGCCACCTCCAGCAGATCCACCTGGGTCAGGGGCGGATGATATTCCTCCGCCTCCAGGCTGGAGATCTTCAGGATGTCCTCGATGATGCTGGTCATCCGCTCCGACTCATCCCGGATCCGCAGCAGGTATTCCCGCGACTTCCGCTCGTCCTTGACCAGGCCGCCCGCCAACAGCTCCGCAAAGCCTTTGATGGAGGTGATGGGGGTCTTCAGCTCATGGGAAGCATTGGCCACAAACTGGCTGCGCATCTGCTCCATCTGGCGGGTCTGGGTCACATCGGTGAGAAGGACAACAGCCCCCAGATGATGCTCCTCGGGGCCGCTGCTGATCCAGCTGGCCCGCACCGGCGAAATATTCACCGACACAATGGCGCCTACCGTCCGCCGCAGATCCATGTCAAAGATACAGGAGCGTCCCTCCTTCACCGCCAGGGTGACGCTGTCATACAGCTTGATATCCCGGGAAAGGTGGATGAAATCCAGCCCCTCCACCTCCTGGCTCTCCCCCAGGAAGTTGCGGGCGCTGCGGTTGACTAAGAGGATCTTCATCTCCGGGTTGACAAAGACCAGGCCCTGCTCCATATTGTCCAGAATAAACCGGGTCTGGGCCATCTGGACGCTGAGCCGGTCCTTGGCCCGGGTGATGTCCTCGCTCATCTCCCCGATGGTCTTGATCAGGGGGGTGATCTCCTCCAGCGCTTTGGTGCTGACCGGCTCTTGCCCCTCTTCCGGGTGGTCAATCTGCCGGCTGAGGGCGTCCACCGTATCGGTCAGAGGCTTCACCGCCCGGCTGGCGCCGTAGCGGGCCAGGATCAGGGCCGCGGCCAGGGCAATGACCACCGCCACCAGGACGATAGGCCAAAGGGATACCAAGGTATCCACCACCTCACCGGTGGAACGGGCCATTCTGAAAACATTGTCCCCCGACCGGACGGCCACATAGAGCATGCTGGTCAGGAAGGTATCCGACTTCCGGCTGGCCATACCGTATCCCGTGGCCAGGGCCTCCTGGATCTCCTCCCGGTCCCCATGGTTCTCCATCTGGGCAGCGTCCTCATCCGAATCCCCCAGCACAGTGCCGTCGGACGCCACGATGGTGATCCGGTTGCCGCTGAGCTCTTTCATCTCGTCGGCGACCGCTTCCATGTCGGTGCTGCCGTCGATAACCGTGGATACCATAATCTGCAGGCTCTGGTCCATGCTGTCCACAATGTCCTGTTCCTTCACCGAAACGAACATCGCCGCCATCACCGTGCTCACCAGCAGGATCACCACGGCGCTGATGATGAATATCCGTAAAAACAAGCTTTTCTTCATGAAAATCTCCCTTGCCCCCGTGGGAAACGGGAGCTCTTATTCCGTCACGCCTCACTGGCACCGATAAACCGGTATCCAACTCCCCGCACCGTCTTGATGTACCGCTGGGTTTCCCCATTGTCCCCCAGCTTTCCCCGCAGGGTGCGCACATGCATATCCAGGGTGCGGGTCTCCCCTACATAGTCATAGCCCCAGATTTCATCCAGCAGGGTCTCCCGGGGCAGGACCCGGTCTTTGTTCTCCATTAAAAGCCGGAGCAGCTCAAATTCTTTCAGGGTCAATTCCACCGGTTCCCCGTTTTTGGTCACCGTCCGCTTGTCCGCGTCCAGGGTGATGCCGCCTAAGGTCAGCACCTCGGATTTCTTTTGGTAGGCCTCGCTTTTGCGCAGGGCTGCCCGGACCCGGGCCGCCAGCTCCAGCACCCCAAAGGGCTTGGTGACATAGTCGTCGGCCCCTTTGTCCAGGCCCGTCACCTTGTCCACCTCGCTGGACTTGGCGGTGAGCATGATCACCGGGATGGACTGGGTCTCCTTCTGGGACTTGAGCTTTTCCAGGGCGGTAATCCCATCCATGCCCGGGAGCATAATGTCCATCAAAATGAGATCCGGCAGATTTTTCTTTGTCTCCTCCAGGCATTCCTCTGCGCTTTCAAAAGCCTGGATTTCATAGGAAAAGGATTCCAAGGTGCATTTGATGACCTCCCGGATATCCTCCTCGTCTTCGGTAATAAAAATTCGTTTTGCCATTGCTTTCTTCCTTATTCTTGCCCTAGCGGGCAGCATGACGCGCACTTGGTCTTGTTTGAGACACTGTACGCGATGCCCGCAAATGGGTCTCGATTGACACATCAGCGCGATTTGGCTGCGGCGACTCGCCGCACGCGCGCCTAGCGGCGGGCAGATTGCGCCCACGGCCTAGCTAAAGCCGCTGTCCGCGATGCCCGCATTTTTGTTGCGATTGAAACCACAACGCGCTCCTGCGGAGAGCAAGACGCGGCCCTAGCGGGCAGCAGGTCGCACCTTGAGTTCTGTCTGCAACATTGTTGCGGCTCACGCGCTTATGTCTCGAACCACGCCACAGCGCGATATCCGCCCCGGGAGGGGCGCGGCTTGGCTGCGGCGGATCGCCGCCCAGCAGCAGCTGGTTAGAGGATCTGGGTCTTTTTGTGCAGGCCGGTGGAGTAGAAAATAACCCACTCGCAGACGTTGACGGCATGGTCGGCGATCCGCTCCAGGTATTTGGCTACCATGAGGGTGTCGATGGCGTCGTCAGCCAGATCCTTGTTCTCGCCGATCTTGGCGATCAGGTCGTCCTTAACGTCCACAAAGAGCTGATCCACCTCGTCATCCCGCTTGATGATGCCAGCGGCTTTTTCCGGATCGTTCTGGATGTAGCTGTCCACGCTTTCGTGCACCATGGCGCTGGCAATGGATGCCATCTTCTCCAGATGTCCGGAAACCTGCATGGCGCTCTCCTCCTGGAACCGCATGGACAGGTCCGCGATATCCGCGGCCTGGTCGCCGATCCGCTCCAGGTCGGTGATCATCTTCAGGGTGGTGGAAATGGCCCGCAGGTCCCGGGCCACTGGCTGCTGCCGCATGAGCAGGCGCAGGCTTCTGGATTCAATGGCCTTTTCCATATCGTCCACCTGGCGATCCTGTTCAATGATTTCCCGGGCCATGTCGTGGTTGCTGGTCTTCAGCGCTTCAATGGATTTGGTAATGGCGTCCTCCACCAGGGCGCCCATTTTGATCAGGTCTGTATTGAGCAGTTCCAGCTCATGGTCAAAACTCAGTCTTGCCGACATATTCGTTTCCTCCATTGCAATTATATACTATTATATCATAAGGATGAGGTGTCTTTCCCCACTTTTTTGGGAAAGCTCCCGCTTTTTTATTAACCAAACCGGCCGGTGATGTAATCCTCTGTCCGCTTGTCCGAAGGCATGGAGAACATCTTCTCGGTGTCCGCGTATTCCACCATCTCCCCTACCAGGAAAAAGGCTGTGTAGTCGGAGATACGGGCGGCCTGCTGCATGTTGTGGGTGACAATGGCCACGGTATATTTTTCCTTCAGCTCTACCATCAGGTCCTCGATCTTCATGGTGGAAATGGGGTCCAGGGCGGAGGTGGGCTCATCCATCAGCAGCACCTGGGGGGAAACCGCCAGGGCTCTTGCAATGCACAGACGCTGCTGCTGGCCGCCGGAAAGGCCCATGGCGCTCTTCTTCAGGCGGTCTTTGACCTCGTCCCAAAGGGCCGCGCCCTTCAGGGAGTTCTCCACGATCTCATCCAGCTGCTTTCTGCTTTTGATGCCGTGGATCCTGGGGCCGTAGGCAATGTTGTCATAAATGCTCATGGGGAAGGGATTAGGCTTCTGGAACACCATGCCTACCCGTTTGCGGAGCATGGTCACATCCACCCGGGGATCATAGATATCCTGGCCCTCCAACAGGACCTCCCCTTCGATTTTGACGTTTTCAATCAGGTCGTTCATCCGGTTGAGGGTCTTTAAGTAGGTGGATTTGCCGCAGCCCGACGGACCGATGAGGGCTGTGATCTTGTTTTTCTCAATATTCAGGTTGATGTTCTTCAGGGCGTGATTGTCCCCGTAGTATAAGTTTAGGTTCCGGGTCTCCATGATATTTTCCATCTGTATGATACTCTCCTATCTATCCTATCTATCCCATTCTTACCTCGCCGCGCCTACCGGCGGGGATGACGCGCCCACGGCCTAACTAAAACCACTGCCGCGTCGCCCGCGTTTTTGTTTTTCATTGCGCCCATCCGCGACTTCCTCCAGCGGTAGCTGGCGCGCCCTGGGTTTTGTTAGCAACATCGCCGCGATGCCCGC
>CAJFSX010000100.1:0-3702 GCA_904419775.1 Candidatus Pararuminococcus gallinarum | reverse complement strand
TTTGTTAGCAACATCGCCGCGATGCCCGCAACTATGTTGTGATTGAAATATCAGCGCGATATCCTCCACCGGCAGGTGGGCCCTAGCGGGCAGCAGGTCGCACCCTGGATTTTATTCGTAACATTGCCGCGTCGCCCGCGTTTTTGTTTTTCATTGCGCCCATCCGCGGCTTGGCTGCGGCGACTCGCCGCCCAGCGGTAGCTGGTGGCTAGTTTTTGGCGTTAAGGCGGCGTGCCAGCCGCTTGGTGGAAAAGTTGATGATGAGCACAATGATCACCAGCACGGCGGCAATGGCGAAGCTGATGCCCAGATCCTCACCACGCATAGCGTACTGATACAGCTGGACGGTGAGGGTGGCGCCGGAGGTCATAAAGTGCTCAAAGAATCCGGGCAGGGTCATCCGCAGCATCTTGGTGCCGATGCCGGCGGTGAAGATGAGGGCTGCCGACTCGCCGACAATACGCCCGATACTGAGGATGACGGCGGTCATAATGCCCGGCATAGCGCTGGGCAGCAGCACGGTGCGGATCATGTGGACCCGGGTGGCGCCCATGCCCAGGGCCGCTTCCCGATAGAGGGGATTGACGGATTTCAGAGCCTCCTGGGTGGTGCGGATAATGGTAGGCAGTACCATAATGGCCAGGGTCAGGCCACCGGCAATGATGGAATACTGCAGCTTCATAAACACCACAAAGAACATAAACCCGAACAGGCCGTAGATGATGGAAGGAATGCCGGCCAGGGTCTCGGTGGTGAATTCAATGACCTTGACCAGCTTGCTCCTCCCGCCGTACTCGGTCAGATAGATGGCAGAGCCAATACCGATGGGGGTCGCGATGAGCAGGGTGATGATCACGATATACAAAGTGTTAATTATATTAGGGAGTATACCAATAGTACCATGTAGTTCACTAGGCTGGGTGGTCAAAAAGCTCCAGCTGATGGAGGGCAGGCCACGGATCAGGATATAAACGATGATTCCAGCGGTGATGGCGATGGTGATGATAGCACATAGCCAGATGAGCCCCCGGATCAGGGTATCGACAGGTCTTACTTTTTTATACATTATTCCTTAGCCCCCTTCTTCAGCACAGTGTTGAGGATGAAGTTCAGGATCATGATGAAGACGAACAGGACAAGCCCGATGGCGAACAGGGCTTCCCGATGGAGCCCGGAGGAGTAGGACATCTCCTGGACAATACCGGTGGTCATGAGACGGACACTGCCCAGCAGCTCCGGCATGTTGACCACGTTGCCCGCCACCATGATGACGGCCATGGTCTCGCCCACAGCACGCCCGATGCCCAGGACCACGCCGGTCATAATGCCGGAGCGGGCCGCCGGGATCTGGACCTTAAAGATGGTCTGGATCTGGGTGGCGCCCAGGGCCAGGGAGGCCTCGGTCAGCTCCCGGGGCACCGCCTTCAGGCTGGTTTCGGAAATGTTGACGATGGTGGGCAGCACCATGATGGCCAGGATGATGATGGCGGAAAGCAGGCACATGCCCAGGGCCAGGTCAAAAATCTCCGCCACCAGGGGTACAATGACTATCATACCGATGAGGCCGTAGATGACCGACGGGATACCGGCCAGCAGCTCCACCGCCGCCCGCAGGACCTTCCGCATCCGCTTGGGTGCGATCTCCGCGATAAAGACGCTGCTGAGCAATCCGATGGGCACCCCGATGAGGATGGCCCCGAAGGTGCCGTAGATGGAGGACAGGATCATGGGCAGGATTCCGAACTTGGGATCCGAGGCTGTGGGAGCCCATTCCTGCCCCAGAAGGAATTCCTTGATGCCAATTTCCCCGATGGCCGGGCCGCCGGAGATGATCATGTAGGCTGTGATGACGACGACGCTTATCACCGCCACCAGGGCGCAGATAATAAAGATAGCCTCGAAGACTGTCTCTACCATCTTTTTGTTGCGCCGGTTTTTAAGAATGTCCGATGATGCGGCAGAGGCTTTCGCCGGCTGAGCCGCGATTACTTTCTCACTCAAAGGTTGACACCGCCTTTTCCTGCACTTTGGTGTGGGTCTACTTTACATAGCGTTAAAATTTTGTTCATTATTGCTTTTTGTATATTTCTCCATTCAGACGGAAAACTCTATGCACAGGGGGTGCATAGAGTTTTCTTGACATGGAGTAAAGGGTATTAAGAAGAGGTTTTATGAAAAAGGGAAGTTTTCTTAGATAACAGGGATGCAGCCCGCGGTTTTGGCAACCTCCTGGCCAGCCTCGCTGAGGACATACTCCAGGAATGCCTGGGCCAGCTCGGTGCCTTCGCCCTTGGTCACCATGATGAAGGGACGCTGCAGGGTGTAGCTGCCGTCTTTGATGGTCTCCTCAGAGGGGGATACGCCTCCGACTTTCAAAGCTTTGACGGTGTCGTCTACATAGTCCAGGGAGATGTAGCCGATGGCGTTCTCATTGGTGGCGACCAGGTTCTTGACTTGGCCGGTCTCGTTGAGCTCGCTGTCGTACTGAGCCTCATCTTTGACTCCGACAATTTCCTCAAAGCCGTCGCGGGTACCGGAACCAGCCTCACGGCCGACAACGACGATCTCAGCGTCAGAACCGCCCAGCTCGGACCAGTTGGTGATGTTGCCCAGGAAGATATCTTTGATCTGGTCAATGGTCAGGTCCTCAACACCGTTGGCGGGGTTGACTGCTACCGCGATGCCGTCGAGAGCTACGGTGTTCTCGGTCAGGCCTTCTTTTTCCTCGTCCTTCAGCGCACGGCTCAGGTTGCCGATATCAGAAACGCCGTCGTTTACATTGGTGACTGCCGCACCGGAACCGCCCAGCTGGACGTCAACGGTTACATCGGGATTCTCAGCGGTGAACGCTTCGCCCCAAGCTTTTGCGACCTTCTCCATGGAGGTGGAGCCGGACAGCTTCAGGATACCGGACAGTGCTGCATCGCTCTGGGATTCGCTTCCGCTCTGGGATTCGCTCTGAGAGCTGCTGTTGTTGTCAGCTGCGGAACTGCTGTCATCGCTGGAAGCGCAGCCTGCAAAAGCGGTGGTGATCATTGCAGCGGCCAAGAGTGCTGCGAGTAACTTTTTCATCTTTAACAATCTCCTTGTTGTGAAATTTCCGGCAAATTTACATTGCCTTTACATGGGTATTTTCTCTTTTTGGGAACAATGCTATATTACAACACCCTGTTTTTGTGTAAAATCTAGGTTACCTATAGCTTTTGTAAAGTTTATGTAAACCGCCCGCGCGCCTACCGGCGAGGATGACGTGCCCACGGTCTAGCCAAAACCACCGCCGCGATGCCCGCAATTATGTTGCGATTGACACATAAACGCGGTTTGGCTGCGGCGACTCGCCGCCCGCGTCTCACGCGAATAGGTCACCCATTGCGCCACAGCGCGCTCCTGCGGAGAGCATGACGCGCCCACAGTCTGGTGAAAACCACTGTCCGCGATGCCCGCAGCTGAGTTGCGATTGACACCACAGCGCGATGTCCCCCACCGGCAGGTGGGCCCCTCCCGGGGCGGGACGACGCAGCCCCTACCGGGGCGGGATGACGCGCCCTAGGGTTTTATCCGAGACACTGTTCGCGATGCCCGCGCTTCTGCGGGCAGCAAACTGCGCCCACAGTCTGGTGAAAACCGCTGTCCGCGTCACCCGCGCGCCTGGCGGCGGGCAGGTCGCGCCCTGAGTTTTATTCGAGATACTGTCCGCGTTAC
>CAJFSX010000099.1 GCA_904419775.1 Candidatus Pararuminococcus gallinarum | reverse complement strand
GGATACCTTCACATGGGAGCCTTTAAAATAAAGGGAGAGGGGCACCAAGGTGTATCCTTGCTGCTTGACAAGCCCAAAGAGCTTGTTGATCTCCCTCCGGTGCATCAAAAGCTTGCGGATCCGAAGGGGATCTTTATTGAATATATTCCCCTTTTCATAGGGGCTGATATGCATTCCCTTGATAAAAATTTCGCCGTTGTCAATATCACACCAGCTATCCTTGAGGTTGACCTGGCCTTGGCGGATGGATTTCACTTCTGTACCAAAGAGCTCAATGCCAGCCTCATAAGAGTCCTCTACAAAATAATCGTGGCGCGCCTTTCGGTTGAGCGCGATGGTCGCGCTTCCCTTTTTCTCCGCCATGGCCTCTCCCTCCTTACCTATGATATCTCAAACCAGCAAGAAAAACCTGTCAGATTTCGCTGCGCCCTTCCAGAGCGCGGTAAAGGGTCACCTCATCCGCATACTCCAGGTTGCCGCCTACGGGGATGCCGTAGGCAAGCCGTGTCACCTTGACGCCCAGCGGCTTAATCAGCTTGGAAATATACATAGCGGTGGCCTCCCCCTCCACTGTGGGGTTGGTGGCCATGATGACCTCCTTCACGGCCCCGTCCTGGAGCCTTGCCAGAAGTTCCTTGATGTAAATCTGATCCGGGCCCACCCCCTCCATGGGGGAAATCAGGCCGTGGAGCACATGATAGAGCCCATGATACTCCTTGGTCCGCTCGAACGCGATCACATCCCTGGGATCCTCCACCACGCAGATGGTGGACCTATCCCGGGCGGGATTGCCGCAGATGGGGCAGGTTTCCCCGTCCGTCAGGTTTTGGCAGACGGAGCAGTGGCGGATTTTCTCATGGGCCTCGGTGATCGCCGCCGCGAATTCCTGAGCCTGTTCTTTGGGCAGCCCCAGCACATAGTAGGCCAGGCGTTGGGCGGATTTTCGCCCGATGCCCGGCAGGCGCTCAAATTGTTCAATGAGCTTTGTCAGTGGTAAAACGTTATATGCCATGCTTCTCTCGTCTTTCCAGTCCTCATTGCCGCTATGATCTACAGGATCCCCGGCATGGACAGTCCGCCGGTGATCTTCTCCATCTCCCGGGACTGCACTTCCTCCACATTGCGGATGGCCTCGTTGACCGCGGCAATGATCAGATCCTGGAGCATCTCAATGTCCTCCGGGTCTACAATTTCCGGCTGCAGCACAATGGATTTGACCTCTTTTTTGCCGGTGATGGTGATTTCTACCGCGCCGCCGCCCGCTTTGGTGGTGTATTCCCGCTCCTCCAGATCCGCCTGGAGCTTGGCCATATCCTCCTGGATCTTCTGGGCCTGGCGGAGCATATTGTTCATATTGCCGCCGGGGCCGCCGCCGAATCCCTGTGGTAATCTTGCTTTCATGGTTATATCCTCCTATGATCCATCATTTCAAAAAATTCTCTTTTTATTTTACTGGCCGGTGACGGAAACGTCAATCCCCGCCTTCTGGGCCATCTGTTCCAGCATTTTCAGCGGATCCTCTTTGGCCTTCTCCTCCCCGGTCTTCTTGTAGGGACCCAGCCGGTACTTCTTACCGGTCTGCGCTCTCAGGGCGTCCCGAAGGCTCTCTTTCGTATAATCCGACTGGCGGATCAGCTTGACAAAAAGCTCATCCGGCGCGTCGATGAGGACAATGTCCCCTTTGACATAGGCTTTGGAATCCTTGAGGGCGCCGTGAAGGGCAGGATTGGTCCCCTTCAGGCGTTCCATCACCTGTTCCCAGCAGGAAAGCTCCTGCATCTGTTCCATATGCTCCGGCACAATATCCGCCTCTTTCGGCTCCTGCCGCAAAGGCTTTGGGGAAAGGCTGGGGGGAGAAGCCTCCAGCCGGGAAGGATGCGCCATCATCGCCTCCAGCCGCTCCAGCCGTTTTTCCATCTCCGGGAGCAGCTGGAGGGTTTCCTCCGGCACACTCCCTTCCTGGGCGGGGAGAGCCCCCTTCTTTTTGCGCAGGGCGATCTTTACCACCGCCATCTCAAATTCGGTGCGCTTGGAGCTGGCCCGGGAAAGCTTGCCCAAGGTTTCCTGCAATATTTCCATGGTGGCAAGGATGTCCTCCATGGACATTTTTTCGGATATGTGAGAGAGACGCTCATAATTTTCTTTGGTGGTGACCACCAGCTCCTGGGCCCCCGGAACCGCCTTAATCATCATACAGCCCCGCAGAGCGGTAATCAGCTGGTCGCAGACCCGCTCAAAGTCAGAAGAGCCTTGGTGGAGCTCATCAATCAGGGAAAACGCCCGGCTGCTGTCCCGCTGGGCCAAGGCTTCCACCAACTGATAGATCTGTTCGCTGTCCGCCAGGCCGGAAGCCGCCACCACCGTAGCCACGTCTACATGAGCGCTATAAGAGGAACAGAGGTCGAGGATGGAAAGGGCGTCTCTCATCCCACCGTCGGCCAGCCGCGCAATAAACAGGCCGGCGTCCTCCTCTAAAGCAATGCCCTCCTGTTCCGCCACGGCCTGGAGCCTGCCGGCGATGAGCTCGCTGGGAATCCGGCGGAAATCAAACCGCTGGCACCGGGAGACAATGGTGGCCGGCACCTTGTGGACCTCGGTGGTGGCCAAGATGAAGATCACATGGGCGGGCGGCTCCTCCATAATCTTCAGCAGCGCGTTAAACGCGCCGACGCTGAGCATATGGGCTTCGTCGATAATATAGACGCGATATCCCGCCTTCACAGGGGTAAAATTCGCCTCTTCCCGCAACTCCCGGATGTTGTCCACACCGTTGTTGCTGGCCGCGTCAATCTCCACCACATCCAGCACCGCTCCGTCGTCAATGCCTGTGCAAAGTTCGCATTCCCCGCAGGGATCCCCATCCCGGGGACGCAGGCAGTTCACCGCCTTGGCCAAAATCTTGGAACAGGTTGTTTTTCCCGTGCCCCGGGAGCCGGTAAACAGATAGGCGTGGGCGCATTTTCCCTCTTTGACCTGGTTTTTTAGGGTGGTGGTAATATGTTCCTGCCCCACCACATCCTCAAAGACGCGGGGACGGTACTTGCGGTATAATGCCTGGTACAAATCCACCCCTCCCCTTCTGCTTTTTGGATATGACAAAGAGCAGGAAACAACCGGTAAGATCCGGCTTTGGCCATACACTTTGTCACACGGACATACAGGCTTTGCTGTGGCACACAAAGAAATCCGCTTAATGCTGCTCGGTTCCCCGCCTGACATGGTTCACGGCGCTCTGTCGCACAGGACCCGCATGTCCGCATGACGAAATGCATGAATGTCCCTGCCCCGGTGGAAATTCCACCTTACTCTTTCAGTTGTCCTCGGGGCTCACGCCCAGATGTATCACTTATTATACTATAATTTTTTTCTAAAGACAACTGTTTTTTTCTTCTCTTCCGCTCCTTCCCTTTTATCATTGCCCCAAATATGATAAAATATAGAAAAACTCTGGGAATGTGAGGAGAAATATGGAGCTTCAGAAAAACGATGTCGTTACCCTTTCCATTGCGGATATTACAAATGACGGCAACGGCGTAGGACGCTTTGACGGAATCGCCGTCTTTGTTCCCGGCACAGCCGTCGGCGACGTCCTTCGGGTGCGGATCGTCAAGGTGTGCAAAAATTACTGCTATGGCATTGTGGAGGAAATTCTCTCCCCCTCCCCTGATCGAACCGAACCCCATTGTCCTGTTTACCGGCAATGCGGCGGGTGCAGCCTGCGCCATATTTCCTATGAGGCGGAGCTTGCCATCAAACAGGGCTGGGTTTATGAGAACATGCGCCGTATCGGGAAGGTGGAGCAGGCTGTCTTTGCGCCCATCCTCCCCTCCCCCAAAGAGGAAGGCTACCGCAACAAGGCCCAGTACCCGGTGGCGGCCGGTGAGGACGGAGGGCTCAAAATCGGTTTTTTCGCCAGGCGGAGCCACCGCATTGTCGACGGCGGCGCCTGTGCCCTTCAGCCCCCCGTCTTTGCAGAAATTGTGGAAACCATCCGGCAGCTATGCCAGCTTCACCATATTCCGGCCTATGACGAAGCTTCGGGGAAGGGGCTGCTGCGCCATATTTACCTGCGCTCCTCCCAAAACGCGGAGAAAATCATGGTCTGCTTGGTTCTCAAAGGGCCTCAGCTCCCCCATGCCCAGGCGTTTGTCGAGGCGCTCACCGGGAAGTTCCCGCAGATCAGGAGTATTGTGATCAATATCAACCCCCGTTCCACCAATGTCATTTTAGGCCGGGAATGCCGCACACTGTGGGGCGAAGATACCATTCAGGACACCCTATGCGGCATGGAATTTTCTATCTCTCCCCTCTCCTTTTACCAGGTGAACCGGGAGGGCGCCCAGGTGCTGTATGAAACGGCCCGGGATTTCGCCGGGCTCCAAGGCACGGAGGTGCTTCTCGACCTATACTGCGGCGCCGGCACCATCGGCCTTTCCATGGCCCCCTACGTCAAAGAGGTCATTGGGGTAGAAATCATCCCCGACGCAGTGGAAGACGCGCGGAAAAACGCCCGGAAAAACGGCATTTCCAACGCCCGCTTTCTCTGCGCCGATGCGGCCGAAGCCGCGCGAACCCTCCGGGAAGAAGGCATTGTCCCGGATGTGGTCATCATCGACCCGCCCCGCAAAGGCTGCTCCTCCGGGCTGATTGACACCATCTGCGCCATGCATCCTCAGCGGGTGGTTATGGTTTCCTGCAACAGCGCCACCGCCGCCCGAGACTGCGCTCTATTTGAGCAGCAGGGCTACCAGGCGATGCGGGTCCAGCCTGTGGACATGTTCCCAAGAACCACCCATGTGGAGACGGTAGTCCTTTTGGGGAGGAAAAAGGCCGATGGTGAAGAAAGTTCCCTGCCCCATGAAACAGCGGGCGAGACGGTTGTTCATCTGCCCCGCTGATAATTTGAGAAGATAGGAAATATAAAGGAAAAAATTTATGAATATCTGGTCCGTTTTTATCACCTTGGAAGTTCTTTTCATTAATTTAGCGCTTTTCAATCGGTGCTGTAAACGAAAATACGGCATCGGCGTCACCATCATTTCCCTTGCTGCTTTTACCGCTTTCTTCCTATTCAGTGCTGGTCTCCTGTATTCCGGATTTGGTGACGGGAAGCTAGCCGTTGGGGGATTTCTATATCTCATCCCTCTTTTTCTCCTATATAAAGAAAAAATATCTCGGCTGTTCATCATTATGTGTATGTGCTGGGCCTTTACTATGAGCATTTGGGCCCTCTCCATTCAAATTGGGCGTCTCATTACTGGAAATAACCTATATTTTTGGATTTTTATCATCCAAACCGTTCTATACGCTATCATCCTCTATCCCTTTTTTAAGTACATTGCACCGAAATACCTTGCCATCCTGTACAATTTAAAAAAGTTTGATCAAAACTGTGGAAAATATTTTGATTTGGTCTGTTTTCTTCATGTCATCATGGTCATGATTTTAAACCTTGCCTTTTTTCAGGGCAGCGGCAGTATTATGAAAGTATTGGCTATCTTATT
>CAJFSX010000098.1 GCA_904419775.1 Candidatus Pararuminococcus gallinarum | reverse complement strand
ATCCAAAACGCCCCGGAAGCTTTGGCTTCCGGGGCGTTTTTCTTATTCTTTGATCAAGTATACCTTTGCATTGCCGTCGATGCGGACCATACAGGCCAGCCTGACCCCTCGCTCTACTTCCTCTGGGGTGAGAAGGGCCATCTCCTGCTCGGTCAAGGTGCCCACCAGGCCGGTGGCGATGACCTTGCATCTGCCGCAGGTGACATTGCCGTTGCAGGTGGAGTCAATGGGAATCTCGTTTTCTTTCAGCAGGGAGAGCAGATGATCCCCTTTGTTTGCATCAATATATGTAACATGATCTCCGTCATAGACGGTGAGCCGGCAGACCATCAGCCATGCCTCCTCTGTTTTCATTTCTGCTCCTATTTTACCGCATTTGAGGGAGAATAACTAGAGGTTTTTACAAAAAATTTCTCATTCGTATTTTTTCCGCCTTTTCCCCTTTCCATAAAAAAGGGAAGGGCCGCCGCAGCGGCCCTTTGGAGGGGGAAAATTATTTAACCATATAGGTGATGTTATCAACAAGATGGGAAAGGGTTCCCATGGCTTTGTCCATGCCCTTCTTCAGCTTTTTGCGCTGGGGTTTCATGGATTTGCCCGCCATCATATAGGCGGCGGTTCCCACGGCGATGCCTACGGCCGCGCCTTTCATCACGTTGGTCGCAGTTTTGTTCATAGCAGATACCTCCATTATTCAGCTTGGTTGCGGAAACGGCAGCGCCGTGCTTTGCCTGCCGTGCGCTTTTCTCTCTCGTGTTCCCGTCGTAGTTATTGTGTCCCGTTTTTTTGGAGATACTATAAAAAGCAGCCGTCCCTTCCCTGGTATTTTTACCAATTTCACAATGATCCATACACAGCGGACACAAAATTTATACAATCTGAGACACAAGGGAATTTGACAGAAAAAAGGTGACCTGTTTTCTTGTGAAATGAAATGGTTTCATGCTAGAATGGATGAGGCAACATGGCAAACCTACACAAAAGAGCAAATTTTTTCATAAATTGCCGGCTTTTTGTCAAAGGTTTGATGTAGTCCTATAATCAAATTACATTGCGAATGCAGGTGAAATAGATGAACCACAGACCCATGCGGGTGGCTGCCATCCACGATTTATCCGGCTTTGGCCGTTGTTCCCTCACCGTGATCCTCCCCGTCCTTTCGGCTATGGGGGTCCAGGCTTGTCCCGTCCCCACCGCCGTTTTCTCCACCCATTTGGGCGGGCTGGGAGAGGTGGCCTATCGGGATCTAACCGATTTTATGGAGCCGGCCCTGGCCCATTACCGGCAGCTGGATATTGGCTTTGAAGCCATTTACAGCGGTTTTCTCAGCACCGAGGATCAGATTGGCCATTGCCTCGCCTTTCTGGAAAGCTATCCCGACGCGCTGGCAGTGGTGGATCCGGTGATGGGTGATCACGGCAAGCCCTATAAAAGCCATCCTCCGGCCCTGCAGCTTCGGATGCGGGATCTGGTCAGGGAGGCGGACGTAATCACCCCCAACCTGACCGAGGCCGCTATGCTGCTGGATCAGGACTTCCCCAGTTCCCCCATCACCCGGGCCCAGGGAAAAAGCATGCTGGTCCGGCTTTCAGAGCTGGGACCTGGAAAGGTGGTCATCACCGGGGTCAAGCTGGCCACCGGAGAGATGGCAAATATCGGCTATGACCGGGAGAAAAACGCCTTTTGGGCGGTGGACTGCGACTATGTTCCTGTCTCCTATCCGGGAACAGGGGATATTTTCGCCAGTGTGCTGACCGGCGGTATGCTCACCGGGGACAGCCTGCCCATGGCCATGGACCGTGCCTCCCGTTTTGTGGAGCTGGCCATCAAGACCACCTTTGGCTATGGCAGCGACACCCGCTACGGCGTCATGCTGGAAATGTGTCTGCCAGAGCTGATGAGCCGGGAGGTTCCCCACCGTTATCATATTTTTTAGTCCTCCTGTATCCGCAAAATTTAACAGAAATGGAATGGGACTTTATGCATCAAAAAACGACCACACGGGAGCTTGTGCTCACCGCCCTTTTTGCAGCGCTGTGCTTTCTCGGCACCTACATCAACATCCGGATTCCCTTTCCCGGCGGCGCCGGCAGCGCCATGATCCACTTCGGCAACATCTTCTGCCTCACCGCCGCCTTGGTGTTGGGCGGCGTCAAGGGCGGTTTGGCCGGCGGGCTGGGTATGGGCTTATTTGACCTGATCAGCGGCACCTATGCCCTCTACTCCCCCGGCACCTTTCTCGGCAAATTCCTCACCGGGCTTGTCTGCGGCCTCATCATGCACCGGGGGCACAAGCCTTTCTCCATGAAACGGGGTTTTCTGGCGGCAGGATGCGGCATCCTGGTCAACGTCTTTCTCTCCCCTCTCAACAGCATGATCGTCCTGTCCCTAACCTCCGGCGGTACCACAAAGCCCGTCCTCTTCGCGGCAGTTGGAGACCTGCTGCTCTCCCTGCTCAACGCCGTCATCGCTGTGGTCGTTTCGGTGCCTTTGGCCCGGGGCATCACCCTGGGGCTGGGCAAATCATCAGCCTCCCACCGGTAGGCTGGGAGCCCTTGTCTTTCCCAGGATGGCAGGGTATAATAGGGGACAGCAGGTCGGGATTTGACCCGTCTGGCAAAAGGGGGAAATCATCGTGCGCATTGTGGTATTTTCTGATTCCCACCGGGATTTTTTTGCGCTGAAGAAGGCGGTGGACGCCCAGCCGGGAGCCAGTCTCTTCCTCCACCTGGGGGACCACATCCGGGATATGGAGGACTTACAGGACTGCTATCCCGAAAAGGCCATTCTCGGGGTGCCGGGCAACTGTGACTTCGGCAGCGATGCTCCGGTGACCCGGGTCTTTGAGGAGGCTGGTGTCCGCATTGCTATGACCCATGGCCACACCTTAGGCGTCAAAGGTTCCCTGGAGCCGCTGAAAAAATGGGCCCGTCAAGAAGAGGCCCGCATTGTCCTCTTCGGCCATACCCATATCCCTTTGAGCGCTTATGAGGACGGCCTTTACATCCTCAACCCCGGCAGCATCGGCCATCCCCGAGATGGAAGGCCCACTTATGCCATCATTGACATTGTCTCAAACGGTATAGTTACCAACATTATATACTTATAGTATAAAAAAGAGGACAAAATGAAACTGGAACACCTGACAACAAATGACCTGGGACGCCACTGCATTTATCTGGACGAGGTGGATTCCACCAACGAGTATCTCAAAAGGGAGGGCGCTTCCCTCCCCCATGGTACCCTGATCCTCGCTGGCTGCCAGACAGCGGGCAAGGGCCGGCTGGGACGGCGCTGGGCTACCACCGACCGGGATGCCCTGGCCATGAGCCTGCTGCTTCGGGATTTTGATGTACAGCGGTTGTCTGCCTTGCCCTTGGTCTGCGGTATGGCGGTGGCGCAGGGGCTGCGGGAGATGACCGGCGGCGACTTTGGTATCAAATGGACCAACGATGTGGTGGCCCAGGGCAAAAAAGTCTGCGGCATCCTCTGCGAATCCAGGCTGATGGGGTCGGGTGCTTTTGCTGTCTGCGGCATCGGCGTCAATCTCATTCAGAATGAGGACTATTTTCACCAGCGGGAACTGCCCTACGCCACTTCGGTGCGCCTTGCCACCGGCGTCAGCCTGTCTCCGGATAAGGCAGCGGCGGCAATCATAAATGAGCTAGAGCCGCTCTATCTATCTTTTGCTGAGAAGGGTTTTGCCTCCCTGCGGGAAGAATACCGCCGCCAATGTGTGACCTTAGGCCGCCAGGTCCGGGTCACCTATGGGGGTGAGACCCGGGAGGGGGAGGCGCTGGACGTGGCGGAGGATGGAAACCTGATCTGCCGCATCGGCGGGGGTCTGGTCAAAATCGCCGCTGGGGAAGCCTCTGTCCGTGGAATGTATGGATATGTGTAAAAGTCCCTATCTAATATCTCACATTTAGATGACCCTCTGTAATAGCGTTTGTTAGGAAAGGATAAATAAAATGAAACTGATTTCTTGGAATGTCAACGGTCTGCGGGCCTGCCTGGGCAAAGGCTTCATGGACTTCTTTAACCTGGCTCAGGCGGATATTTTCTGTCTGCAGGAGACAAAGATGCAGCAGGGCCAGGCTCAGGTGGAGTTGCCCGGCTATGAGCAATATTGGAACAGCGCCGAGAAAAAAGGCTATTCTGGGACGGCGGTGTTCTGCAAGGAACATCCCCTTCATGTGTCTTATGGGCTGGGGATCCCCGAGCACGACAAGGAGGGGCGGATTATCACGGCGGAATTTGACCGTTTTATCCTGGTCAATGTCTATACGCCCAACGCCCAGCGGGGACTGACCCGTCTGGACTACCGGGTGGCGTGGGAAGACGCTTTCCGGGACTATGTCACCGGTTTGGATCAGCAAAAACCGGTCATCATCTGCGGGGACATGAATGTGGCCCATGAGGAAATCGATCTAAAAAACTATAAAACCAATGTGGGCAACGCCGGTTTCACCATGGAGGAACGGCAGAAAATGACCGAGCTTTTAGAAAACGGTTTTACCGATTCCTTCCGTCACTTTTATCCGGATAAAACTGGGGCCTATTCCTGGTGGTCCTATATGTTCCACGCCCGGGACAATAACGCTGGGTGGCGGATTGACTATTTTCTCGTCTCCAACCGTCTTGTACCGGAAATGAGGGACAGCCTGATCTATTCTGACATTATGGGAAGCGATCACTGTCCTGTGGGCTTAGAAATCTTTGCATAAAAAATAGCCTTCCATCATGGAAGGCTATTTTATTTATTCGGCCGCACTGTGTGCTTCATAAAACCGGACAGAGGATATCACCCGTCCTAATATCTGGACGTGGTCGGTATAAATCGGCTCCATGGTATCATTTTCCGGTTGGAGGCGGTAATGCCCATCCTCCTTATAAAACCGTTTAACCGTGGCTTCCTCATCGATGAGGGCGATCACTATGTCCCCGTTCTCCGCTGTTTGGGTTCTGCGGACGATGACATAATCCCCGTTTAAGATGCCGGCGTTGATCATGCTCTCCCCTTTGACCCGCAGCGCATACAAATCCTGCACATTTTTTCTACCGCTGGGGATATAGCCCAGTATTTCTTCATAAGCCAAAATGGGATTCCCTGCGGTGACCAAGCCCACAATGGGAATTTTGTTTTCAGGGGGAACCTGCACAGACGGATCTTTCAGCTTCACCGTCCTGTTAAGACCGTTCTTTTTTGAAATATATCCTTTTTCCTCCAGAATGCCCAAGTACTTATGTACCGTAGAGGTGGATCGAATTCCCACTCCAGCTGCAATTTCACGCACTGTCGGGGGAATGTCGTCTCCGCTGTGTTCTCTGAGATACCGCAGAATCTCCTGTTCAAAATCTATCTTCATACGCATCTTTCTCACCTCTACACGATTCCTTTTTTCTATCATACCACAAACAAACGTTCATTGGCAATGGATAATTCGAAATTTGTCAAAAACACAGGATAAAGAAAAACCACAGCATGTTTCCATGCTGTGGTTTTTAAGAAGCCGGCACCGACCTATTTTCCCAGGCAGTCACCCGCCAAGTATTTTCGGCACAGATGAGCTTAACTACTGTGTTCGGGATGGGAACAGGTGGGAC
>CAJFSX010000097.1 GCA_904419775.1 Candidatus Pararuminococcus gallinarum | reverse complement strand
CCGCCATGATTGCGCTTTTGGATTTGTTGCCTGTCATCGGTACCGGAGGCATTATGATCCCTTGGATCGCAATTGAACTTTTCCGCCAAAATTATAATCTCGCTCTCGGATTATCCATTATTTATCTTATTGTCACTGTCATTCGAAACATCATAGAACCCAAAATTGTTGGAGATCAAATCGGACTGCATCCAATCATATCTCTGGTAGCCATTTATTTAGGTCTGCGGACAATGGGAGTTATGGGAATGATTTTCATGCCTATTCTCGCAATTCTCATCAAATGGCTCTGCGAAAAGGAGCATTTAAAGCTTTATAATAAATAATTTTGTTAGAAATTTGTACGTCCTATTTTGCTTTTCTCTCATAAATCACATAAATACACAATTTGCATAAAATAAAAGCAGCATCAGACGATGCTGCTTTTATTTTTATTAATCGACTTTCCACCAAGGTTGTCCGGTTTCCTGATTAATGCCATTTTCATCAATATTATCGTCTTCCTGGGCTGTCAGATGTTCAATACAGGTTCCCGGAATGTTGCTGGCTTTATAGTAGCCCGTTTCGGTGGAAGGACAATTTTCGGTGGCAATATCGCCAGAAACTGTACAAAATTCTCTTGCCACCACCTTAGTGCTTTCCTGGAAGGAACCGGAGCTGCGATTCTCATAGATTTTACTCATAACATTCTTCCAGACAATGGGCGGCGGATAAACACTATAATGAATTTCCTGCTGAATGTCATAACCCATCCAGACCACACCTACATATTCCGGGGTCAGTCCAACAAACCACTGGTCCTTATCATCGGTGGTTGTACCAGTCTTACCTGCCACAGTAACCCCATCTAATCTAGCGTTATAGCCAGTGCCGTTGGCACCTGTGACAACACCCTGCATCATCTTGTTGACAATAACAGCAGTTTCTTCACTGAGTACACGAGTCGGTGTTTCTTTATTTTCCAGCACCACATTGCCTTCGCTATCTAACACCTTCGTATAGGAATGTGTTGGAGTAAACAAACCTCCATTGCCGTAAATCTGGTATGCTCCAGCAAGTTCCAGAGGAGATATGCCATCAGTCAAACTGCCGAGGCTCATGGCAGAAAGGGTAATGTCGGTATAGATTTTCCCATTTTCCCCCCGGCTGTCCACCAAGCTATACATATCCAACTTATTCTTCAAGAAGTCAAAGCATGTCCTTGGTCCCAACTGATTGCACACATAAACAGCAGCTGTATTGGTAGATCGACGGATTGCTTCCGCAGTGGTAACATATCCATCTTCACCGCCATAGTAATTATCGTAGTTAACAGGGTTCCAGTTGTCATACTCTGTATAGGTATGCCGTGTGGCGTCAATCATGGTGGACCAAGTCACCAAGTTATTCTCAATCGCTAAACCATAGACCGAAATGGGCTTCATCGTAGAACCATTGGATCGGGTAATTCCCGTGCAGCGGTTCAGTACGCGGGCACCGGTTTTTTCACCACGGCCGCCAACCAACGCTTTTATCGCACCATTATAGTCAATAATCGTAAAAGAGGATTGTGGGGGCTCGGGATTGCGCACTTCTGGGAATGTGCTTTCATCCAGGTAACTTTCCTCCACAGATTTCTGAATAGATTCATCTATTGTCGTATAGATGCGATAGCCGCCGGTATAAAGCTGTTGGGTTGCATAAGGCTCCTCATAGCCTTTCTGTTCCATCAAATCATTGATGACCTCATCAATGACATAGTCAACAAAATAGCTCTGAACCTCGCTACGCTCCTCAATATACTCCTCTTTTAGGAAATTAAGTTCCTCTGCTACAGCCGCATCATGTTCGGCTTGGGTAATAGAACCAAGTTCCAGCATCTCATCCAAGATATATTCTTGGCGCACTTTATTTTCTTCAGGGTTATTGAAGGGATTGCGTAGCTCGGGATATTGCGTAATCGCAATAATCGAAGCACACTCCGCCAAAGACAGCTCGCTAACGTCCTTGCCAAAATAAAGGTTTGCTGCTGCTTGAACTCCCTTGACTCCGTTACCTAAAGGGATCACATTAAGATACGCTTCTAGTATTTCTTGTTTTGAGTATTCCTTCTCCAGATTCAGTGCCGTAAAAATTTCTCTAACTTTACGGTCAACACGGACAGCGTCATCTCCCGTCACATTTTTGACCAGCTGCTGGGTAATGGTGGATCCTCCCTGTTTTGTAGGATAAATCTTGACAAACATGTTGACAAACGCACCCAGTGTTCGCTTCCAATCCACACCCTCATGTTCCATGAATCTAGCATCTTCTGCAGCGATTGCCGCTTTCTGCATATATTCTGGAATTTGTTCGATATCAACCCAGATGCTATTATCGGCACTTTGTAGACGTTGAAGTTCATAAGTCTCTCCCGTCTCCGAATCAGTAGCATAAAGAATCGTCGTATAGTTGAGCTGCAGTTCTCTCAGATCAATGTTAGAATCACGGTCTACATAGTCAAGTACATTGACAGCAAGAACTGTTCCCACAATACAGCCGGTGATTACCATGATGAAAAAGCAGGTCGCCAGCACCTTGCCGATAGTGGAGAAAGTCTTTTTAATCCCTCGGACCACGGGAGAAGACCGCTTCTTCTCCGCTCCCGAAGTTGCTCTGTCGGTCTTATTACGTTTTTCCTTCATTGGCTGGTCTCTCCTCCTTACTAGCCATTTCATTATAACATAAAGCGGACAGAATATGTTAACGAATTTGCGAAAACCTATGGATAAATCTTTCCTCCCAGCGCATAGCTCCATCCAGTATTGTCAACACTAAGATTATACAATGCTTGTCCGCCTCAATATAACTGTGTGGACGAATTCTGGAGGTTCTTTTATGGGAAAAACAGTTGCATATATAGGTTGCATTCTCATGGTACTCTTAACAGCGGCTTTGGCCACCATCTTTTTTATTGAACATGGTAGTAAACCGGAACCTGCTCTGGTTGCAGAATCCTCTGTGCCTATTGGGGATTATCAATATGTACTCAGGGATTATGGTGGCAAGCTAGCCGTTTTTGAAGCAGACAGTGTAACTCCAGATATTGTATTTGATGTATATATCAAAAATCTCCCTGAATTTGATATTAAAGAATTACAGACCGGAGTCTATGCTAGAGATACAGAAGAGCTTAACCGGCTCATAGAAGACTACATCAGTTAGCCTGTTTATAGTATGCACATTTTTTCTCTTGTTTAACGGATTCTATTCCTAAAGAAACAGAATGTCAATGGTTTCAGCAAAAACTTAAAAAAGCCTTCATATTTTTATCAGGGAAATTTCACAAATTTAGACAAAACAATTACAGCATTTCTTCTAAATTTTAACCTTTTTGACATTGCATTTTCTTCTTGCTTTCACTATAATGAAGGAACGACTAAAAGCCGATCCTCGTGTTCGGCAGAAGGAGATTCGCAATGGGTTTTACCTTCGCACATAATAATATTAATGTGATGGATCTAGAGCAAAGTCTTGCTTTCTACAAGGAGGCCCTTGGTCTAACCGAATGTCGGCGAAAAGAGGCCAAAGATGGCAGTTTTATTTTAGTTTATCTTACAGACGGTAGTTCCCGTCATACCCTGGAACTCACTTGGCTGCGGGATCGCAATGATCCTTATGACCTGGGAGACAATGAATTTCATCTTGCTTTTACCACTGATGACTTTGAAGCTGCACATGCCCTCCATAAAAAAATGGGATGTATCTGCTACGAAAATTCTGCTATGGGCATTTATTTTATTTCCGATCCCGATGGATACTGGCTCGAAATTATTCCAAGTAAAAATAATAAAAGCAGCCGCTAATATAGCGGCTGCTTTTATTATGGGTTGACAAATTAATAAAAAGCGGCTATACTTTTGTCATTAACTTTTAAAATAAACATTTAAAAGTATATTTTAAAATGTGAGGAGACAAAATGGCTCTAATCGACCTACATATACATTCTCAATATAGCAACGATGGCGAATATTCCCCACAAGAACTTATATCTATGTGCGCCCATTCTTCTCTCAAAGTTGTTGCCATTGCTGATCACAATTGTATCGATGCCATTGATGAAAGCCGAAAATTGGCCCAGGAGTACGGCCTTACTCTGATTCCAGCCATTGAATTAGACTGTACCTACGCTGACGTTAACCTTCATCTCTTAGGCTACTATATTGAACCCGATAAAAGCATCTTTGATCCCGTTAAAAATAGCATCATTTCTCAGGAACAAAAGACATGTCAAAAAAGGATGGCCTTGATCCGAGAGGCCGGTATTGATTTTGATCAGGAGTTTGCCAATTCTCTTGCCCGCAATAGCGTTGTCACTAGCGAAATGATCGCCGAAGCAGCGCTGGCGTTAGATAAAAATAGAAATAATCCATATCTTTCCCCCTATTATCCCGGTGGATCTCGCAGCGATAATCCTTTTGTTAATTTTTATTGGGATTATTGTGCGCAGGGAAAGCCTTTCTTTGTACCAGTCACCTATATGAGTCTCCATGACGCCTGTACGCTTATTAGGAAAACTGGAGGAGTACCCGTTTTGGCTCACCCAGGCAACAATATTAAAGAAAATGAAGAGCTTTTGCAGAATATTTTTCAAGAAGATGTGTGCGGCATGGAAGTTTTTAGTAGCTATCATAATCAAGTTCAGACTGATTTCTATCTCCGCTGGTCACAGCAGCTAGGGGTTATTCCCACCTGCGGTAGCGATTTTCATGGTAAAACAAAACCTAGCATCACTCTTGGCAGTATTGACTGCCAAGAACAGGCAGAAGAAATCTGCTATGCATTACAAAAAGCACGAAAATAAAGGAGCTGTTCCCATGCTACATCAGGCGGGAAAACCCGAACTCATAAAAAAAATGAATATCGAGCTAATTTATCAAACTCTCATTGCCTTAGGTAGCGCTACCCGAGGTGAAATAGCGGAAGCAACCCACATGAGTGTCACAACAGTACGCAGCTTGCTGGAAGAATTAGTCACATTGGGAGAAATTGTAGAGAGTGACTTAGATGTTTCTAGTGGAGGAAGGCGTCCGCAACGATATATCCTCTCCCCTAACCGCAACCGTGTCCTTGTTCTCTATCTGGAGGAAGATCGTCTTTATTTTCGCGTCAACAAACTAAATGGAGAAATTCTCGAAGAAAATAGTGTTGCTATTATGCCAAAAAGCGCAGAAGCTGATGCCGTCCGGTTTGCCTCCAAATGCAAAGAACTTTGGAATGTTTCAGCTATAGGCCTGGGTGTCCCTGGTGTCGTGGAAAAAAGCGGATTTTTAGTGGACAACGGCTGGGGTCGATGGACTATCAACGACATCGGAAAACAAATGCAACATGCCTTAAATCTCCCAATGCTGTTAGAAAATGATCTCAATGCTGTTGCACTAGGTTTCTGCCGTCAATACATTCACCATCATCCCCAATACCAAATGGAGCAGATGAATGTAGCTTATATTTATCTAGATCGTATCTGCAGCGGGTCCGGTATCATTGCTGGAGGTAAAATTGTACGGGGTGATAAAGGTTTTGGTGGCGAATTGGGTTATCTACCGATGGGCGGCGGCATGACACTAGATCAAGCGATTGCCTCAGTAGAACACAGCGATGATAAAGCTAAGTATATCGCGCAGGCCATTGCTGCTGTTAACTGTGTGGTCAATCCCTCTTTGGTTGTCGTCAGTGGTAACAT
>CAJFSX010000096.1:2116-7838 GCA_904419775.1 Candidatus Pararuminococcus gallinarum | reverse complement strand
TGTAGGAGGCAACGTAACAGTTGACTCCTTGAAAATCTATGAGATGGCCTCGGCGTGGGACGAGACAGTTCCTGTTCCCGTTGTCCCGCTGCTGACCAGTCTGGATATTTCCGAAGGTACACTTTCTCCCGCATTTGATCCTACCGTTAACGAATATAAGGTGACAGTCGAAAATGATGTGGATAGCTTGGATGTGACCCCTGTCTATGCATGGGCTACAACTGTCAGTGGCACCATCAATGGAGAAGCGGTGGGTATTGGAGCAACAAAGACCATTCCTCTGACAGTTGGTGATAACACCATCACCATTACCCTGAAAGATAGGGTCAGCCAGAACACCTATACCATTACCGTAACCCGGGAAGGTACGGCACAGACTCCGGTGCTCGATGGACTGGAGCTGAGCCAAGGCACCTTGTCACCAAATTTTGGGGCAGATATCAAATCTTACACAGCACAGGTTGCCAACGATGTAGAAAGCATTCAGGTCAAGGCTCTCTTTGGCGAGAATGTCAAGGTGAAGATCAATGATGCTGAGGTGGCAAGTGGTACATTCTCCGACGCCATCCCCTTGGCAGTTGGCGAAAACACCATTACAGTTTCCTTGACTGGTAACGATGGAGGTACCAACAGCTATACTATCGTTGTGACAAGGGAGAAGGATGGAGATATTCCTGAGCCGGAAACACCGGTATTAGACGATCTACAGCTCTCTCATGGAACTCTTGATCCTGAATTTGCTCCCAATGTGACAGAATACAAGGCATCGGTGGCCTATGCGGTCAACAATATCCAGGTCAAGGCATTCTTTGCCGATGAGATAGCGGTGAAGATCAATGGCGTAGATGTCCAAAGCGGTATTTACTGTGATCCCATTCCTTTGTCTGTGGGCGAAAATACCATTACAGTTTCTCTGACCGGCAGCGATGGAGGCACCAATACCTATACCATCGTGGTGACACGCGCTGACCAGGAGATCCAGCCCGGCGGGGATGGAAGTATCAGCGGTGGCGGAAGTGACTGGAGATGGCCGGACGGCACAACTTCTGACACAGATACAGACAAAGATAAGGAGAATCCCAGCTCGGGTGACGCAGCGAATCTGCCTGTGGCGCTGGCCCTGCTGGCGGGAACATCCGCACTGATTGTCTTTGCCTCCCGCAAGAAAAAATAAATCAACATGCTAAAAAGTGCAGCCAATCATTTGGCTGCACTTTTTTTATGGAAAGGTAAAATTTTTCACTTTTGAATGGGCCTTTTGTGTGAAAACTAAAGGTGAGGTGATTGGATGTCCGTCAATTTTTACCGTGACAATCCGGACTTGCGGGAATACTTTCTTTCTTTGCCAGGCTATGTGCGCAATGAGCTTGCGGCCTCCGGCGTGGAAATCACCACCCTGGGAGAACTGCAGGAGTGTGCAGAACTGCTGAGGAAGGATCTGGACACCCGTGCCCAAGAACAGGAGAGGTGATTTATTATGGCCCATCAATATCGGGACCTGCACGAGATGATTCGTTTAGATGGAAGGATCAACCAATATTTTTCTTCGCTGCCTGTCTATGTACAAGAGTCAATCTGTGAAAGGGCAGACAAAATCCACAATGCTGAGACTCTGCGTCGTTATGCAGACAATTTGCTCAGCGGGGATAAATAAAAAAACCAGGCCCCTGTGAAAGGGGTCTGGCTTTTTTATTTTTTTACAGGGCCGGTTGTCTGTCCGATACAAAGTGTGACATCTACAACATCGTGATGCACTTCCTCTGTACGCTTTGGATCGGTAATGTTATCAAAGAGAAGCCGGGCAATCTGTTTATAATCCTGTTTGACAGTGGTGAGTCGAGGAAAAGAAAAATTCTCGTTGAGCCCATCAAAACCGACGATGGATAGATCCTCTGGCACCCGAAGCCCCAGATGCTGTGCCCCCATCAACACACCGATAGCCATAGTATCATTGGCGCAGGCAATAGCAGTGGGCGGATCGGGCAGGGACATATAATAGTTGACAATATCCAGGCCACAGCGAATAGAGCATTCAAAACCATGAACATATTCCTCTCGATAGGGGAGGTTATATTTCCAACCAATTAACTGCTGATAGGCCTGCCTGCGGGCTTTGGCAGCAAAACTATTATTGTTCCCTGCAGCAAAAGCAATTTTACGATGTCCTAGCCGCACGAGATATCCCAACAATAAATCGATTCCCTGCAGATGGTTGGCGGTGACCGAAGAACACTTGAGGCTATCCATGGTTCGGTCAAATGACACTAGTTTCATGGAAGGGGGCACCCTCTTGTATAGTTCTGTCAGAGGACCGTCGACCACAATAATTCCTTTTGTCCGAATGGCTTGGCAGTAATCCAGATATTCTTGTTCTTGGATGTGGTTGTTGTCAATATTGCAGGTGAGTAAAGTGAGTTTATGCTCAAAGGCAAGCCGACTTAGTTCCTTGAGGAGGAGTATGAAGTAGGCATTGGTCATGTCGTGAATAAAAACTGCAATGGAGTTGGACGATTTTGAAAACAAGTTTTTCGCCATCTGATTTGGCACATAGTGATATTTCTGTATGACGGCGTTGACCTGCTCACGTACTTCCACAGAGGTGCGTTCTGGGGAATTGATGACGCGAGAAACGGTAGAAGGGGAAACATGGGCAAGCTTGGCAATTTCCCGGATTCCCAGATACTCCTTTTGCTTTTTCTGATTCAAAACGGGCACTCCTTTTTGTCCGAAACTGATGGCGACAGACGTACAGCTTTATTATAAAATATCATCAAAAAGAATGCAAGTAGATAGTGTGGTAAAGCGAAAAAGTATAGAACAACAAAAAAGGCTCCAAAAGGAGCCGAAGTATGGGGCAAATTATTTTTTGACTGGCCCAGTCGTTTCGCCAATGGAAAGGGCCACATCCACAATATCATGGTGCACCTCCGAGGAACGGCTGGGATCCACAACATCGTCAAAAAGAATTTGGGCGATTTTTTTGTAATCTTGCAATACCGTTGTCAGCCGGGGATAGGAAAAATTCTCTGTCAGCCCGTCAAAACCGGCAATGGACAAATCTTCAGGAACACGGATGCCCACGGATTGGGCATACATTAAGGTGCCGATGGCCATGGGATCATTATTGCAAAGAATGGCAGTGGGCGGATCGGGAAGATTCATAAAGTAGTCGATGATTGCTTTACCAGAATGGGTAGCACGGTTGCCGCCTTCAAATTTCTGGCAGTAATCTTCTCGATAGGGGAGATTATGATGCCAGCCTATCAGCTGCTGATAGGCTTGTCGGCGCAATTTGGCCGCCTGCATTGTGGGAGAGTTAACCGTTGCAAAGGCTATTTTCCGATGACCCAGCTGAATCAGGTGGTTAAGAAGCAATTCAATCCCTTGATAGTGATTAGAAGTGACAGAAGAATAATGAATGCTATCGACCTTGCAGTCAAAGGAAACCAGCTTAATTGAATCATGAAGATGCTCGTACATATTGCTGGGATGATTATCAATGGAGATAATTCCTTTAGTACGAACTGCTTGGCAATAGTTTAAATATTCGATTTCCTGATTTTTATTGTGAAGGGTACTACAAATTAATAGGTTATATTGATTTTTGAAAGCGATCTGTCCCAGTTCTTGAATGAGGAGGCCATAAAAAGGATTGGTAAAATCATGGATAAAAATAGCCAGAGAATTGGAAGACTGGGAAAACAGATTTTTTGCCATCTGGTTGGGCACATAGTGATATTCTTGAATAATCCGATTGACCCGTTCCCGCACACTGTCGGAGGTGCGTTCCGGATAATTGATCACCCGAGAAACAGTGGAAGGGGAAACATGGGCAAGCTTAGCGATTTCACGTACGCCAAGATATTGCTTTGGCTTTTTGGGGGCCACGATTTGCACTCCTTCTTACACAGAATTGAACTATAAAATTAATACACGGTATATATAAACAGATTATAATTTAACACCATATGAAAAGCAAGGGACAAAATGTGGAAGTGTGAAAGTGGCCAAGGAAAAATAGAAAAAATGTAAATTTTCTCTAGGATTTTTTTTGGCTATTTTTTTGTATTTTGGCGCTTGCATATCATTTCATGCGTGTGTATAATAATTGGAGACTATAAAATGGCGTAGTTATGCCGGTTTGTAGGCCCGCGCAGTAAAGAAAGATTGAGATGAAAAGGGGAGTGCGCAAAGTGCCAAAACGTAGCGACATCAACAAAATACTGATCATCGGATCAGGGCCGATTATTATCGGTCAGGCATGTGAGTTCGATTATTCTGGAACGCAGGCATGTAAAGCCTTGCGGAAATTGGGATACGAAGTCGTGCTGGTCAACTCCAATCCTGCTACCATCATGACAGATCCAGACATGGCGGACGTTACCTTTATTGAGCCGCTCAATGTAGAAAGACTGACTGCGATTATCGAGCAGGAACGTCCGGACGCCCTGCTGCCCAATCTTGGCGGACAGTCTGGACTTAACCTTTGCTCCGAGCTATATAAGGCAGGTATCCTGGACAAATATAATGTGCAGGTCATTGGAGTCCAAGTCGAGGCAATTGAAAAGGGCGAAGACCGCATTGAATTTAAGAACACCATGGATAAGCTGGGCATTGATATGGCGCGCTCTGAACCTGCCTATTCGGTAGAGGAGGCCGTTAAGATTGCGGAGAAGCTGGGTTATCCGGTGGTAGTCCGTCCGGCCTATACCATGGGCGGCGCTGGCGGCGGACTCGTTTACAATGTGGATGAACTGAAAACAGTGGTCAGCCGTGGCATCAGCGCCAGCTTGATTGGCCAGGTTCTGATCGAGGAATCGGTACTTGGTTGGGAAGAGCTGGAACTGGAAGTTGTCCGCGACAGCAAAAACCAGATGATTACCGTCTGCTTCATTGAAAATATTGACCCGGTGGGTGTGCATACCGGAGACTCTTTCTGCAGCGCGCCTATGCTTACCATTTCTGAGGATCTCCAGAAAAAACTGCAGGAGCAGGCTTATAAAATTGTCGAAGCAGTCCAGGTCATTGGCGGAACCAATGTACAGTTTGCCCATGATCCAGAAACCGGACGTGTGGTGGTTATCGAGATTAATCCCCGTACCTCCCGCTCTTCGGCATTGGCCTCCAAGGCGACAGGTTTCCCCATTGCGCTGATTTCCGCAATGCTGGCCGCCGGACTCACCTTGGATGAAATTCCCTATTGGAAAGAGGGAACTTTGGATAAGTATAAGCCCTCCGGCGACTATGTGGTTATTAAATTTGCACGCTGGGCATTTGAAAAGTTTAAAGGCTCGGTAGACAAGCTGGGCACACAGATGCGTGCTGTCGGCGAAGTCATGAGTATTGGCAAAAACTACAAGGAAGCACTACAAAAAGCAATCCGCAGTCTGGAAATCGGACGTTATGGTTTGGGATTTGCCAAGGACTTCCATGAAAAAACATTGGATGAGCTGTATGCGCTGGTGGGAACTGCCACCAGTGAGCGGCAGTTTATCCTTTATGAAGCCATTCGCAAAGGCGCGGATCTGAACCGGCTCTTTGAACTGACCAAAATCAAGAAATATTTCTTGGAGCAGATGAAGGAACTGGTGGATCTGGAGGAAAAGCTTCTGGCCTATCGGGGCAAGGAACTGCCGGATGATCTGCTGAAAGAAGCAAAACTCGATGGTTTTGCAGATAAATATTTGGCCAAGATTCTGGAGATTCCAGAGGAGAAGATTCG
>CAJFSX010000096.1:0-2061 GCA_904419775.1 Candidatus Pararuminococcus gallinarum | reverse complement strand
TCCCGCTCCCTCTGAGCGCAGAAAGATTATGATTCTGGGCTCCGGCCCCAACCGCATCGGCCAGGGTATTGAGTTTGACTACTGCTGTGTCCATGCGGCGTTTGCCCTGCGGGATTTGGGATTTGAGACCATCATTGTCAACTGTAACCCTGAAACAGTATCCACAGACTATGACACCTCTGATAAGCTCTACTTCGAGCCGCTGACATTAGAGGACGTTTTGAGCATTTACCATAAAGAGAAACCGCTGGGAGTTATTGCCCAGTTTGGCGGACAGACACCGTTGAATCTTGCCTTTGAGCTGGAAAAAGCGGGAGTCAAGATCCTGGGAACCTCTCCTGACGCCATTGATCTGGCAGAAGATAGAGACCGTTTCCGCGCTATTATGGATGAGCTGCAGATTCCCATGCCCGAATCTGGTATGGCTTCCACCATTGATGAGGCTTTGGAGATTGCCAAGAAGATTGGCTATCCGCTGATGGTTCGTCCCTCCTATGTTCTGGGCGGCCGGGGCATGGAAGTAGTTCACGACGACAGCATGCTCAGGGAGTATATGGCCCAGGCGGTAGGTGTCACACCAGAGCGGCCTATTTTGATCGACCGATTCCTACAGCATGCCACCGAGTGCGAGGCGGACGCCATCAGTGATGGAGAGCATGTCTTTGTGCCTGCGGTTATGGAGCATATTGAGCTTGCAGGTATCCACTCCGGTGACTCGGCATGTATTGTACCGTCTATGACCATTCCAGAAAAACATGTAGCCACCATCAAAGAGTATACCAAGAAGATGGCCAGGGCATTGGGCGTCAAAGGACTTATGAACATGCAGTACGCCATTGCCGATGATAAAGTCTACGTGCTGGAAGCAAATCCCCGGGCGTCCCGCACAGTGCCGCTGGTTTCTAAGGTGTGCAATATTAATATGGTCCGGGCAGCTACTGAGATTATCACCTCTGACCTGACCGGTAAAAAAGATACAGTAGTAAACCTCAAAGAGCATATCTTCCCCCACCATGGTGTGAAGGAAGCGGTGTTCCCCTTCAATATGTTCCAGGAGGTTGACCCGGTATTGGGACCCGAGATGCGTTCCACCGGTGAGGTGTTGGGACTTTCCAACTCCTTTGGTGTCGCCTTCTTCAAATCCCAGGAGGCTACCCAAACTCCGCTGCCCACGTCCGGCAGTGTGCTCATCAGTGTCAACGATTCTGACAAGGATGAGGTGGTAGAGCTGGGCCGCGGTTTCGAGGAAGTTGGCTTTAAGATCTATGCCACTCGAGGCACCTATAATCTACTTAAAGCAAATGGGGTCAATGCTACTCTTATTAAAAAACTCCACGAGGGAAGGCCGAACATTGTCGACGCCATTACCAACGGGGAGATTAATCTGGTCATCAATACCCCCATTGGCAAACAGGGCTCCAACGATGACAGTTATATCCGTAAGGCTGCTATCAAAAACAAGGTGATCCAGATCACCACCATGGCTGCGGCCAAAGCGGCGGTGATTGGTATCAAAGCGGCCTCCAACCCAGAGATCAATAAGGTTAAATCCCTTCAGCAGTATCATAAAGAGATCATTGAAAAATAAATCTTCTTTGTTCAATGCAAAGCGGCGCTTCAAGCGCCGCTTTTTTGTTGCTTCATTATTTTACACGACCTTTACCCGTCCATCAGGTGGATTATAACTGCCCATGCTATGATGAAACAAACACATAAACAGGAGGATATTTTATGAAGAAGCGCATTTTAAGCGCCATCATGGCTGTAATCATTGGACTTGCCGCTATTATCCCTGTGTTTGCGGAGGGCGAGGCAGCAGACCATCTGGTGATTGCGGCTTTTTATGCAGGCGCTGTGGATGAAGAGGGAAAGGCAGCAAGTGGTGTGCCAGTTTCCCATAGCTTTATCGAAATCTATAATCCCACCAATGAGGAAATTTCACTGAATGGTTATTCAATCCAGTATCAGCCCTATCCCACCCAGTTTGCTGAGCAGCGCAGTGGATGGGAGGTATTTACCTTTGACAGCAGCGCTGTGATTCCCGCCAAATGCTCCTATTTG
>CAJFSX010000095.1 GCA_904419775.1 Candidatus Pararuminococcus gallinarum | reverse complement strand
ATAGCCCATACTGCGAGCACCGCAAGGGCACATCCAATCAGGGTAATCAAGGAAAATAGCGCAACGATTTTGACCTCGCTGTATCCTGACATCTCAAAGTGGTGGTGGATGGGGCTCATTTTAAAGACACGTTTTCCGGTGAGCTTAAAGCTGGTAACCTGAATGACCACCGAGAGCGCTTCAATAATATACAGAATCCCCACCAAAACCAGAATCACTGGCAGGCCTACGCCAAAAGCTAATGCCACCACCATGCCTCCAAGAAACATGGAGCCGGTATCTCCCATAAAGACCTTGGCAGGATGAAAATTCCATACAAGGAAACCAATGCAGGCACCAGCCAGAGCCGTGGCCATAATCCCCATGCCGGCAAATCCCATGATCATGGTAATCAGCATAAAACCAATGGCCGCCACGAAAGTCACAGAGGCAGCCAGCCCGTCGATGCCATCGGTCAGATTCACCGCATTGACGATAAATACAATGAACAGCACCATCAGTGGGTAATAAAACACGCCAAAATCCAGATAACCGATAATTGGGAACCAGAGCATTGTGCTTCTGTCTCCAGCCAAATAGAGGGTCAGCAGGTAGAGAATGACAATGAGAAACTGCATCACCAGTTTTTGCTTGGCCGTCAGACCCAGGTTGCGCTTTTTCACCACCTTGATGTAGTCGTCGATAAAGCCCATAAAGCCAAAACACAACGCCATAACAAGGCCCGCAATTAGCCGGGTATTCTGCACGGTATAGCTAGGATTTGAGAGGACACCGGTCTGTGCATTTAAGATACCAACTCCTGCTGCCACAGCAATGACAACCCCAATGATAAACATGATTCCCCCCATAGTAGGGGTTCCCTGTTTGTTTTTGTGCCAGGTGGGGCCGATATCATTGATGGTCTGGCCATAATGCACCTTTCTGAGAAAGGGTATAAACCATATGCCGATCAGCGCCGTCAAACCAAAGCCGACGACCGCAGAGACTACCGTTGACAGAGAGCTCATCATTGCCTTAACACTCCTCGCAGAACCTTGAAATTACGTCTTCTAGCTTCATCCCCCGGCTTCCTTTAATCCAGAGGATATCCCCCTCCTTGGTCTCGCTTCTGAGAAGCTCTGCCAAGGATGCTTTATCTTGAAAATGAATACACCGGGCGATACCGGCCTTCTTCGCTTCATCCGCTAAGTACTTCGCTTCATTGCCGTAGCAGTAAAGGGCATCAATATTATTTTCCGCGGCAAAGGTTCCGATCTGGCGGTGAGCCTCTTCGGAAATATCTCCCAGCTCCAGCATATCCGCCAGGACCATCCTTTTCTTTCCCCTGCACTCCATTCCCCGCAGGGTAGTAATGGCCGCCCGCATGGAGTCAGGGCTGGCGTTGTAGCAATCTTCCACCAAAGTGACGCCACGGCATTGCCGCATCCTCTGCCGCATCCCTGAAGGCTCATAGGCCGACAGAGCATCCGCACAAACCTGCGGAGGAATCTGGCAGTATACACCTACCCCAAAAGCCGCCAGGGCGTTGAGAACATTGTGCCGACCAATACAAGGCAGGGTACATGGGTAACTGTTCCCCTCAAACTGGATAGAAAAATGGGTATTTTCCCCTGCTTCGTGAATATCGATTGCCCGGATAGCGCAGTCAGACGAATCAATTCCATATTTTACCACATTGCAATGTCGATTCCGGTAGTTTTGGAGCAGATCATTGTCTCCGTTGATGAGAAGCGGCGCTCCCTCCGCCATGCCGTCACAAATTTCCGTTTTGGCCTTCAGGATATTTTCTCTGGATCCCAGCTGTTGCATATGGGATACGCCAATGGTGGTAATCACCCCAATATCGGGGCGGACACACAAGGTCAAATCGCGGATTTCCCCAAAACCGCACATGCCCATCTCAAAAACCGCCGCCTGGGTGGATTTTGTAAGACGCATAACCGTCCTAGGCAGTCCGATTTCATTGTTTTCATTGCCCAGGGTTTTGAGCGTCTTATATCGGCTCATCAGAACCGCCGCCGTCATATCCTTGGTCGTTGTCTTCCCCACACTGCCGGTGATACCTACACAGTGGAAGGAAAACCGCTGCCGGTAATAGGAGGCTATGTCCAAAAGGGCTCGCTGGGTATCCGCGACTACCAAGATATTTTGATCCCACTGTGGATTTCCAGTCTTTACCGGGTGCTGGGCTACACAGGCTACAGCCCCTGCTTCAAAAGCCTTGGCAAGAAATCCATGGCCGTCAAAACGCTCCCCTACCAGCGCCACAAACAGGCTGCCCGGCTGGATGGTCCGGGTGTCGGTGCTAATTTCCAGTACCTCTCCGTCACTTCCATAAGAAGCTCCCAGAACGCCGGCAATTTCCCGGACGGTCATCTTTTCCATAGTCTCCCCCATTTCCCGGATATCTTCCAAAAAATTTAATACTTTTAGTATATTTTATTCTCTATTTTTCTTTTTGTTTTCTTTTCAGCAGGTCTTTGACAATTTCATGCTCATCAAATCCAATGGTACCGAAGTCTAGTACCTGGTAATCCTCATGCCCTTTGCCGGCCAACACCAACAGATCTCCAGGCTGCGCATGCTCCAGCGCCCACTGAATGGCCTGATAGCGGTCCACAATCACTTTATAAGGAATCTTATATTCCTCAAACCCGGGAAGTCCGTCTTCGATAATCTGCATAGGATCCTCATCCCTGGGATTATCTGATGTAAAAATGGCAAAATCAGCATATTTTGCTACCGCTGCTGTCATCTTGGGGCGTTTGGTCCGATCTCGGTTGCCAGCGCATCCAAAGAGTGCTACCAGCCGTTTGGGATGCAGTTGCTTCAGTGCTGCCATCACCTTTTCCAGCCCGTCTGGAGAATGAGCATAGTCGCAGATAATCGTAAAATCGTTGTCTCCCGTATCCAACACCTCGGTGCGGCCGCGGACTCCGGTGCAGGTGTTGAGGCCATTCACCGCCTCCTCAAAGCTGAGGCCCAGCGCCATGCAGGCACAAGCGGCGGCTAAGGCGTTTTCCACCGAAAAACGGCCGGGCATACAAAAGTTGACCCTGGCGATAACACCATTGCCCACCAAGGCAAATTTATTGAAAGAGAGCTCGAACTTGATATTTTTCGCTACAAAGTCCGCTCTGTCGTCGTCAACGGCATAGGTGACCATTGATTTTTTCCCCTGATAGCGTTCAATGAGCCGACGTCCATAAGGATCGTCATAATTGATGACTAGATTTTTTGCCTGCTCAAACAATTTCGCCTTGGCCTCGAAGTAGTTTTCCATGGTTCCATGGTAATCCAGATGATCCTGGGTCAGATTGGTAAAGACCGCCGCTTCAAATTCGCAGCCAAACAGCCGCTTTTGATCCATGGCATGGGAAGAAGCCTCCATCACCACGTATTCACATCCTGCACTGAGCATCCGTTTGAGCAGGACATGCAGTTCTCCCGGATCCGGCGTCGTATGCTTTGCCGGGATACGCATATCCCCGATTTCGTTGTGAATGGTCCCAATCAGCCCCACCTTTTTGCCTGCGCTCTCCAGAATGTGCTTAATCAGGTTGGTGATGGTGGTCTTGCCGTTGGTACCGGTAACCCCTACCAGCTTCAGGCTTTTGGCTGGATTCCCACAGATGGCTGCGGACAGCAGGGCATAGGCCTCTCTGGTATCCTCCACCACAAATTGGTTTGGGAACTCTCCCAGATCCAGCGGGTGCTGGCATACAATGGCAGCCGCTCCCCCTTCGATGGCCTTTTGGGCATGGTCATGTCCGTCGAATTTGAGTCCCTTGATACAGACAAACAAACTATCTTTCTCTACCCTGCGGGAATCGCAGGTAACCTGATTGATTTCACAGTCAGCACAGGTCTGCTGAGAACCGATCGCCTGGAGCAATTGACTCAGCTTCATAGAATCCCTCCTGTCTGCCGGCCGTCGGGTTTTGTCAGCCCGACGGCGGGGGACCCGTTCCGAAAGGACCGGTATCCCTAGTATGAGCATAAGTTGTCATATTTATATCGAAATATCTCTGATTTTCCCCGTTCGGATTAGGCTACTGGATCATTGTTGACAAAGCTGACCTCAATGACCGTACCTACTTCCACCATGGTGCCAGCCTCCACCGACTGGCGGGAAGCAATGGTTGTGCTTCCGTTGAGATCCACGCCGGAGAGCTTGACATTAAGGCCCAGATTGGTCAGGGTCTGGTTTACCTGAAGCGCTGTCATTCCCTTGACATCCGGCATCTCCACCAGACTGCTGGTGTTATCCTCTTCCGTATACAGAATTACCTTGCCCTCTCTCGGGATGGGCTGGCCTGCCAGAGGCACCTGTTTGACAACGGTTTCTCCGCTGCCCACAACCTCTACATCCAGACCTTCTTCTGTAATGGCGGATTGGGCCTCTTCTATCGTCATCTTCAGAACAGATGGCACCGTAATATCCATGTTGGCCAGTTCTTCCGCTGTATACTGAGGTTCCACTCCCAGATAGGGCAGCGCCTCTTCCAGCACTTCCTTGACCACCGGTGCGGCGATGACAGAGCCATAGACATTTTCCATATAAGGCTCATCCAGCATCACCAAAACAGCGATCTGAGGATCATCGGCCGGGGCGATTCCTAGGAAAGACGCAATGTGAGCCCCATTGCCGTTTTCATCCTGCTCGTCGATTTTTTCAGAGGTTCCCGTCTTGCCGCCTACCCGATAGCCGGCAATATAAGCGCTCTTACCACTGCCGTCAGAATCGGAAACAACCTTTTCCAAAATGCCCGCAATAGTAGAGGAGACTTCTTCACTGATAACCTGGCGCTTCACTGTAGGTTCGGTGGACTCCACAATATTCCCGTCGGAGTCAACAACACTTTTGACCACATAAGGGGTCATGAGGTTGCCGCCATTGACCGCCGCAGAAACGGCGGTAATCAGCTGAATGGGGGTCACCTTAAAGGTCTGGCCGAAGGAGCTAACACCTAAGGTATGGGGACTGTTCATCAAGGTTTCCATGCTGTGATAAAGGCTGGAAGAACCTCCCTCTTCACCCGGCAGATCGATGCCGGTTTTCTCGGTCAGGCCAAATGCTTCAAAGTATTTATAGAAATTCTCCCCTCCCATGGCCGTACCTACCATGATAAAGCCTGGGTTGCAGGAATGCTTGACAATTTCCGTGAAATTCTGAGTGCCATGGCCTGCCAGCTTCCAGCATCCTACCGACCGGCCACCAATAGTATAATGTCCGGTACAAACAAAGGTGTCATCTAGGCTGCTGGTTCCTAGATCCAGAGCGCTAGCCGCAGTGATAATCTTAAATACAGAGCCAGGCTCATAGGGCTCGGTGATGGATTTATTTTTCCACTGGGCAGTCTGCTCAATCTGTAATTGTTCAGCATAGGCTTCTTCATCCCCTTCTACCGCTTCCAGACGTTCCAGAGCATAGGTATCTGTAACGGTAAAAGGATCGTTGGGATCAAAGTCCGTCTTATTGGCCATAGCGAGAATTTCACCGGTATTGACATCCATGACGATACCGGCAGCCCGGTTTTTAACATTGTTCTCCACTACCGCTGTTTCCAGCGCCTTTTCCAGATAGTGCTGGATGGTCTCATCAATGGTCAGAACCAAGGAATTGCCGTCCTCCGCTTCGATCATCTGGTCGTACTTATAAGGCATATCGCTGCCCCAAGCATTTTTAGCGGATACAACACGGCCTGGCGTCCCACTGAGCACGTCGTCATAATAGCTCTCAATCCCGTTCAGGCCCTGATTATCTTCACCGACAAAACCCAGGATATTGGCCGCGAAATTCCCATAGGGATAATAGCGTTTGTTATCTTCCTCGATATTGATGGCAGAAATACTATTATCCGTGGCGAACTGAGTCACCTCATCTGCCAGTGGTTTTTCAATTCTTTTTTTGATGACTTCATAATAATTGTCTTTTTCACACTTTTCTAAGATGGTTTCCTTATCCACCTCCAATATCTCGGAAAGGCCAGAAGCAATTAGCTCCTTCTGCGCATCGTCCTTGATATCGTTAGGCGAGACAAATACAGTCCAGACCGTGGCGCTCTGGGCCAGCACGTTCATATTGGTGTCGTAGATGGTGCC
>CAJFSX010000094.1 GCA_904419775.1 Candidatus Pararuminococcus gallinarum | reverse complement strand
AGCCAGGGAGATGAGGACCCGATCTTGTCGATAGGAATTCTTGATTTCTTCCAGCTTTCCCTCCAAGACCAGGTGGCCGTTATCGAGAACGCCAATAGTATCACATATTCTTTCCACATCGGAAAGAATATGGGTGGAAAACAAAATAGTGGTTTTTTCCTTAGCGATCGACAGAATGTCCAGAATTTCCTTGCGGCCGATGGGATCCAGGGCAGAGGTAGGCTCGTCACAGATTAACAGCCTGGGCTCTCCCAATAGAGCCTGTGCAATGCCAAGACGTTGATTCATTCCCCGGGAAAATCCTCGAATACGACGGCTGATACCATCTAGTCCGACAAGGTGAAGCAGTTCTCTGGAACGTCGATCAATTTGATCTCCTGTCAGTCCGGAAATTTTTCCACAGAGACCGAGATATTCTTTGGGAGTCATATATGGATAGAAGTGAGGAACATCGGGAAGATAGCCGATGTAACGGTTGGCTTTTGGACTGCCTGCCGTTACCCTTTCTCCGCAGACGCATATCTCACCGCTATCCATTTTAAGAAAGCCTAAAATCATCTTCATGGTAGTGGTTTTTCCCGCGCCATTTTTTCCAATAAAGCCAAAAACATGGTGCTCTGATACAGAAAAACTGAGATCTTTGATGACCTTTGTATTGCCAAACTGCTTATATACATGAGAGAGGGTGAGAATGTCCATTATGAGTCCTCCCTTCCGATGACAAAATACAGGATAGGACCAAGAATTTGGAGAAATAGTACAACCAAAATCCAGATTACCCGGTTTCCACAGCGATAGTTGGGATGTCTGAGTAAATGGATTAGAGCAGTAATCATAAGAATCAACTCTAAGACGATCACAGGGATAAGAAGGGGAAGATAAGTTATAAGATTTTCCATAGTTTACTCCTTTCAACTGAGCGGCAATCGTTACTGTTTCTGTGCGCTTTTCAACCGTGAAAGACGCTCTTGCATAGCCAGAAAGCGGGGGTGATCTCGTAAAACGGAAAACTCGGGAACCACTTCTAGACTACTAGCAAGGCTTTGACGAATTGAGTTTTCATCACGAGGTAGTGCGTTACCTAAACTTAGAGAGGAAAAATATCCGTCTAGTTGATCGAAAAAATCGTTACCTTTGAGATGAAGAGGAAAAGTTTGGGGGGAGAGAGCTATATCGGTATATTCCTCCAGAACATCCAAACATTTTTCCCAGTTTGCCTGCTTGGCATAGGATATAGAAAGGGGAAGCAGAAAGGAAAGTAGCAGGATAGGATGCAAATGGATCAAATCAAAGGCATCGGATGCCATTTGACCAATTCGGCGGCATTGTTCCACCTTTGTCGGTTCATCGATATAAAGTATGGACATATTGGGGAGAATATTAAATAACAGCACTACCCCAAAATAAAGAGAGACTTGGAGCACTTCCTTGGCTTTGGCGTTATTCCCCTTCATTTTGTAGGCCTGGGAAAGAAGAAGTTGCGGTGAAATATTGATTTCCTTTCTGTTTTCTAGAAGACGAATGGTACTATCAGGATCTCCGAGGGCGAGATAGCAGTAGGCCTGCATTTCCAGAGCTTGGCTAGCCAAATGGTGATCGCTTCCATGCTTCTCGATGCGCTGGAACAAACCAAGTGCCTCTTGAAGGAGTTCATGAGGTTGAGAGGGGGGTGAGGCAAGTTGGTGGTAGTTAACGATCCATTGCCCCATAAGAAGAAGCAATTCCCAACAAGAGGAATATTTTTTACAATATTCCCTACATTCTGCAAGTGCCTTATCAAAATGACCCTGGCTTGCTAATTGACACAAATGAAGGTAATGATTTCGTATTTTTTCTTGGTCCAATTGGGGTTCATATCCCAAAAGACAATCAACGCTTATATTAAAGTAAGAAGCTATGACAGGCAGAAGCGTTATATCTGGGTAGCTTTGCCCGGATTCCCATTTGGAAACCGCCGGTTTTGATATTCCCAAATATTCTGCCAATTCTTCCTGAGTGAGTCCTAGCTCCTTGCGCTTAGCATAGATGATTTTTCCGATGGAAAGTTCTTTCAACATGTTCACCTCTCTTTGCTTCATTATAGGCAGCGACTGCTGGTAAAATCAATAGAATAAAAGTAGACTTATAGAAAAAAAGATAATAGATGATTAACTTTTTTAAAAGTAACGATTCAAATTTTTTATTTTTTCTTCTGGCAAAATTGGAGAATTTACTTTGAGAAATTTGGAAAGATCGTGATAAAACTTGTACTGACATTTTGAAGGACAAAGTTGATAAAAAATTATAATTAAAAATTAGCAAAGAAAGAAAAAGAAAAACACAGAAAAAATAGAGTAAATTTTACTTTTTAAGGAAATAAAAACATATAAAACTCGCAAATTAACAGGACATCTTTATGCAGAAAGAGCGGGTTATCCATACAAGTTAATATGGATAAGGAAATTTGTATAAAAAGTAAATGAGTGATATAATACAGAAAAATCGTTTTTTTAAAGTGATCGTTTTTGAAAAGGAATGAGGGGAAGAAATATGTCGAGAAGAAGAACGCAAAGAGGGCAGCGCCGCAAAACATACAGGGTATTGACACTGTTTTTTGCGGTGCTGTTTTCTTTGACCAGCATTCTGCCGGGAGGGGTGTTGTCGGCAAGTGCCGCTTCTGAAGCCCCAGCAGACTGGACGGGGAACTACACCATGGACGGTAATGCTGTGATCGTTAACAACCCTGGTTTTACAAATAATTTTGTAGTTTCCAGCGCATCTTCTACAGCCTTTTCTTATGAGGCAGTTATGTCTTATCAAGAGGAAAGTGTACAGGGAGCAGGCCTACTTTTTGGCGTTGGGGATAAAACAAACCCGTCTCAATATTGGGGTGGCGTGCATATTAATGATCAGGAAGTCCGTCTGTTTTTTGAACAGGATGCGCAGAATCTTGATATTACAAAAGCCGTGCCTGGCGGTGTAAATCCTTCGAGTGTCCATATTAAATTGACGGTGGACCGATATAAGAATTTTTGCGTTTATGTCAACGATATGGTTACTCCGGTTATTTCCACCCAATATGCGAACTTTAAAGGTGGAAATGTAGGACTGATGGCGTTTAATACAGCGGCAAAATTCACAGATATTCTTTTTGAAGATCTTTCTACTTCCACAGGGAATGGCCTTTCAAATTTTAAGGGAGGTATATTCACTGAAGGTGATGGGACGATTACCCTAGGAAATCCTGGTTTGGCAGACAATGTAGTAGTGTCGGATACATATGCAAAATTTTTCGTTTTTGAAGCAGATATGACTGTGTCTGAATCTACTACAAATGCCGAAGCCGGCTTATTGTTTGGGGTGAAAAACAGGGACAACCCTGGCAATCAGTGGTGCTGCATGAAGATCAGGGAAGAGGGTCTGTGGGCCTTTAATCTGGCCGACTACACTGATCCGGAAGGTTTACTCATTGATCTTCCCATCCCCGATCCCAATTATACCTTAAAGGGGACCAATCATCTGAAGCTGGTTGCAGATGTCAATGGGAATTTGGAGTTTTATGTTAACGACATGGAAAATCCCGTAACTACGAAAAGTTATCCACGCTATGTGGGGGGATATGTCGGCTTTACCAGCTTTGCCACAGAAGCGACCTTTTCCAATATTCAGTTTACCGATACAACCCCGAAAACCTTTAACACCAATCTCTCTGGATGGGAAAATGCCAACAGCACTTGGCAGGAGGTAGATACTGGTTATCAGGGTGCCAGCCTCAATGGAGATGGCTTTTCTACAGCGGCACAGTCGGTGGACGGCGACTTTACTCTGGAAGCAGATGTGACGATCGAAAGCGGTACAGCTTTGGGATTGGTATTCCGTGCACAGGGCGCAAATGTTGCTACTGACGGCAGTTATGTCGTGAACTGCGATCTCGTTTCCCAATGCTTTAAGTTTTTCCGCTTCCCTGGATATGAAATGTCCACCATTTCGATCAAGACTTTTGAGGAGGTGGGACTGTACCCAGAACAGGGTAAGACCTATCACATGCGTCTTGATGTGCAAGACAACAAGGCCACCATGTACTTTGATGATCATCTGATTTTTGACGATATTCCTGATGTCAATACTGATAATTATTATACATCAGGCCGAGTTGGCGTCATGGCCTTTAATGCCGTCGCCAATTTCCAAAATGTATATCTGCGGATCGGCTCCTCCGCAAATGAGATGACAAACTTTACTCTGGAGCCTCATTCCGCAACCCTGGTGGAGGGAGATCAGCTTTATTATATTGTTCCGGCAGGAACCGATGTCACCCAATTAGCGCCTACATTTACCATTCCGGATACCGCAACGGTGGATAAGTCTTCGGGCAGTGTTCAGGATTTCTCCAGCCCTGTAGTTTACACTGTAAAGGCAGCCAACGGAGACGAGCGGCCCTATACAGTTACCGTATATAAGGAAGAGGAAATTACCGATGCGGATAGAAATGCAGCGTCTGGGATTTCAGATCGAATCGCCGATCTTCCTGAAAGCCTGACTGCAGAGGATAAGGCTACGGTTGATCAGCTGAAAGAAGATTATGATAGCTTGACACCTCTTCCGAAGATGCTGGTAGAGGGAGTAGATCGCCTGAATGAAGCAGTTGAGCGGATAGAGGAACTGACACGTCCGCTGCGCATCACCTGTGTAGGCGACTCTATCACCCAGGGTGTAGGATCTTCCAACGAAAACCTCTATTCCTATCCAGCACAGCTCCAGAAAATTTTAGGTGATAGCTATCAGGTGAAAAATGCGGGCGTTAGTGGCTCCAATGTGACCAAGGGAAAAGGCTATCCTTATTGGACCACCACCCGTTATCAGGAAGGTAAAGACTTTGCTCCGGATATCGCTATCATCATGATCGGGACCAATGACGCTCTGAATGATTATGTCTGGAATCCCAGCAATCCTGCGGAGTCAACTGCGCTGTTTAAACAAGACTACACAACGCTGATTGAAGAATATAAAGCCCTTGAGAGCAATCCAAAGATTTTTATGGTTCTTCCTATGCGCAGCTATCAGACAGAGGGTAGGCAGGAGAACCTAGAAAACTACATTATTCCGGCCCTTGAGGAAATTGCAAAGGAACAGGATCTGCAGGTCATTGATATGAACGCCTTTACCACCGGACATCCGGATTGGTTCCCCGATGGTCTGCATCCCAATGACGGAGCTTATGCCATCATTGCAGAAGAATTTGCAAAATATATCCGCGGTTACGCCAGCGCAGATTTGGCGTCGATTTCTCTGGATGGTAATCCCATCGCCGGCTTCGATCCGGATACGCCGACCTATGAGGTACAGGTGCCGGCAGAAGACGAAATTCCCGAATTGACAGCACAGGCTTCTAATCAGGATGCAGTGGTCACCATTGGAGATCCTGTAGAGACCCTGCCAGGTTCTGTGGACATTACGGTAACTTCCGGCGACGGCCGCACTACCAAGACCTACACAGTAACCTTTGTGGAAGCAGTACAAACCTTAGATGAGGCAAAAGCCGCTGTGGAAGCGGCACTGGCTCAGATGACTGTCAGCAACAATACCACCGCTGAAGACATTATGGCGGTAGTAGCAGCTGCTATAGAAAATGAGGCGATCACTGCCCAGTGGACAAAGGAATTTACAATGCAGCAGGCTACAGAGGAGGCCGCAGGACAAATTGATGGTGTCATTACCCTGTATCTTGGCAACGATTCGGTAGACATTACCATAGACAAAGAGATTGCAAAGCTTCCTGTGCAGCCGCAGACATTGGCTGAGGCAAAAGCAGCAGCAGAAGAAGCCTTGGCACAGATAGTTCCGTCTAACGATACCACAGCGGAGCAGATCATGGCAGTTGTAGAAGGAGTCATTACCAACAATGAAATTTCAGCTGCTTGGTCGGAGGAATTTGTAAAGGTGAATGCTACAGTCGGAAATCCAGGCTCCATTACAGGAGTGATTACCTTATCTCTGGATGGTGAGACCCCGGTAGACATTGTAATCGAGTGGGAGATCCCAGCTCTTGAGGATGAGCCTCAGCCATCGTTGCCCGATCACCCATCGATTCCCGGTGGCAGCGACAGCGATTGGGAGTGGCCGACTGGTTCCGACACAGAGAGCGGTACAGACGCAGTACCCGAGAAGACCAATCCGCAGTCTGGTGACAGCACCCAGTTGATGGCAGCATTGATTTTGCTGGCTGTATCTGCTGGAGCGGCTTTACATATTGGAGGAAAGAAGAAGAGATAAGAAGACGCGGAGGCCGTGGCATTTTGCCACGGCCTCGCTCGTTGCATATAAATTCTAAAAAGCGCTCTGTAGATATCTACAGAGCGCTTTTT
>CAJFSX010000093.1 GCA_904419775.1 Candidatus Pararuminococcus gallinarum | reverse complement strand
AGCCAAACGGCAATGGTGGTTTATGCAGCAAGGGGACGCTGCCTTTTAAGGCAGTGCCCCCTTGCAAGATTATGAAAAAGAAGAAGAGGAGAAAAAGCATTTAGAAGGTGACATCTTCGCCGGTAAAGGCACAGGTGAGAACTTTCTTCATGTTCTCCACATCGATGAGCCTTGGATTGGAAGCAGTGCAAGGATCGCCCACGGCGTTCTTTGCAATGGCATCTGCATGTGCATTGAAGACTTCTTCGGTTACACCGTTTTCCTTGTAGGTCTGATGGATGTTGAGTTTCTTGTTCAGTTCCTTAATAGAATCAACCAGAGCGTTGGTCAACTGCTTATCGGTGGCACCCGGCAGTCCAATGGCGCGGGCGATATCAGCGTACCGGTCCATGCAGGTTCTGGAGTTGTACTGGATGACATAGGGCAACAAAATTGCATTGCAGCAGCCATGAGGAATATGGAAAACAGCGCCGGTCTTATGGGCCAGGCTGTGGGCAATTCCCAACAGAGCATTGGAGAAGGCCATGCCAGCCAGGCACTGTGCAATGTGCATCTTGCCCCGTGCGTCTTTGTCGCCGTTATAGGAATCGACAAGGCTATCATAGATATCAGAAATCGCTTTCAATGCCAGAGGATCGGAGAAATCCGAACGGGCAGTTGCTACATAGGCCTCAATGGCGTGGGTCAGAGCATCCATACCTGTGTGTGCGGTCAGCTTCTTCGGCATGGTCAAGGGGATATCGGTGTCGAGAATAGCAATATCCGGTGTGATCTCAAAATCAGCCAGAGGATATTTGATGTCGGTGGAATAGTCGGTAATTACAGAGAAGGCTGTTACCTCAGAAGCAGTGCCAGAAGTGGAGGGGATAGCCACAAAAATAGCCTTTTGTCTCAGTTTTGGCATGGTAAAGGGATCTTTGATGTCATCGAAGGTTTTTTCAGGATATTCATAGAAAACCCACATTGCCTTTGCAGCATCGATCGGAGAACCGCCGCCGATAGCAACAATAACATCTGGATTAAAAGCGCGCATAGCTTCTGCGCCCTTAAATACAGTTTCAATGGAGGGATCGGGCTCAACGCCTTCAAATAACTGGACCTCCATACCATTATCTTTCAGAACCTGTTCAGTTTTCTGCAGGAAGCCTCCCCGCTTCATGGAACTGCCGCCTGTGATAATCATTGCCTTTTTATGGCCTTTCAGGTTTTTCAGTTCTTCAATTGCGTGTTCGCCAAAATAGATGTCTCTTGGTAAAGTAAAGCGTGCCATGATTGATACCTCCTGATAGATCAATAAATTGCTTGTTAAATAACTAACAATCATTTTCTGCCTTTATAATAACATGGCAAGCATGAAAAAAACAATGGGCAAACTCTCAAAATATAAAAGACAAAAAGAGTATATTTTATGCTAAATTGTACATGCTTTTTACAATTTTTATTTTTGTGATATCATTGACATGAAATGTTCAATTTTATCATCACAATTTAGAAGATGCTGGGCCGATTGAAAACTATACCATGAAGAACAGGAAGTAATATAAGGGCATTTTGACGAACGGCAGATCAGCACGGTAAAATACCCCAAATAAAAAGGCGCCCCAGTCTTTTGACTGTAGCGCCTTTTTGAATATATATTTCGCTGCTATTTTACCTCAGATAAATCATAAGGCATTTTGTTTTTCTGCTTATTCGTGATCTTCACAGCCGCAGCCGCACTCGTCCTCTACATCATCGATATCAAATTCGAGATGCTCACCGCAGCTGGGACACTCCATCTGGCCTGCATCCAGCATTTCTTCATCGATGCAGATGGTTTCACCACAGCTGGGGCAGGTGACTTCGTAGAGCTCTTCCTCATCGAAATCATCGTCGTCCTCACAGCTGCAACCGTCCTCCCCGTAGTAATCCTCTTCCAGGGAGCCCAGATCCTCGTCGATAGCATCGACCTGTTCGCAAACTTCAGCAAAGCCATCCTCCATGTCAGAGATGGTCAAAGCCATATCATCCAGGACATCAATCATCGCTTTGATAATGCGTCCCTCTTTGGTCTCGTCAGAAATTCCAACGCCTTCGCAAAGGCCTTTCAAATAGGAAACTTTTTCAGTGATGGTCATCATAACAAACCTCCTCGTCAACCGGAAACCAGTTCCATCCACGTATTTTCTAGTCTTGCACACAAGGCGGATTCTTATGCGCGCTCCATGTACTCGCCGGTACGGGTATCTACACGGATCATATCGCCTTCATTGATGAACAAAGGAACTTTAATCTCAGCGCCTGTTTCAAGAACAGCGGGCTTGGTTGCATTGGTTGCAGTATCGCCCTTAAAGCCAGGATCAGTCTCGGTTACCTGCAGCTCCATAAAGAAGGGGGGCTCTACACCGAAAACATTTCCTTTGTAGGAAAGGACCTTTACATCGGTGTTTTCCTTGACAAATTTAAAGTTATCGCCCAGCTTTTCTTTGTTGATGGGGATGTTCTCATAGGTTTCATTATCCATGAAATAATAAAGATCTCCATCATTGTAAAGATACTGCATCTCTTTGCGCTCAACAAAAGCGGTGGGGAATTTTTCGGTGGGGCTGTAGGTCTTTTCCACAACGGCACCGGTAATTACGTTTCTGATCTTACAACGGACAAACGCTGCACCCTTGCCGGGTTTTACATGCTGAAACTCGATGATCTGGAATACATTTCCGTCCACGTCAAAGGTTACGCCGTTTCTAAACTCGCCAGCACTTATCATAAATTAACCTCCAAAAGTAAGTTGTCCGACCAGGGAATACTCCCATATTCCTATGCGACCCTGCTCATTTCAGCAGGCGCTGCAGTGCCAAGTTGAGGCCTGCCAGCCATCTGTCGTATCATACTAAGTTTATATGATCTGCGTATATTTTTCAAGGGGTTTTTGCACTTTCTCTATAAAACAATGAGGTTTTTCGGGGACTTTGTCAAATTTTCAATCCCATTTTCCCGGACGATCACCAAATCCTCGATTCTTACGCCAAACTTGCCCGCCAGATAGATCCCTGGTTCTACCGTCATCATAACGCCTGGCCCTAAAACTGTGTGGCAGCCAGGGCTGAGCCGGGGCTCCTCATGGATGAAAAGACCTACACTGTGTCCGAGGCCATGACCAAAACAGCCAGGATAATCCTGCTCAATGATGTCCCGGGCAATCTTGTCGATACTGGCGCACTCTTTTCCTGAGCTGATGGCAGAAAGTGCGGCAAGCTGAGCCTTTAGGACTGTATCATAAACGACGCGTTGTTCCTCTGTTACATCCCCAACAGCGATGGTGCGGGTCATATCGCTGCGGTAACCGCTAATGACCCCGCCGAAATCCATGGTGATGAAATCGCCATGGGCCACAGCCTTTTCTGTAGGGACACCATGAGGCATGGAAGAATTCTTCCCGCTGACGACGATAAAATCAAAAGCGGTGCCTTCGCTGCCCATCCTGCGCATAAAAAATTCCAGCTCCAAAGCAATATCCCGCTCTGTACGGCCAGGTTTTATATAGTCCAAAAGGTGGGAAAAACCGGCGTCGGTGATCCGTTGGGCCTCCCGGATGCAGCGAAGTTCTTCCTTATCCTTGCGCATCCGTAGGGCGGATAACAGCCCGCTGACACCGCTGTTTTTGACAAATTCCAACTGGGGAAAACACTTTTCATAGCTGGAAAACTCAGCCAAGGGGAGAAAAGCGTCCTCTACACCGATTCGCTGGATCCCATGGCGGAGAAAGATCTCCTGGAGTTGATCCCGCATCTTGTTCAGCAGGACCACCTGCATACCTTTAACCTTTTCCCTTGCCGCCTCAATATAGCGGAAATCGATAAGAAAATAACTTTTTTCCCGAGTGATCACCACGACACCGGCGCTGGAGGGCATACCGGTAAGATACCGGCGGTTTTCAGGAGAGGATATCAGTGCGGCATCGATGCCATCGGGAAGGCATTTCATAGCCTGTTCTATATGATTGCTCATGGTGCTGCCTTCTTTCTATATGCATAGATGGGATAGGGCCCGGATGGCCAAAATATAGCTGTAAGAGCCAAAGCCGGCAATCTGCCCGGTGCAGACAGGGGCGATGACCGATGTGTGACGGAATTCGTCCCTGGCATGGATGTTGGAGAGATGGACCTCGATGCACGGTTTCTTCACAGCGGCAATTGCGTCCCGGATGGCATAACTGTAGTGGGTATAGGCGCCGGCGTTGAGAATAATGCCGTCATAGTCCTCCATGGCCTCATGGATTTTTTCAATGATGCCGCCTTCATAGTTGGATTGAAAAAACACGCAGGACAATCCCAAACTTGCCCCTTCCGCTTCAATGGCGGCGTTGATATCCGCAAGGGTTTCATGCCCATAAATTTCCGGCTCCCGCTTACCCAGCAGATCCAGGTTGGGGCCATGGACGACAAGAATTTTTTTCATGGCTGTTCGCTCCTTTTCTGTCACTCTTTTTCATGGCGCTGTAATGCCGCCAGATAGATATCCTTCATAATTTTGGCATCCTCTGCCTGGGTACCGGCAGATTCACAGATGATGGTGGGGGAACATCCCTTCCTTGCCAGCAGTTCTGCCACTGGTTCAAAGTCAGGGCCGTAGACGGTGTCCGCAAAGGTGAGATGCGCTTTTTCTCCGCCTTTGTCCGTGTATTGGATTTTTGAAAAATGGGAGTGAAAATGGCGCATACGATCGTTGCCCAGTCTATTCTCAATGGCGCCGAAAATTGCCTCATAATCGGAGAATTCCCGCAGCCCTCCAAAGGTGCGGGCATTGAGATGTCCAAAATCGATGCAGGGGATGAGACGTTCATCCATAGAACACAGGGAAAGGACCTCATCCAGTGTACCCAGCTGATTTACCTTTCCCATGGTTTCAGGACAGATATGGACTTCCGAAAGCCCGGCTGCGTCCAGCTCTGCAATCGCCTGCCGCAAGGTATCCATAGCAAGGGAAAGCGCTTCCTCCCGGCTGATTTTGCCGCAGGAGCCGGAGTGAACGACAATCCGATTTGCCCCCATAGCATGGGCGGCCTTTGCGCTTTGGAGGATATAGCGGATGGAGTTTTGGCGCTTTTCTTCTTCCACGCTGGATAGGGAAATATAGTAGGGGGCATGAAGGGAGAGAATCACGTTTTTCTCCTTGGCACGCTCTCCTAGTTCGTTGGCTGATTTTTCAGAGATGCGCACGCCGTGGCCGCACTGATATTCATAGGCATCTAGGCCCATCTTCTCGATATATTCGGGCACACTTTGAGAGGATGTATAGCCCATCTGGCGAAAGCTTTCACTATTGCCTGCCGGGCCGAAACGTGCGCTCATAGGAGATCCCCCTTACTTTTGTGATGACTGCGCCGGTAGCGGCGGAGAAACCCACGCTCCAGCTTGCGTTTAATTTTAAATCCTGTTTTGTCCTCCATTTCAAAGGGGGTGACCAGGATGCTGGTAATGCCATAAAGATTTCCTCCCATGATATCGGTGAATAACTGGTCTCCCACAATGGCACAATGCCTTTTAGGAGTTTTCAGCATCGTCTGAGCCTCCCGCATTCCTTTGGAAAGCGGCTTATATCCACCGCCTACGCAGGGTATCCCCAATTTATCAGCAAAGGGCTGAACGCGCTCTCGGCTGTTATTGGAGACAATAATCATTTCAATGCCCAGCTTCCTCATCTGGTGCACCCAAGGGATGATCCCTTCATAGGGCTCTGGATTGCCGTGAAGGCTTAAGGTGTTATCCACATCCAGCATCAGGGCGCGGATCTGATGACGATGTAAAAAAGCAGCGTCAATTTCTGTAATTTTATCCAGCATAATAGCTGGCTTCAAAAGAGCCATATTTCTACTCCGTTTCACTTGTTTTGCAACTCAAAGTATAATACGAAACGCCTTTGGTGTAAAGGTTTGCCCTGCATCTGTGCACTGAGAAGTCTCCATTACATTTTTTCCTTTTTCACCGCTTTTCACCCAGAAAAACATAGATTTCCACCATTTGTATGGTATGAATTCTGGACAGCGGCAAATATTAACCTTACAAGAATGTCGGGGAAGGAGTTTCGTTTATGAAAATTGCGGCAAGGATGCCGGCTGTCTTTTTAATCGGTTCCTGCACCTATTCCTGTATTGAGCTTGTCTGGCGAGGATTTACCCACTGGACCATGGGACTGACCGGCGGCACCTGTTTTTGCATCTTATATAATGTATATACCAGGTTTGAACGACTTTCTCTTTTCAGGAAATGCGCCATTGGCTCCGCAGTGATTACAGCGGCGGAATTTATTGTAGGGTGTATCGTCAATTTGCAGCTAAGATGGGATGTATGGGATTATTCGTCGCTTCCGTTTAATCTTTTAGGACAAATTTGTCCTTTGTATACGGGATTGTGGTTTTTGCTTTCGCTGCCCATTGTGGGGGCAACACATTACCTCAACCGAAGCTTGTTTTCGCCAAAGAAGCGAAAACGAATGTTATCGTGGACCCATCTGTAGGCATCTGGATTTTCAAATAGAAAATCCAGATGCCTTTT
>CAJFSX010000092.1 GCA_904419775.1 Candidatus Pararuminococcus gallinarum | reverse complement strand
CTGATCTGCGCCTCCAACCAGAACAATGTGCTCACCGACTTTATTCGTACCGGCACCTATGATAAAAATCGGGTATTCCATACCTCGATTTCTCCTTCTATGGATATTCTTATCTCCAGTAACCTGGAGCGGCTGCTGTATCATCTTTGCGGCAAAGATGACAAAACGCTTACTTCTTGGATGCAGGCATTAACGGAAGAAGGAAAGTATACCATCGATCCGCAGATGAGAACAGAGCTTCAGAAGGTATTCTGGGGCGGCTATTGTGATGACACAGCTACCAAAAACACAATCCATGAAGTGTTCAAAAAATATTCCTATTTGTGCGATACACATACTGCGGTAGCTGTCAATGTTTATGAGCAGTATGTAAAGGAAACCGGGGACACCACCAAAACAGTGATCGCGTCTACCGCCAGTCCTTTTAAATTCTCTTCCAGCGTACTGGATGCTATTGCTCCGGAAAAGGTGGACAAGAATGATTTTGTGACAGCAGAACGCCTCAGCCAGGTGTCTGGTTATGCTATCCCCAAGGCACTGAAAGAATTAAAGGATAAGCAGCCACGTTTTGACACATGCTGTACCCGAGAAAATATGGAACAAATTGTTCTGGAAATGTTACATATCCAATAGACAAAAAACGCCCGTTAGACGGACGTTTTTGAGAACCAGTAGCTATTTGGGTTTAAATGTGCTGCAAATTGTATCTCCTGTCATGGCGGCAAAGGTGGGGCCAATTTTAACCTCTTTGGCCATACAGTGGGAGCGGTTTTCATTGTACATACAGTTAACAACTTCGCATTTCACGTTGGGCATATGATCTGGATGAGAATTCTGCTCTTTATTCATAGGAATACTCCTTTCGATGATTTCTTCTTTATTTTTTTACCGCAGTTTTCTATTATGCAGAACATGTGATATGATTTGAGAAAAAGGTGGTTTATGAATATATTTGCCATTGCCGACCTCCATCTATCTCTAGGCAGTGATAAGCCAATGGATGTATTTTCCGGCTGGGACGGTTATGTAGAAAAACTGAAGGATCATTGGTGTTCCAAGGTGAATGAAGCTGATATTGTCGTCATTGCTGGGGATGTCTCCTGGGGAATGTCTTTGGAGGAAAGCCTGACAGACTTTGAATTTATTCATAGCCTGCCTGGACAAAAATATATTCTCAAGGGCAATCATGATTATTGGTGGACAACGGCAAAAAAAATGAACAGCTTTTTTGAACAGCATGGATTAACCAGCCTGCACATCCTCCATAATAACTGTGTTGTCTGCGGAGGGCTTGCTCTGTGCGGGACGAGAGGTTGGATCTTTGAAAATGGCCAGCCACAGGATCAAAAGATTGTAGCCCGTGAAGCACAGAGGCTGGAAACCTCTCTGAAAGCTGCGGGAGATCGGGAAAAGATCGTTTTTCTCCATTATCCGCCCATATATATGAAAGAAATGTCCGTAGAAATTATGGAGGTATTGCATCACTATCAAGTAAAGACCTGTTATTACGGACATATTCACGGTGGGGGAAGACGGTTTGCCCTCAATGGCACTTATATGGATATCCAATTCCAGTTAATATCTTGCGATCAGGTTGATTTTGATCCGGTTTTTGTGGCTTCAACCGAAATGAAAGAGCCCGCAGAGAATATGACTTAAAAAAAGAATAATTCTTTACAAGTTTGCAGGAAAAACTTCAAAAAAAAACTTGGTATTTTCGTGCAAATATGATATAATCACTAGGATAAATGCGTTTAAAGTAACAGGAGGAAGTTCTGAAATGAGTTTAACTTCGGCAAAACAGGTGGAGACCAATAAGTATGAATTAGAAATTGCTGTAGACGGCGATACTTTTAATGCTGCTGTTGATCAGGCATTTCGCAAAAACGGAAAAAAAATGCAGGTGCCTGGCTTTCGGAAGGGAAAGGCTCCCCGTTCTATCATAGAGAAAATGTACGGCGAGGGCATCTTCTATGAGGATGCAATCAATTCTGTTTATCCCGATGCCTATGAATCCGCCGTCAAAGAGGCTAAGATTGAGCCGGTAGACCGGGCGGATGTTGAGGTGCTTGAGGTAGGCAAAGATGGCTTTACCTTTAAGGCGACTGTTACTGTCAAGCCAGAAGTCGAAGTTGAAAACTACAAAGGTATCGAAGCCACCAAAAAAATTGTCAATGTTTCCGACGAGGAAGTTGACAGCGAGATTGAGCGGCTGAGGGAAAGAAATGGCCGTATGGTCAATGTGGAAGACCGCGCCGCACAGGATGGAGACAACACCATTATTGACTTTGAGGGATTTGTTGATGACGTTGCCTTTGATGGAGGCAAGGGTGAGAATTATCCCCTGACTTTGGGTTCTAATCAGTTTATTCCTGGCTTTGAGGATCAGATTGTTGGCCACAATGTTGGGGATGAGTTTGATGTCAATGTCACCTTTCCTGAAGAATATCATGTAGCAGACTTGGCTGGAAAACCTGCGGTTTTCAAAGTAAAACTTCATGAGATTAAAATGCGTGAGCTGCCTGAGGTTGACGATGAGTTTGCCAAAGATGTCAGTGAGTTCGATACCGTGGCGGAGTTGAGAGATGACCTGAAAGCAAAGCTTTTGGAAGCTAAGCAAACTGCTGCGCAAAATGATTTGGAGAATCAGCTGATTGATGTTGTTATCTCTAATATGAAGGCTGAAATTCCTCAGGTCATGATTGAGCATCGCATTGACGAAATGGTCCGCGATTTCGATTATCGCCTGCAGTCCCAGGGAATGAATTTGCAGACCTATCTCCAGTATACTGGCATGGAGATGGATTCCTTCAGAAAAACTTTTGCCGAGCAGTCGGAACGTCAGGTTAAGGTAAGATTGGCTCTGGAAAAAATTGTAGAACTCGAAAATATCGAAGTAGAACAGGAAGCAGCGGATGCAGAGATGCAGAAACTTGCTGAGCAGTATCAGATTGATCTGGATAAAGTAAAGATGATTATTCCTGAAGAGGAAATCAAGAAAGATTTGGCTGTTAATAAGGCCATTGATATGATCCGCGATACTGCAAAGGTCACAGAAGTAGCTGACGAGCCGGAGAAAGAAAAGACCGAGAAAAAAGCTCCGGCAAAAAAGTCTACTAGAAAGGCACCGGCTAAAAAAGCTGCAGCTAAAAAAGCAGAAGCTCCTGTTGAGGAAACAAAAGACGAAGTTACAGAGTAATTGAAAGCCCATGTTACATATATTTCAGCGGACTTAGCTCCGCTGAAATATATTGTGCTTTTAGAGGAATATTTCCCGGAAATATTTGAACTTGAGAGAAACTCAGTGTTTATCATGCGGAGGTGTGTTAGATGAGTTTAGTCCCAATGGTAGTTGAACAGACCAATCGAGGAGAGCGTTCCTATGATATTTTTTCTCGCCTGCTGAACGATCGTATTGTTATGCTGTGCGAGGAGGTCAATGACGCCAGTGCTAGCCTAGTAGTAGCCCAGCTTCTTTATCTGGAGGGGCAGGATCCTGATAAGGATATCAGCCTATATATCAACAGTCCTGGTGGTTCTGTTACCGCTGGCATGGCAATCTATGATACTATGAAATATATCAAGTGTGATGTCTCCACCATTTGCATGGGATTGGCGGCTTCTATGGGCGCATTTTTGTTGTGTTCTGGAACCAAAGGAAAACGTTTGGCCTTGCCCAACAGCGAGATCATGATCCATCAGCCTTCAGGCGGTGCTCAGGGGCAGGCTACAGATGTAAAGATTCATGCGGAATGGATCATGCGGACAAAAGCTAAGTTGAATAAAATGATGGCGGAAGCTACAGGTCAGCCTCTGGAGGTAATCGAACGGGACACTGAGCGTGACAACTTTATGTCTGCAGAAGAAGCCGTGAAATACGGATTGGTCGACAGAGTGATTTATGAACGATAGGTTGTGATACAATGCCAAGAAACGACGATGGCAGAACGGTAAGGTGTTCTTTCTGTGGAAAAACCCAGGATCAAGTGCGGCGTTTAATTGCTGGACCTGGTGTTTATATCTGCAATGAGTGTATTGAACTGTGCCAGAGCGTAATGCAGGATGAGGGCTATGCTTCACGTCGATCAAAACCTGTGCGGGAAGAGATTGATATTACCATTCCAAAGCCACAGGAAATCAAGGCCATTTTAGATGAATATGTCATTGGTCAAGACGCAGCCAAGATTGCTTTGTCCATTGCCGTATATAATCATTATAAGCGGATATATTTCGGTGGAGAAGATGGGGTAGAGCTACAGAAAAGTAATGTACTTCTGTTAGGACCTACTGGTGTCGGCAAAACACTGCTGGCTCAAACACTTGCCAAAATCCTCAATGTGCCTTTTGCAATCGCTGATGCCACTACATTGACAGAGGCAGGGTATGTGGGCGAGGACGTGGAGAATATACTGCTTCGGCTCATTCAGGCTGCCGATTTTGATATTGAAAAGGCTGAACGTGGCATCATCTATATCGATGAAATCGATAAAATCACAAGAAAAAGTGAAAATCCCTCCATCACCCGCGATGTCAGTGGTGAAGGAGTACAGCAGGCGCTTTTGAAAATTTTGGAAGGTACCATCTCTAATGTTCCACCTCAAGGGGGCCGTAAGCACCCACAGCAGGAATTCATTCAGATTGACACCTCCAATATTCTCTTCATCTGTGGTGGTGCCTTTGAAGGAATTGATAAGATCATTGAGCGCCGTGTATCCACTTCTTCTTTGGGCTTTGGTGCCAAGATAAGAACTAGCGCCGATAAGGAGACAGACAATCTCATTGCACAGGTCATTCCCCATGATCTGGTCAAATATGGGATGATCCCAGAATTGGTAGGACGTATTCCTGTCATTACTACCCTCAATGCACTGGATGCACCTAGTTTGGTGCGGATTTTGTCCGAACCCAAAAATGCTGTAATTAAACAGTATAAACGCCTTTTTGAATTAGATGGAATTGACTTAGAGTTTGAGCCAGAGGCTTTACAGGCGATTGCGGATCAAGCGATTGAGAGTAAAACTGGTGCTCGTGGGTTGCGTACTATTATGGAACGAGTCCTTCAACCCATTATGTTTGATTCCCCATCCGATGCCACGATTGAGGAAATCACAATTTCCAAGGCCTGTGTCGATGGAACGGGAGAACCCGATATATTGCGCAATCCCAATAAAAAGCCAATGAAACTACAATTGCCTTCAGACCGGGCAATGAAACCGAGAAAAGATTCTGTCAGCTAATCCAAATATTGGATAGGAAAGCAGCCGCACACGGCTGCTTTTTCTAAATAAAGAAGAAAATATGAAAAGACTTTGTGCGTATCAGGAAAAATATACAGGAAAAGTCTCTTTTGGACTGATGAGCCAATCATTTTGTTCAAAATTAGGGCAATTTGTATAAAAAGTAAACATTTTGCACTTGAATTACACGATTTTTTTCTTTATAATGAATGTCAATTGAAAAGGTAAATTTGAACCTTTTCAAAAAGCTAGGAGAAAGCGAGGGAAGTTTATGTACGAAATCGATGAAAACACAGTGAGAATGCCGATGCTGGCGCTCCGTGGACTTGTCCTTTTTCCTAACATGATCCTTCATTTTGACGTGGGAAGGGAAAAATCTATTGCAGCTTTAAAAAAGGCAATGGATGACGACCAGTACATATATCTTGTTGCCCAAAAAGATATTCGCGATGATGATCCGCAAGACTATGAAATCTATAATGTAGGTGTCGTTGCGCAGATCCGGCAGATCCTCAAGATGCCGGGGGATAGTCTGCGGGTATTGGTAGAGGGCGTTTATCGCGGTCAAACTAAGGAGATTGTCTCGACATCCCCTTACCTTGAGGCGATTGTGGAGAAGATGCCTCTCACCCAAATGCCAAAGTCCAAGTCTGTCGCATGCCAGGCGAGAATGCGCACATTAAAAGAACTCTTTGAGGAATACTGCTATCTTTATGCCAAGGTGCCCAAAGAAATTATTCTCAATGTGATGGAAACAGAAGATCCTGTTTATCTGGTGGAATACATCGCTGGGAATATTATGCTGAAGGTAGAGCAGAAGCAAACAATATTGGAGCAATCCAGTGGGATGAAACGGTTAGATCTGCTCATTAAATATCTGGATCAGGAAAATAAAGTCCTCACTTTGGAGAAGGACATCTATGCCAAAGTGAAAGACCAAATTGATGAAAACCAGCGGGAATACTATCTACGGGAGCAGATGCGTGCTATTTCTGAGGAGCTGGGAGAAACAGAAAATGTACAGGACGAGGTAGACGGCTATCAAAAGCGGATTGCCGCATTAGATGTAGACGATGAGAGCAAAGAAAAACTTTATAAAGAAGCTGATCGCCTCTATAAAATGCCTTCCAACTCCCATGAGGCGGCAGTGATCCGCTCGTGGCTCGATGTCTGCTTGGATTTGCCTTACAATACCAGGACGAAAGATAAAATCGACATTGCAAAAGCCCAAAAGTTTTTGGATAAAGAGCACTACGGCCTCAAAAAAATCAAACAACGTATCTTGGAACTGTTGGCCGTTCGGGTTATGGCGCCAGATATCAAAGGGCAGATTATTTGTCTGGTAGGCCCTCCAGGAGTGGGAAAGACTTCTATTGCCCGTTCCATAGCCCAAACTATGGGAAGAAAATATGCCCGAGTTTCCTTGGGAGGCA
>CAJFSX010000091.1 GCA_904419775.1 Candidatus Pararuminococcus gallinarum | reverse complement strand
CGAATATGATTATGGTATGAACCGCATTCAGAGACGTCATATCGTTGCACAGTTGGGACGATTTTTGGAGAAATACGGTTTTCAAATTGGGAAGAGAGCATCTCACGCATACGGTCTGGGTAACAACGCGCAACTCCCTATCTTTTACAACGATGGGGACGAAATGCAAGAGTGCTGCTACTTCAACTGTAACATTGACCCGTTTGGCGTATGCTATATGTCTATTGAGGACTACAACGGCAGGAGAATTTCTGGAGCTTACGAAGTTTACGCCAAGAGGTGACAACTATGACCTTTACTATCAAGAAGGCAAAGATTCCTTCGTGGGGCTACGAGATTACCGCCAAGGGCTTCCACAATATCGCACCTACCGTTGAGGCGGCGATTTCCTATCTGAAAGGAAGGTACGGGTGCGATGTAAAGTACAGGGTGAAGGAGGACAAACGCAATGACGCTGATGGAGATGCTGATTAAGGAAGGCTATCCAAAAGAGGAGTTCTTCCACCACTACTCCGACCTTTACATATTCGCTACACCGATGACGCAGAGAGTCGTGAACCAGTGGTGTAAGGACAACGGGTATCACAGGGACTTGTTCGTGAGCACTTTTCACGACCAGCAGACCGGCAAGTTAATGTACGATGTAGCTTTCCAGTATGACCCGTTCTGGCAGGGCAAGCGAATCTGAGGAGGTGATTCTGATGCCGTACAAGTCCGAAAAGATACCACTCCAGCCGAACCAAGACCGCCGCAGGAAGCTAACCGAGGAGCAGAAGGACGAGATTCTTCGTATCTACGAGTCGGGAGTGTGCGGTATGAGGCCCTTGGCGAAGCAGTTCGGGGTGAGCCGCACAACCATACAAATCATAGTGAGGCCAGACAGGGCTGCCAGAATCAAACAGAGAATAAAGGACCACTGGAGGGACTACCGGCCTTCCAACGAGGAATGGGCCGAGATTATGAGAGAACACCGCCACTACAAACAATCGCTCTATGTTAAAGGTGAGCTGAAGGAGGTTGAGGAAAATGGCATACCAGAGAAAGACTCGTGATGTTTACCGCCTCTTCGTTGACTACGGTCAGGGGTGGGAGCACGAGCTGGACGAGTTCTCACTACGAGAGATTCGCCAGCGGCAGAAAGAGTATAGGGAAAATTGCCCGCAGTACCCTACGAGGGTTACTCGCGGCAGAGAAAGGATTGAGAGAAATGACCAGCAGCAGTGAGAGAAGCGGGTACGTTGCAGAGTGGTGTCCCAACTGCGACACAGAAATCGAGATGGCGTGGGACGTGGAGACTCTCGGCTATAAGGCGTATTGCCCGGTGTGTGGCAAAAGGTTGATGCTCTGCGATGCTTGCCAGCATACGCCCGATGGCGAGTACGAAGATGATTGTGACTACAATACTGTCAAGGACACCTGCAAGTACAATCGAAATGAGGAGTTTGACTACCTTCTGAAATATGCCGAGGAAGCAGACCTCAGCGAAGAGGTATGCAGACTCCAGTTCAAATCTCTGTGGACAGCGTACTGTCTACACAGAAACCTCGATGCTGATACGCTCCAGTACGACCTTGCTTGCCGAGACCTTTGGGAAAAGGTCGAGGAAAAGGACACGGCCTGCTGGGGCGATTTCGATAGTTTTGAGAACTACCTTTGCGAGTATCTGGTATGACCCGGATTGACAAGAAACCAGCTTCTGATATAAAATGAGTATATTACGACGATTACAAGCAGGCCCCTCGATGCGCCAAAACTCATATCCCGTGGTCATGGGGGACGCAATGCTCATTATATAATCGGCGTTTATGAATGTGAAAAAGGGGAACTTCTGTTACAACAGAAGTTCCCCTTTTTAGATAATCTGTGTAGTGGCGGACTGTTACCGTTCCGATTTTATATTTGCCTTGCGGTATTCTGTGGGAAGTATTCCTACGGTTTCTTTAAAAGCTTTGGTGAATTTTCCCTGATTTTCATAACCTACCTTTTCAGAGATTACGGCAATACTGTCATTGGTGGTTTGCAGCAATTTCATTGCCTGCCGAATCCTGAATTCCTTCATATAGGTAGCAATGGGATAACCATAAACAGCCTTAAAGGCAGATTTAAGCGAAGAGGTATTGATGAGATATTTCTTAGATATTTCTTCTATAGTAAAACGATGTTCTAAATGTTCCACAAGAAAGTCATGAATTTCTTTCATTAATTCTGTCTGTTGCGAAGCATATGGGATTACCTCTTTTCCTTCTGAGGGCTCCCACTGGCTTAAATATAAAAGGAGCTCCTGCGCCTTTAGTTTATAATATGGGAGGAGAAGGGTAGGGGAAAGCTCATAAAGAACATCAAAGATACCCTCAATGATGTTACTAGAGGGAATAGCAACCGGCGTACCCTTTTCACAGAATTTTTGGTGGAGTCTTTGAATATCGATATTTGCTTCCCTGACAATTTGCGGACAGTCATTCTGTAACACTTTGAGATCCAGAGAAAAGGAGAGACCCTCATAGTATCCAAGGGGAAGGGACATTTCAGAATCTGCGCAGCAATCCATGGTACGCAGGCATAAATCTCCCGCGCCCAGATAGACGGAAATATGATTGCGCATATTCCAACCGATGCGTCCTTTTCTACAGTGGCTGACCTCAAGGATGGAATGGATAGCTTTATGGTGAAATTGTACCTTGTCCGCCAAATATTGATGGAAAGAAACTTGAATTCCAGGATAAACCCCAAAACACAGGATCTTCCCCTTGCCAGTGGTGCGAGTCTGTAATTCTCCCTCCAAAGGCTCCTGGAATTTTTTTAGACTGCTGCCTTCTTTCATTGCAAAGGAGCCCTCTGCTATATCCTTTAGTGCGTCAGCAATGGCGAGGTAATCATCTTCTCTCATGCTTCACCGCCTTGGGAATTTGACGAATGTGAGTTTGATGGACAGGAGATCTCCACCATTTTTTCGATCATTTGATGGAGTAGCTGTACTTGTTTTGTATCGGCAGCCTTATAATATACTTCTTTTCCATCCCTCCGACTGACAATTAACCCGCTGTTTTTCAGCTGCCGCAAATGATGGGAAACCGCAGGACTGTTCATGTCAACAAGGGAGGATAGATTGATAACACACTCTTCACAGTGACACAGTAACCAAAAAATTCGGATACGGCTTCCATCACAGAGCTGTTTAAAAATATCAGCAACAATTTGAAAATCCTCTGTTTTAGGCATATGATCTAAATTCTGCTCAATTAGTTGTCCGTGATCGTGCGGCAATGAACACTGTTGCATTGAGAGATCCTCCTTTTACTTGAAATAGATAAAACGTAGCTCTTTTAGTTTTCAATTTCTTATTGTCTTATTTTGTTCCGTTGTCTGCTGAGCTTTATACTCTTCTCCCCAGTTCCACATAGCGTCAAGAACAGGCTTAAGGCTATAGCCTAGTTCTGTTAATGTGTATTCTACTCGGGGAGGAACCTCAGCATAGACCTTTCGGATGAGCAGGCCACTTTCCTCCATCTGCCGCAGCTGTGCAGTGAGAACTTTTTGACTCACATGGCCGATAGACTTTTTCAGCTCTCCAAACCGCTTGGTCCCCGGCATCAAATCCCGCAAAATGAGAACTTTCCATTTGTCGCTGATCAGTGTTAATGTAGTTTCTACTGGGCAGGATGGAAGCTCTTTTTTTATCGCTGTTTCAACCATTTTGTCCACTCCTTTTCTAATAGTATATTTTAGTAACTATATTTCAAAATAAGACTTATGGAATAAATTGTCCCTACAGATTTATTATAATATTAACGCCCTAAGAATACAAGCCCTGAAAAGGTTGACTTTTGTTAGTGGGCTACAAACAGCATATGAATCACTATCTTTGGCTGGAAAGGAAAGTCTACAGGACAGTAACCAATTGGCCCAAATGGAAACACTTTTAATCCAATTAGAAGGACATCTCGTTACGGCATTGACAGATAGATACATAGCGTCTATTATATAGATAAACGATTAAGCAATCTTTTAATATTTATGAAGAGCACTGGAAAGGGGTTTTACAGATGAAAAAGACATACAAAATTGAGGTAGACTGTGCCAATTGTGCCAATAAAATGGAAGATGCTGCACGACGTACTCACGGTGTGAAAAATGCGGTGGTAAACTTTATGACCCTAAAGATGAATGTGGAATTTGATGAGGGCCAGGATCCTAAGGCCGTAATGCAGGAAGTACGCAAAAACTGCAAAAGGGTAGAGGACGACTGTGAAATCTATCTTTAATAGGAAATAGAAAAGAAACATATAGGAGGAGAGAATATGAGCAAAAAGCAAAAAAAGATGCTGGTACGTATTATTACAGCGGCAGTTATTCTGATTGCCCTGTACTTTATTCCGGTGACAGGTATTCTGCGATTTGCCCTATATTTGATTCCTTATTTTATTATCGGGTATGATATCCTGTTAAAAGCCGCAAAGGGCATAAAAAATCGTCAAATCTTTGATGAGAATTTCTTGATGGCTATTGCGACCATTGGTGCCATTGCTTTAGCTGTTTACGATCAAAGCGGTGACTATACCGAAGCCATCGCCGTCATGCTTTTTTATCAAGTGGGGGAATGGTTTCAAAGTTATGCGGTGGGCAAGAGCCGGCGTAATATCAGTGATTTGATGGACATCCGACCAGACTATGCCAACATTGAACGTGACGGAAAACTGGAAAAGGTAGACCCGGACGAGGTGGAAATTGGCAGTGTCATTGTGGTGCAGCCGGGAGAGAAGGTTCCTATTGACGGCGTCGTAATGGAAGGACTCTCCAGTCTAAATACCAGTGCTCTGACAGGTGAAAGTCTGCCCCGGGATGTGAAAGATGGAGACGAAGTCATCAGCGGCTGTATCAACATGACAGGCGTGTTGAAAATTAGAACCACCAAAGAATTTGGGGAGTCCACAGTTTCCAAGATTCTAGACCTGGTTGAAAATGCCAGTTCTCGAAAGTCAAAATCAGAGGATTTTATCTCTAAATTTGCTCAGATATACACCCCTGCGGTTTGTATTGCGGCATTGGCGCTGGCCATTCTGCCCCCCTTAGTTCGCATGATTGTATTGGGGCTTACAGCACAGTGGCATGTGTGGATCTATCGCGCACTGACCTTCCTGGTTATCAGCTGCCCATGCGCCCTTGTGATCAGCATACCATTGAGCTTTTTTGCCGGTATTGGTGGAGCTAGTAAGGCCGGAGTGTTGGTCAAAGGCTCTAATTATCTGGAAACCCTTTCCCAGACCAAAATTGTAGTATTCGATAAGACGGGCACCTTGACCCAGGGTGTATTTGAGGTCAACGGCATCCACCACAATGAGCTTGAAAATGAAAAGCTGGTTGAGTATGCCGCCTTGGCCGAAAGCGCATCATCCCATCCCATCAGTAAAAGCTTGCAAAGAGCCTACGGAAAGCCCCTGGATCGGTCGCGGGTTACCGACATCCAGGAGATCAGCGGTAATGGGGTCATCGCTAAGGTGGATGGCGTAGAGGTTGCCGCTGGCAATGACAAATTGATGAATCGGCTGGGGATTTCCTATATTCCCTGCCACTCTGTGGGTACCATTATTCATATGGCGATCCGCGGACAGTATGCTGGACATATCGTCATTTCTGATGTTATCAAGCCCCGTGCGCAGGAGGCGATTCACGCCCTTAAGGAAGCGGGGGTGAAAAAGACCGTTATGCTCACCGGTGATACTCGCAAGGTAGCAGACCAGGTGGCCAAAACCCTGGGACTGGATGAGGTATACAGCGAATTGCTTCCCGCTGGGAAGGTAGAAAAGGTGGAGACGCTGCTAAAACAAAAGCCAGAAAAGGAAAAGCTGGCCTTTGTGGGAGATGGTATCAACGATGCACCGGTTTTGAGCCGGGCGGATATCGGTATCGCTATGGGGGCCATGGGGTCTGACGCGGCCATTGAAGCTGCAGATGTAGTCTTGATGGATGACGATCCTATGAAAATTTCCAAGGCGATCCGGATTTCTCGTAAATGCTTGCGGATCGTTTATCAAAATATAGTATTTGCCATCGGCATTAAACTGATCTGCCTGGCATTGGGAGCGTTTGGCATTGCCAATATGTGGGTTGCTATCTTTGCGGATGTTGGCGTCATGATTTTGGCCGTTCTCAACGCAATCAGGGCCTTGTTTGTAAAGAATTTATAGCCGGTAAATATTAGCCGGAATCAATAAAAATAGATCATAAAGAAAAGCCATCGGATATCTGATGGCTTTTCTTTATGATAAGGCATTAGCCTATATTAGAAAGAGAACTTCAGATTGTCGGAGATGATCTCTTTGCTCTCGAAATGTGGTATAATACAGTAGAATCTATGGTCAGATGGGAGAAGTTCCGATGGAAATTATTGTGTGTCTGGATGACAGAAACGGCATGCTTTTCAACCACCGAAGGCAGAGCCGAGATCGTAGAGTCATAGAGAACATCCTGGAGGATAGCAAAGGCAGAAGGCTTTGGATCAGCAGTTTTTCTACTGTGCTTTTTGAGGGAAAGCTGCAGGACATCATTGTAGATGACCGTCTTCTTTTCCGTGCGGGAGACAATGACCTCTGCTTTATCGAGAATATACCTTTACATCCCTTTGAAGGGAAGATAGGGACACTGGTAGTTTACAGGTGGAACCGTGTATATCCGGCAGATGTTTCATTCGATATTGATCTGAATCATGGATGGAGGATAAAAGATACAAAAGAGTTTTCTGGATATTCACATGAAAAGATAACAAAGGAGATTTATACACGATGAAGAAAAGCATGCTTTCTCTTGTCTCTGTTTTGCTTGTGTTTGTCATCCTCTTCAGTGG
>CAJFSX010000090.1 GCA_904419775.1 Candidatus Pararuminococcus gallinarum | reverse complement strand
GGATTAGTAAAGCCAAGCAAAAAAGACGAATGGACCAATTACCGCTATTATACCGAACCGGACATTGTTCGTCTGAATACAGTACGCGCCTTACAACTTATAGACCTGTCTTTGCAGGAGATAAAAAAAGTGCTAGAATATGATGATCTCGAAAAAATTGTAGACTTTTTAGCGCAAGCAGAGAAAAAGGCCGATGAAAAAATAGCCGCATTAGAATACAGCAAATCAAAAATCCAGTTAGCCAAAGCCGACTATGAAAAGAAATTGCAGGGACAACAAAAGTTCAACAGTATTTTTCTCAAAGATTACCCCGAGCGCATTATTTTGCTATCAGATACCTTAGAGGTGCCAACCCTTGATAATCTTTGGAATTATCTCAGCCATTTCTATGAAAAAGTTACGCCAGCCCTAGAAGCGCAATTCTCCTTTGAGGATTTAGCGGGCATATACACCGAAAAAGGATTATCAAGGCTCTTTGCTGTTTGCATTCATTATGCGGAAATTGACGGATTAAAAAGATTGCCAAAAGGAAAATACCTTTGCGCCAACTGTACGGAAGAAAATAGAAAAAACACATTGGACGAACTGGTATATAGAGCTAAAATAGAGTATGGTGTGGACCCAGCATTCACGGTCCAACTCATTATTGTATCCGGTATTCTGCAATGGAACTATGAAGTACAGGTTTATGTTGATAGATAAAAGAAATTTTTTCTGATTTCATTTTTTCATCTCTTTTTCGCAGATGCGAGTAAAATATTATAAAGATTTCAGAACTACAATATAGAGTTGTAGGGTTTTTGAAGTTAAATATCAATAAAACGAAAAAACGACATAGCTAACGCTATGCCGCTTTCAAAAACTTATTATAATTATTCTATGTATGTCATCTTTCCCGTTGTCCTTTTCCTTATTTTTTGGTAAAATAAATTTGTTTTCATTGTTGTTAAGTCCACTTAGCAGTGGCTGTAGAATCTCTCGTCCAATTTTGAGGAAACGGAGGACATCCAGTGAAATTTAGAATTCCGTTGGAAGATAAAGTTCTTTGGTTTACATCCATAGGTGGTTTTATAGCTGCCCTCTTCTGTAAGCATCACCCATTTTGTCAATGGAAACGTGTCGGTGGTTGGAAACAGGCCTCAAGTATTGGTATTATAGGCGGTTCTGATGGTCCAACTGCTGTATTTGTGACCAACCGGACCAAGGATGAAGCTGACTCAAATTCCTATGTCCTTCCACTGGGTATTTCCAAGAGCAAACTTAAAGAAATGCTGAGCAATTTTTTTAGTTTTAACACTATTGCAGCGGTGCTACGATGTTTATGCATGGGTGGTCTGCTTCTTTCCTCGATCTCTATTTTGACCCGGTTGGGCAAAGATTAAAAAAGAAAAATCCGGTGATGCCACCGGATTTTTCTTTTTTATTTTTTTGTATTACTTTCCTTATTTTTGTACATTTCATAAATCATGACTAGGCCCTCCAAAGTAAGTGCCTTATCAATATAATCAAATAACCCCGATTGGCGGCCAATCATTTTAGAAAGTCCACCTGTGGCGATAACTTTTGTTTTTTCTCCTAAGTGTACTCGCATGAGGCCCACAATATTCTTAACAGCACCTACATATCCGTAGACAGCACCAGCCTGCATACTTTGCACGGTATTACGTCCGATGACAGTGCCTGGATCCACCAACTCTACTCGTGGAAGCTTGGAAGCCTTTTGGAAAAGAGCGTCCATAGAAATCTTGATTCCAGGATAGATAGAGCCGCCCAGATAGGCGCCATCCTCTGCCACTGCGTCAAAGGTGGTAGCGGTTCCGAAATCTACTACAATAGCAGGTCCGCCATATTTGCGGTAGGCTGCGATAGCTGCCACCAAGCGGTCCGCTCCCACCTCATGGGGATTATCATAACGATTGACAATGGGGAATGGCAAATTTTCTCCGACAATTAGGGGGGATTTACCGCCGAAATACTTTTTAATCATATTGGTAATAGAATACATGACCTGCGGTACTACGGAAGTGATAATAATGTCTTTAATTGCAGTTCTCTCAATCCCTTGGATGGAAAAAAATTGCGTTACAAGCAATCCAATTTCATCGGAAGTCACGTCACGATTTGTCCCTAGGCGAAAGTTTGCCTTCACTTTCCCATGTTCAATGACACCAAATTCCATATTGGTATTGCCGATGTCAATGGCCAGTAATAATGTCGGCTTCATATTTGTTCCCCCTCCCCCTCACTACTCAATCTACAGACTTTCCCTCAGAGCTGTAGCGATTTTCTCTATTTCCTCATCCTCCAAATAAGGATGCATTGGTAATGAAAGTACCCTTTCACACGCCGCCTCCGCATGGGGAAAGTCACCCTGCTTATAACCCAGAGCCGAAAACGCGCCCTGTAAATGCATGGGCTTAGGATAGTATACAAAAGTTGGGATTCCCTTCTCTTTCATTTCTGCCATGATCTGATCTCTCCGTACATCCTCGGGCAGCATAACGGTATACTGGGCATAAGCACTTAGAAATCCTTTGGGAATCACCGGAGTTTTGACAATGTCGTTCAGCAGTTCGGTATACTTTTGTGCTACTCTCTGTCTACTTTCAATTTCCGATGGAAAAATATCGAGTTTACAGGAGAGGATCGCTGCCTGGATAGTATCCAGCCGGGCATTGAGTCCAATGCGAACATTGTCGTATTTTTCGCTTCCCTTTCCATGGACCCGGATGGATTCGCACTTTTGCGCTATCTCATCGTCATTGAGGAAGATTGCTCCGCCATCTCCATAGCATCCCAGAGGTTTTGCAGGGAAAAAGGAGGTAGTGGCAATGTCGCCAAAACTGCAAGCCCTTTTCCCGATAATTTCCCCACCGAAACCTTGGGCACCATCTTCAATCAGGGTAAGTCCGTATTTCTTTACCACATTCCGCAAACGGAAATAGTCTGCCGGAAGACCGAAGAGGTCAACGGCAATGACGGCTTTTGCATTGAACTTTCCTTCTGCAATAACCCGTTGGATCTGTATCTCCAGAGCATCAGGATCGATATTAAAAGTATCCGGATCGATATCTACAAAGACAGGAACCGCTCCACGAAGAGCAATGACCTCAGCAGTGGCGAAAAAGGTAAAAGCCGTGGTAAATACCGCATCCCCTTCGCCAATCTCCATGGCCATCAAAGGGATGGTCATGGCATCGGTTCCATTTGAACAGGAAATGCAGTGTTTAACGCCAACAAATTTTGCCAGCCTTTCCTCCAACTCTTTGACCTGAGGCCCCATAATATAACGGCCGTCTGCCAATACTTCTAATACTGCCTTATCAATCTTTTCTTTATTTAACTGGTACTGCTTTTTTAAATCGATAAATTGCACCGTTAATCCACTCCTACTCGTCCTTTTCAAATACGCATTTGACCGTGCGTCCCATGACAATAAAATCGTATTTGACCGAAAGCTTTTTGAGATAGTCTAAATTATACGCCATTTTTTCCGGCAAAATCTTTTCAATATAAGTCCGCTCTGGATCTTCATTTTCTTCCAATAGCTTATTTTCATTGCGATAGGCAATGCTGGCTGTCCCCGTGACCCCTGGAGGCAGTAGTAGTGTTGCCATCATTTCGTCAGAATAATGCGCTACATAACGAGGCACTTCGGGCCGAGTTCCAACAAAGGTCATATCCCCTTTGAGCACATTAAAAAGCTGTGGAATTTCATCAATACGGCTGGCCCGAAGGAATTTGCCCACCCTAGTTACACGACTATCGTTTTTAGCTGTAACCTGAGCACCGATCTTCTGGGCATCCACCACCATGGTGCGGTATTTAAGAATGAAAAACGGCTTTCCAAACTGCTTAACCCGCTCCTGCTTAAAGAGAACTGGTCCTCTGGAATCCACCTTAACCGCAATGGCTACCAACAAATAAATGGGCAACAAAGGGATAATGAAGATGATGGAAAATAGAATATCTATGATCCGCTTGACAATCAGATGTCCGGTTTTCCTACTGAGACTGTCATAATAAGGCCGGACACTCTCATTTTGCATATTTTTCGGCAATTTCTCCCACGGACATAGCAACATATTTGATATCTTCCTCCGTCATTGATGGATATAGCGGTAGCGAGATGATTTGGCTGTAAAAATGCTCCGCCTTGGGGTAGTCTCCTTCCTTGGTGCCCAAATGCTCTTGATAATATGGATGCAGATGGATGGGAATAAAATGGACACTGGTGCCAATATTGTAAGCGCTGAGCTTCTCGATAAATTCATTCCGGTCAATGGTCAGTTTGTCTTCCTGCACCCGGATATAGTAAAGGTGTCTTGCATTTCTCCCATAGGGCACCTGGCGCTGCAAGGTGATCGCATTGAGTCGAGAGAATGCGTCATCATATATAGCAGCGTAACGCTCTCTTATTTCTTGCATTTGGGGCAGCAGCTCCAGCTGACATAGTCCTAGCGCTGCCGCTATATCAGTCATATTATACTTAAAGCCGGGAGCCACCACATCATAATGCCAACTTCCGCCCTTTTGATAACGGTTCCAGGCGTTTCGATCCATGCCGTGGAGGCTCAATACCCTGGCCCTCTCCGCCAACTCGTCATCATTGGTAGTTAGCATACCGCCTTCCCCTGTGGCCAAATTTTTAGTGGCGTAAAAGCTGAAAGAAGCCGCCTGGCATTTTTCCCCGCCACCAATAAGCTGCCCTTTATAAGTGGCTGAAACCGCATGAGCAGCATCTTCCGAGACAAACAGACCGTGCTTTTCCGCAATTGCATGAATCGCGTCCATATCACAGGCCTGTCCGGCATAGTGTACCGGAACAATCGCCTTTGTCTTGGGAGTAATATGCCGCTCAATTTCAGCGGGATCAATGAGCCCTGTACTCTCATCAATATCAGCAAAAACAGGCGTAGCTCCCGCGTGGAGAATGGTGTTAGAGGTAGACGTAAAGGACATCGGAGTCGTAATAACCTCATCCCCTGGACCGATTCCCTTAGCTACCAGAGCTAGATGGAGTGCCGCAGTACAGGAATTGAGAGCAATCGCGTGCTTTGCACCCACATATTCTGCGAATTTTTTTTCAAATTCCATGGTCTTCGGGCCCTTGGACCACCATCCAGAACGGATGACATTGGAAACCTCCTCCACTTCCTTTTCTGTAATAAAAGGAAGGCCATAGGGCAGAAAATCTTTTCTTTTTTCCATGATTTTCTCCAATCCGCCGCCGCGTATCGGCATAAATTCATTTATGTACAAACTCCCCTTGCCTACGCGGAATGAGCGGGGAGCGACGTTTTCTACTTTGTTAATGCATCGATAAACTGCTGAGCAAGCTTTTTGTAATCGTGATAACGGAGGACATATTCGTAACCTCGACGGCCCATTGCGTCCCGCTCCTCCGGACTTTTTTCCTTAAACAGGCGGATACCTTCGACAATCGCTGACGGAGATTCCGGCTCTATGGTGATGCCACAACCTGCATCTCCTACCATGTCGTTGGATGCTTCCACACCACAAAGGATGGGCCGAGCGGAAAGCATATAATCAAAAAGCTTGTTCATTGCTACACCATAGCGGTATAACTCGCATCGTTTTGCTCCAATATACAGGCAATCTGCCAGCTGCAAAAAAGCATTGACCTGGCTTTTCTCCACAGGGTCTAAGAGAATTATATTCTGGAGATGTTGCGTTTTTATCTCCTCTTCAAAATTATCTTTGAGGAGCCCCCCGCCAATCATAACAAGGACTGTATCCTGATCTAGGTCTTTAGCGCAGGCGATAAAATCCTCTAAAGCATTGGCCCTGGCAAACCCGCCCAGATACATACAGATAAATTTCCCCTCGTCTTTGAGTTTCATAATCGTTTCGTACTGAGGCGTATGAGAAATATCAACTTTCCGATTTTCTATGACTACACCATTGGGAACACAGACAAACTTTTTCGTATCAAAGCCTCGTTCCCTCATATGTTGGTCTGCATGGGGAAGCAGAGAAATTACCTTTTTTGACTGGGAAAAAGCGAAATCTTCTGCCCTCTGAAGCATCTGAATCAGCGGATTTTTCTCTGAAATATGATAGAGTACTACTGGGGACAAAGGCCATAGATCGTGGATCTCAAAGAAAAAGTTGCCACCAGAAAATTCTGCGATTCGCTTTGCGAGATAAATATCCATGGGATAGGTGGAAGACGCGATCACGGCATCAGGCCGATATTTTTCCGCCAGATGTTTGGCTTTATATTTGACCTTTTGATAAAATAAGGTCATGTTTAGCATCCGCATAGGACCATTACTGTGATAAGACGGCGTTTTGACCCAGCAAAAACGGGCACCGGGCACAATCTCCTCTTCCGAAAAATCATGCTCCACCGTGGGATTTTTCTTCCGTAGATGGGAAAAAGTAGCCGCCAGCACAGTGACATCGTGGCCCATTTCTGCCCATTCCCGAGCCAAATAAAAGGGCCGAAATTCCATGCCATAGCTTTCCGACCCAGCATAATGATTAATTAGTAGTATTCTCATTGATTACGCTCCCCAGACAGGCGCTCCGTTACTTTTGAGCTGCCGTCTCCAATAATGCCTGTTCCATGGTCTTGACATTTTCTTCCCAGTCATAAAGCCTTAAGACACGCTGTCGGCCCGCCGTGCTCATTTTTGCACGTAATTCTTTGTCACTATAGAGCTGCCAAAGTTTGTCGGCAATGGCTTCTGTATTTTCCCTGGGTATAATGAATCCTGTCACTCCGTCTTCAACGGTTTCGGTAAATCCGTCTACATCAGAAGCAATGACAGGCACTTCACAAGCCATGGCTTCCACCGCAGAAACGCCGAAGCTCTCGGAATCGATATGAACTAGGCGTCAGCT
>CAJFSX010000089.1 GCA_904419775.1 Candidatus Pararuminococcus gallinarum | reverse complement strand
AGTTCCGGGGTTTTTGACCACTTTTGATAAAGTTTAGCGCTTGCTGAACTGCGGAGCGCGACGGGCAGCCTTGAGGCCGTACTTCTTACGCTCTTTCATACGCGGATCACGGGTGAGGAAGCCGGCTTTTTTCAGAATGGGGCGCAGCTCCTCGTTGTACTCCAGCAGTGCTCTGGCAATGCCGTGACGGATAGCGCCGGCCTGTCCGGTGACGCCGCCGCCGCCAACGTTGCAGACAATGTCAAAGTTGCCGTTGGTGTTGGTCAGCTCCAGGGGCTGGCGGACAATGAGTTTCAGGGTATCCAGGCCGAAATAATCGTCGATATCACGGCCGTTGATCTTTATGGAACCGCTGCCTGCATAGAGTCTCACTCTGGCAACGGAATGTTTTCTTCTGCCTGTTCCGTAAAAGAATGGTTTTGTATCGTACATTTAAATGTCCTCCTTTCCTATCTTATAGAGACCAAGTTTCGGGGTTCTGTGCGGCATGGGTATGCTCCGCGCCCTTGAATACGCGGCAGCGCTTGAGAGAATTGGCCCCGATGGTGTTGGAGGGCAGCATCCCTTTGACAGCCAGCATCATGGCTTTCTCAGGATTTTCCTTCATCAGCTTGTCGTATCTGGTCTCTTTGAGGCCGCCGATCCAGCCGGTGTGATGACGGTAATATTTCTGCTCCAGCTTTTTGCCGGTGAGGACAGCTTTTTCCACGTTGATGATGATGACGTGATCGCCGCAGTCCACATGGGGGGTATAGGTGGGCTTATGTTTGCCGTTGAGGATATGGGCGGCGAGAGCAGCGGTGCGGCCCAGGGGCTTGTCGGCTGCGTCCAGCACATACCATTTGCGGCTGATTTCGCCAGCTTTTGGCATTGTTGTTGACATACGTTTTACCTCCTACAAGTATCTTCCGGCCGCCTCCTCTGGGGGAGCGGCAGCGGGAAAAGTGAAACTTTTCTATCAAAATCCGCTTTCCTAAGCGGTTTAGACATCAAGTCGCATGTACCATTATAGTGAAGAAGCCCTAGGGTGTCAATACCTTTTTTGCAAAAATTTAATTTACATCTCTGCTTTCTCTTGATTTCTCTCCCAAACGCCGGATTTCTCTCTCATTCTCACGCGCCATTTCACTTTTTTGCAGTCTCCCGAAAGCCCGGCGGGGGAAAAGGGGATTGCCAGGCCTGCTGATTTCCTGTACAATAGAACAGGTTTTAAGAAGGGGGGAAGGAAGATGCAGAAGATCCTAGGCTATATGCGCAAGGCCATCACCGACTACCAGATGCTGGAGGACGGGGATCGGGTGGCCGTAGGGGTCAGCGGCGGCAAGGATTCGGTGGTGCTCCTCACCGGGCTGTGCCGGCTGCGGAGGTTTATCGGCATCGACTATCAGGTGGTGGCCGTGACCCTGGACCCCATGTTCGGCGGCGTCCCCACCGACTACACCCCCATCCAGAAGCTCTGCGATCAGCTGGAGGTCCCCTTTGTCCTCAAGCGCACCGACATCGGCCCGGTGGTCTTTGACGTCCGCCAGGAGAAGAACCCCTGCAGCCTCTGCGCCCGGATGCGGCGGGGCGCCCTCCACGACGCGGCCAAGGAAAAGGGCTGCAACAAGATCGCCCTGGGCCATCACTGGGACGACGCGGTGGAGACCTTCCTCCTCAACCTGTTCCACGAGGGGCGGATCGGCTGCTTCTCCCCGGTGTCCTACCTCTCCCGGAAGGATCTGACCATGATCCGTCCCCTGGTCTTTGCCCCGGAGCGGGATATTGGGTCGGCCCAGCGCCGGTGCCGGCTGCCGGTGGTCAAGAGCAAGTGCCCGGCGGATACCTTCACCCAGCGTCAGTGGGCCAAGGAGTACCTGGACAGTATGGAAAAAGAGCATCCCGGCTTTAAAAAGCGGCTGTTCGGCGCCATGGTCCGGGCCCATGTCAGCGGCTGGTGAGGGAGAACAAGGCATAAAAAGGCGGCGGACCCAAAGTCCGCCGCCTCTTTTTTTATTATCTCATCCTGGGGAGCGCGGAAACGCTGAGCCGAAAAGCGCCGGATCCTTACTCCTCAGAAAAATCCTCTTCAGTCAGCAGGATCTCCCCGTATTTTGCCTCATGGGCTTCGATCTCCTTCCAGCAGAGGTACTCGATGAGATTGGACATGGATCGCTTCTCCCGCTGGGCAATTTTGCGGATCTTCGCGTGACAGGTCTCGTCGAAACGGAATGTAAAAGGGATTTTTGCCATGTGATCACCTCATTATATTGGCTCTTGGTCTTATTTTAGTAAAAAGCCAGTTCTCTGTATGCATAACATTTGATGTTGATGTAATGGTAATCTTACATCATTATGGCCTACATGAGATGATATATGCGTATATTATAGCAATATTTTCCATGAATCGGTGGTTCGTTCCGGGGCTGCCCGGCGGGAGCGAAAAATCCGGGGGAAGGGGCCATAGGGCAACGGGAGGACATTTTCCCGGAAGATGGAAAAAGCGGCGATGGAAATTTCCATCGCCGCTTTATGATCTCTGACGTTTAATACCGGCCCAGGGCCCAGGCGAAGTAGCGCTCTTTGATTTTGGAGATGCCGCTTTGGCGGATCTTCACCTCAGCGCCTCCCTCCATAATAAAGGTGGGACCGACAATGTTGGTGATGTAATCCATGTTGGCGAGATAGCTCTGATGGCACCGGAGGAAGCGCCGGTCGGAGATCAGGGCCTCCAGATCCCCCAGCTTGGTATAGCAGGAAAAGGTAAATCCCTGCCGGGTGTAGAGGGTCACAATCCGCCGGCAGCTGGACAGATACAGCAGGTTATCCAGCAGCAGGTCGTAGGTTTTCCGGGCGGTGCGGATCAAAACGTGGCGGGCCTTTTCCGGGTCATAACCGGCCAAAGCCTTGTCCAGGGCCGGCTCCACCACAGCCTCGGACAGAGGCTTTTTTATGAAGGCGGCGCCGGGGATGTCCATAAGCTCCAGGTTGGAAATATCCTGGGGCCCGATGAAGATGATCGGGCAGAAACGGTTGTACTCCCGCACCTTCTGGGACAGCTCCGTCATGTCATCGGCGGTGCCGTCGGTGGATAAGAACACTATGTCAAACACACGCTGACAGGTGTACATGGAATCGAGGATTTTCTCCAGGCTGGTGAAGGTGTCCGCCTCAGCGGGGCCCTCCGCTTTGCCCTCCATCATCTGCCGGACCAGGGCCTCCAAAGCCTGGCCGTCTTCCTGGGATGGATCGTAAATTGCAATGTTCATCATGGTATTTCCCTGCCTCCCTTAGGGGGAGAATCTACTTTCTCCGACGTTAAATTTTGCGATGAGTATGATGTGTGTAGCGGCTTCACTGTCTGCCCAGACCCGATGACTTGGGGACCGTCGGGCAGACCATTGGGTCATATAGATATACCAATACATCTTTATTATAATACACTATGACAAAAATGAACATGCTTTTTTGTGAATTCCGTAAAATTCGCCAAATTTTACAAATATGTACTAACAAAAAACGTTTTTATCGTCCTATTGGCGTTTTTGATTTGTGCAACATGCGAAAGGTTTGATAACCAATTTTTGGATGCAACGGGGAAGCATTTCCAGCAAAGCCCATATTCCCGGTGTTTCCTTTCAGGAATAGCATGGAGAAGTAAGAAATTCGTAAGGAAAACATGTTCCGCCCTGTAAGAAATCCTCCGTATAATCACAGTGAGAAAGAGAATTGTGGTATAATAGCGTTATTGGCGCGGAAGGGGCAGGGCCCCGGCGGCGCCGAAAACGTGAAAAACCTAAAGGAGAGGAACGGAATATGCAGGATCTGACCGTATTGGTCGTGGATGACGACAAGGAGATTTGTGATTCCATTGGGATTTATCTGAAGAATGAGGGACTGAATGTGCTGAAGGCCTACGACGGGCTGCAGGCGTTGGAGATGCTTTCAGACAACACCGTCCACCTGATCCTGCTGGATATCATGATGCCCCGCCTGGATGGCATTGGCGCCATGGTGAAGATCCGCCAGGATCGGAACATCCCCATCATCCTCATCTCGGCCAAAAGCGAGGATACCGACAAGATTCTGGGACTCAATATGGGTGCCGACGATTATATCACAAAGCCTTTCAACCCCCTGGAGCTGATTGCCCGGGTCCGCTCCGCCCTGCGGCGGTATGTGACCCTGGGGGATATGCCCAAGCAGGAAAACGTGCTCAAGACAGGCGGACTTGTCCTGAACACGGTGGACAAAACCCTGACGGTAGACGGCGAATATGTCAAGCTGACCCCTATTGAATTCCGGATCCTGGAACTTTTGATGGAAAACCAGAACCGGGTGTTCCCCATTGACGAAATCTATGAGCGGGTCTGGAATGAACCCAGTTTTGCCCCGGAAAATACCGTTGCCGTACACATCCGCCGCATCAGGGAAAAAATCGAGATCAACCCAAAAGAACCCAAATATTTGAAGGTGGTGTGGGGCATTGGATACAAAATCGAAAAAATCTAAGGGTGGCGCTGTCTTTGCGGCCTATTTTATAGGCATCTGGCTCATCGTCGCCTCCCTGGCGTCCATCCCGTATCTGCTTTCCCGGCAGTTTTATGAGGATGACTACACCGAGACCTGGAATTTTCAGGAGATGATGAGCCAAACTCTTTACGAGGGCTATACCATTGTCACCTATAACCCCCAGTTTGAGGACGATAAGTCGCAGTACTGGGATAACTACTATAACGACTATTACAACCAGTACGGCTATTATCCGGAGCTGACCGATGGTGAAATCACCCTCCAGGAGGAAAAGTTCCGGGAGGACTGGGAAGAGAACAAGGACAATGAGCTAAGAGACGAAAAAGAGAATTTTTACACCGACCGGGACGTCCGGCAGGTTTATTTTGTCAACGACGACACCGACGCGGAATTCCACCGGGAGTATACCAACACAGACTTTGGCTCCCTGGAGGAGTTTAAGGCCTACATCGAGTCGCACCGGAGCGAATACCACTATCTGGTCTATCTGAATCAGGGGCAGTTTTCCGGCTCCGGGCCGAAGGGGGACTTTACCTACCCCAGCTTTTACGGCGGCGCCGAGGAGATCTTTTCCTGGATTCCCGGCGACCAATCCGCCTATGAGCACATGACGGTCATCATCGCCGTCCGGGAGGACCTGGGCGCCTTCGGCTCCTATGGCAACTGGGCCTATTCGGTCTATCTGGGCCATGAGGTCAGCCGCTATTTAGCGGTTATCGCCCTTTGCTGCTTCGGGGCAGGGCTGGTGCTCTTCATCCTCTCCTGCGTCTTCCGCAAACGGCGGCTCCTCTTCTCCCAGCAGATGGCGGCGGGACTTTCCAAGATTTGGCTGGAGGCCAAAATTGTGGCCTATGTCCTGCTCATCGCCCTGGGCGTCTCCGCCTTTGCCCTCTCCTTTGATTCACCGCCCCTCCTTCTGGCCGCGCCACTGGCCTATTGGCCTATCTACCTGATCTGCCTGGACTTTAAACACAACGGGCTGCAGGTGTTCCGGCAGAACAGCGTCAACACCCTGTTTAAGGCCGTCAATAAATATAGTATGAAATACCCCTTCCAGAAGCGGCAGTCCCGGAAGATGGCCATCTTCTTTGGCATCGAGGTGGGCATCGCCGTGCTGGGGGCCATCTTCTTCGCCATCGGCGTCATGGGGGAAGGCTTCTTCGTCTTCCTGGCCCTTCTCGCCGCAGGGATTGGGCTTCTGGTGGGCTACCGGTTTATCGACCGGTACCGGAATTCCCTGCAAAACCTGGGGCGGATGATGGATCATGTCCACGCCATCCGGGAGGGGGAGAATCCGGCGCCGTTGATCCTCTATCCCAGCGATCCCCTCTTCGATTTCGCGATGGATCTCAACGGCATCAACGAGGGCATCAGCAAGATGGTGGAGGAGCGCACCAAAAGCGAGCGGATGAAAATCGAGCTGATTACCAATGTATCCCACGATCTGAAAACGCCGCTGACCTCCATCATCAACTATGTGGATCTGCTGAAGAACGAGGAGCTGACCCCTGACTTTGCCAACGATTATGTAAAGGTCCTGGAGCGCAAGTCCATGCGGCTGAAGACCCTCATTGAAGACCTGTTTGAGGTGTCCAAGGCAAACTCCGGCAATATGGAGATGGAGCTTGCTGTCATCGACTTCGGCGAGCTGGTCGAGCAGACGGTGGCGGAGCTGGATGAAAAGATTGCCCCCTCCGGTCTGGACTTCCGGGTCCATGTGCCCCAAAAGCGGATTCATATCAACGCCGACGGCCGCAGGCTCAACCGGGTGCTCTCCAACCTGATCCTCAACGCTGTCAAGTATTCCTTGAAAGGGACCAGGGTGTATATTGACGTGTTCCGGTGGGAGCAGCGGGCTATCTTTGTCATCAAGAATATCGCTTCCTATGAGATGAACTTTAATACCAATGAGATCATGGAGCGCTTTGTCCGGGGGGACGCGGCCCGGTCCACCGAGGGCTCCGGGCTGGGGCTGTCCATTGCCAAGAGCTTTACCGAGCTGATGGGCGGCGAGATGGACATTGCCGTGGATGGCGACCTGTTCAAGGTCACGCTGGACTTTGAAGTGGTAGAGCCTCTCCGGCAGCTGCATCAGTTCCCTGACGAGCCTCCCGAAGAGCTCCAATAGGCCGCCCTAGCGGGCAGCAAATCGCGCCCTGGGTTTTGTCGGTGACACTGTTGCGGCGCACGCGATTGCGTTGCGATTGACACCATAACGCGATTTCCCCCGGCGGTAGCCGGCGCGCTCTTGGTTTTATCTGAGATACTGTCGCGGCCCGCGCGCCTAGCGGCGAGCAAATCGCGCCCTGGGTTTTGTCGGTGACACTGTTGCGGCGCACGCAATTACGTTACGATTGAAACATCAGCGCGCGCCTACCGGCGGGCATGACGCGCCCTTGATTTTATCGGTGACTTTGCCGCGAAGCACGCGCGCCTAGCGGCGGGCAGGTCGCGCTCTTGGTTTTATTCGCGACACTGTTCGCGTCTCACGCGTTTTTGTTGCCAATGGCACTACAGCGCGATCTGGCTGCGGTGACTCGCCGCCCGCGACCCCTTCCGGCGGGGATGACGCGACCACGGCCTCGCTAAAGCTACCGCCGCGACACACGCGACTAAGTTACCCATTGCGCCAT
>CAJFSX010000088.1 GCA_904419775.1 Candidatus Pararuminococcus gallinarum | reverse complement strand
TCCGGCAACAAGGCCACCCTTTATACCACCGAGGGGAAGCTGGTGGGAAGCCAGATCTATTCCTATGACACCCATGTCAGCCATGCCAACTGGGTGGAACAAAATCCCGACGACTGGTGGAAGGCGGTCTGCGTCACCACCAAAAATCTTGTCTCATCCATTGATGTCAAAGAAATCGCCGCTGTTTCCTTCAGCGGACAAATGATGGGATGCCTGTGCGTAGATGACAGAGGCAATCCCCTGCGGGAATCCCTCATCTGGGCGGACATGCGCTCCACCAAAGAGATGGAACAGATCCGGGCGGGAATCAGCGATCAGGATTTCTACCGCATTACCGGCCACCGGATCAGTCCCTCCTACGGCGGGCAGAAGCTGATGTGGGTCAAAAATAATGAGCCGGATCTCTATCGGAAAACCTATAAGATGCTCAATGCCAAGGACTATATCCTTCTCAAGCTTACCGGGGAGTTTGTCACCGAATACACCGACGCCTCCTCCACCTGTCTGATGGATCTGGGCCGGCGGGTCTGGTCCGACCAACTCATCGATGTCATGGGCTTGGATAAGGAAAAGCTCCCTCAGCTGCTCGCCTCTACCGACATTGCCGGCACCGTCACCCGTCAGGCGGCTCAGGAGTGCGGCCTTCTGGAGGGGACTCCAGTGGTTTGTGGCGGTGGGGACGGGGTCTGCGCCGCTGTGGGCACCGGCTGTGTCAAGGAGGGTATTGCCCACAGCTGTATGGGCACCTCCTCCTGGATTTCCATCACCACAAAGGAGCCTGTCTACGACGAGGAAATGCGCACCTTTACCTGGGCACATATTGTCCCGGGCTATGTCCTCCCCACCGGTACCATGCAGTGCGGTGGCGGCTCTATGAGCTGGCTGAAAAACACCCTCTGCCAGTATGAAGGTGTATTGGCGGAGCAGCAGCAGGTATCCCCCTACGACATCTTAGAGAAGGAGACCAACCGTTCCCCTGTAGGCGCCAAAGGGCTCCTCTTCCTGCCCTATCTCATCGGCGAGCGCAGCCCCCGCTGGAATCCCCACGCCCGTGGCGCCTTTGTGGGGCTGACCATGGAGCACACCAAGGACGATATCGTCCGAGCCGTTCAGGAGGGCGTCGCCCTGAACCTGGGGGTCGTCATGGACTGCTTTAAAAAGAAGGGGGTCCGCATCGACGAGATGACCCTCATCGGCGGCGGTGCCAAAAGCCGGGCCTGGCGGCAAATTTTCGCCGATATGTACCGCTGTGACATCCAAAAACCTAACGTGCTGGAGGAGGCTACCTCCATGGGCGCCGCCATCACCGGCGGCGTAGGGGTGGGCGCCTTCGATAACTTCGATGTCATCGACAAATTCCTAACCATCGAATCTGTCCAGCATCCCATTGAAGAAAATGCCAAGGTATACGACTCACTCAAGCCCATATTCGACCAGTGCTATGAAGGCTTGACCGGCGTCTATGAAAAACTGGCTGCCTTTTAGCTAGAGGCTTTATTTCACCCAAAAGACAAAGAAAGTCCCCGCCTTCTGAAACAAGATTGGCGGGGATTTTGCTTCTGTCTAAAAAGCCACTTATCATATTCTATACTCTCCCTTTTCGTGCCGTATCCGTCTCAAAAAGATTGACCCTTGTCTATGGGGCGGCGTATCATAAAGCCGTGAAAAGCGTGGTTATATGATGCCTCAAGAACCGGTTTCTCTCCAGGAGACCCGAGAGGGCATCGCCCACCTCCTCTCATGGGGTTTCGAGGACATCATCCGCCACCACCGCCGCTACATTGCCATTATCGCGGTGGCTGTCTCCATTAGGTTGTCAGTCATTGCCATTACATTTGCTGCTTTCTGACACAGCGTATCCTTTTGGATGCGCTTTTTCTTTTGTACATTTTTTTATTTTCCCCACCTTGTGATTTTAACGGAAGCAAAGTGCAAATCGGTTTTTCGCAGTCCCAGAGGTCTTACCAAAATTCATATGACATTTTGCTATCTGAAAGGATGGTCTCCATAGTTTATCACATAAAATTGCGCATTAATCAACTATAAATTCTCGTCAAATTGGCAAGAAGAGCACTATACTTTTGGCTTTTCCTACAAGATTTGAAAATTAATCTTCCCATTAATACAATTTTGTGCTACAAATGAAGAAGCCATCTGATGCTACAACACCGAGACGGCTTTACGGATAGGGAGTATAGGTTGGTTCTCCTATCAAAATATATTACATTTAAAATTCCGATAAAATCCAACAATATTCTACTATTCATTTCATTATTTCTCTCGCCACGTCGGTAGGATGAGGATTTCTATGAAAACCCCGATTTACAAAAAATGGTGGTTTTGGGCCATCATTGCAGTTGTCATTCTCGCTATCATCGGCGGAACCATCGGCAATAACGGTCAAAAAACAAATGACGATTCTTCCAGCATAGCATCGCAGTCTTCTTCAAGCTCTCAAAGCGTCTCAACCACGGCACCGACCACCTCTCCAACTCCTGAGACCGAGTCCGCCGTTAACTCTCCTGCTAATGACGCAACAACAGGAGAGGCGAATGCCCTAGAACAGGCTGAGAACTATCTTCGTTTTATGGCTTTCTCCTATGAGGGATTGATTGGCCAATTAGAGTACGAGGGATATACTACCGAGGAAGCAATCTATGGCGCAGACAACTGTGGAGCCGACTGGAATGAGCAGGCATTGCTATCAGCGCAGAACTATCTGGAGGTCAGTGCTTTTTCCTATACTGGTCTCATTGAACAGTTGGAATATGAGAAATTCACCACTGAACAAGCTACATACGGAGCTGATAACTGCGGTGCAGATTGGAATGAACAGGCTGCAAAATCCGCCGCCTCTTATCTTGAGATCATGTCATTCTCTCGGGAAGAATTGATCGGTCAGCTGGAATATGAGGGATTTACTTCAGAACAGGCGGCTTATGGTGCTAGCCAAAACGGCTATTAATCTATAAGGTCATATCCTCGCGCTAGGCTACCAACATAAGGCAGCAATTGGTAAAGCGGAGGGTTAGTAGCTGTGTATTGCCAATCATTCGAGGCTCTGTCCTCATGCCATTTTGTTTTACACAACAGAATATCTTTAAGGGATGGGGCATTCGCCTCATCCCTTTTTGTTTATACCAGTCCCAGCAGTCGCACGATACTGGTAAAGAGAAAACAGGCGATCATTCCCGCTCCGGTGGGGATCAGCATGGATATTGCCGTCCATTTGGCGCTCTGGGTCTCCTTGCGGATGGTCATGCAGGTAGTGGAGCAGGGCCAATGCATCAATGAAAAAAGCATGGTGGATACGGCTGTTACCCATGTCCAGCCATGGTCTACCAGCAATGTATGCAGTTGGCTCAAGCTCTCATATTCCGTGATCTGCCCTGTAGACATATAGGCCATGATGATAATGGGCACCACGATCTCATTGGCAGGGAAGCCCAGAATGAACGCCATCAAAATAACTCCATCCAACCCCAGCAGTCGGGCAAAGGGGTCTAAGAATCCGGCACAATGGGCAAGGAGACTCATATCCCCCACCACAATATTTGCCATCAACCAGATGATCAGCCCTGCCGGAGCTGCTACAGCAGCCGCACGGCCCAATACAAATAAGGTTCTGTCAAAAATGGACCGGACGATAACTTTGCCAATCTGGGGGCGACGGTAGGGTGGCAACTCTAGGGTGAAAGAGGATGGCACCCCTTTTAAAATAGTCTTAGACAACAGCTTAGAGATAAATAGAGTCATCATGATTCCCAGTAGGATAACTGCTGTGAGCATCAGGGTAGAAAATACCGACTGGAAGGCAACTCCAAAACTCCCCGCAAAAAACATGGTGATAATGGCAATAAGGGTAGGAAAACGGCCATTACAGGGGACAAAATTGTTGGTAATGGTGGCAATAAGCCGCTCCCTGGGCGAATCGATGATCCGGCATCCCACAATTCCCGCCGCATTGCATCCAAATCCCATGCACATCGTAAATATAATTTTGTAAATTGTGATCTTATCTCCATAGTAGCCGGATTTTTTTCTTGCTTTTCCCGTAAAGACAAACCTGTCTTCACTTTCTTCATGTACTAATAGATAACCTAAATATATTTTTATTTTGTCATACGCTACAAATCTTCTTCTCCTTTTTCTACACAAATATTTCGATAAAATATTGGTTTTAAATCCAAATACTAGTATAATCTAAAAAAGGAGGGGATTTTTATGAAGAAAATAATCAGTCTTATTTTGGCGATATCCTGCATTCTTTGCCTTGCTTCTTGCTCTCGTGGGTCTGAAGGTAAAGGAGACGGCTTAGAAGTCTCCATTGGTTCCGCACGGATTGAAAAAAACATTTTGGATGAGGTCGTTATTATCATACGCACTCATGTCAACAATACTTCAGACGAAGAAAAAGATATGATTTGGTTGAAAGATAGCGCTACTCAGGCAGGAAAAGAATTAGATATTGATGCTATGTCCAATGAAAATACATACGAAAAGCTTCCAGCAGGCGAAAGTTTTACGGTGGAATATGCGTATGTTCTCAACGAAAAGGATGCCAAGGTAAAGTTCACCATTATTTCCCAGGAATACGGTTTAAATCTTGAAAAAGAATTTGATCCAGAACTGCTTCTCTTATAGTTTTTTATGAAAGCCAAAAAAGCCCTGCTCCTTCCCTCTATTACAGAGGTGGGAACAGGGCTCTTTTCATTACCGTATAAAGAATGTGATGCAAGCTACCAGGATGGCACTGGCGATACCCCATAGGGCTTTGGTCAGCGCCGACATGGACTTGGTCAGATGGGTCACGTCAGATTCCGTCTTGGTGATCCTCTGCCCGTATTCGTCATGCTTCCTCTCCGCCTCGCTTTTCCACTCTTCCAAGGCGTCCAGCCGGTGGGTGTTGCTCCGGGCCCGGGCGTCTATCTCTTTCAGCTTCTCCCGCGCCTGCTGGATCATGTCCTGTTCGTCCATCTTCCCCACCTCCTATGCCGGTATCAGGTCTTTCACGTTTACAGCGGCGGTTACCACACCCTTCTGCCCGATGACCGCCCTGTCTCCCGACAGCTGCTGCACATCGTAGGTATTCTGATAGACAAAGCTTGCCAGGCTCTTTCCCTCGTAGGTCTTGGCTCCGGATTTCACCTTCACCCGGTCTCCTACCTGGATGGAGTCACCGGACACAGCTTGTCCGCCCTGGGTGGTGGCAAAGGCGGAGAAGCCGTCCTTCTTGAGCTTCTCGCAGAGGCTGTCCGCGTTGGCTTTTACCGAAAATGCCCCTGTCTGCACCTTGTAGAGGCCGTCTACCTGCACCAGATAGGTGCTGTATCCCTTGGCCTCCAGCTGCTTTGCCATGGCCTGGGCGTTGGATTTCTTACTGAATGCCCCGCACTGCACCCGGTAGAGAGTGCCGGTGTCTGGTTTTGTGTTTTCTTGGGTGTTGTTTTCTGACAATAGTTTCTTGACCTCTGCCCGGAAAGTGTCCATGTTTTTCCCGTGCTTTGGGAACCAGTGCATGACGTCACCATGGTTAGAGGCAATCCCTTTTGCCGCCCCTTCGCTGTGGCAGATGATGTTTTTCTCGGTCAGGCCATACTTCTTGCACAGATAGGCGCACAGCTCCGCCGCCTCTTGATACACCTTGTTAAAATACCCGGAATCGGTTAACCCGTCCTCGCAGATTTCGAAGCCCACATATCCCATATAATTGGCGCTGCCGTTTTTACCGTTGCCGCAGTGCCAGCCCACCATGTCCCAAGGAAGGGTCTGATAGGTAGCGATGGAACCATCTTTCAGTTTCCCGATAAACGCATGGCAACAGATTTGCTTTCCGCCTTCTGGTGTAGGTTGATTCCAGTGGTTACCATACGAGTTTACTCCCAGGAGGCCATCGTCAGGCCCCACATAGCGCTTGAGGTTGGGGTTGTTGGCGCCGGTGGAATGAACCATGATGCCTTTGACTGTGTGGCGCTTTCCTGTCTTGTAGCAGTTATTTTTCGTTAAATAAAGGGTATGCAGGTTCATTTGGCTTCCTCCTCTTTAATGGCGATCCCTTCAATGGGGATCACCCCTTGATTCAGCTCATAAACGGCGGCTTCGATGAGAGCGTCCAGTTTCTCTTCATCAACGGTAATACCGTGGTTTCTCAGCCAGTCAATGACATAGGCTTTCTTCTCCTCGCCTCTGCCGCTGCCAACATAGATTTGCTCCGCTGCCGCAACGGCGATCTTCACCCACGCGTTCATCTCTTTCTGCTGCTCTGCCGTGGTCTTGCTTTTGATGTAAGGAATAACAAAGGCTGTAATGAGCGCCGCGATGAGGGCGGCTACAGCCTCAAAAATAGGGGTAATATCGTACATGGTTTCCTCCTTTATCCATTGGTATCATCAGTTGTGTTATCGTTTGGCAATGGGTTCCCGTCCGCGTCTAAATGGTGTTTGTTCCGGCTGACCTTCTCACACAGGCTTTTTCCCGCGTAGGTGATGAGGTATCCGATACAGGCGGTAAAGATGGTGATGGTCACATCGGAGACAGACTCGCGGTAAAAGGCGGCCAATATGTAGGAGGTTACGGCGGTGGCTGTCGCTATGACAGTCGCCCACACAGCCAGAATCTTTGAAAACTCCATCGGCTTTTTCCTCTTTTTCTTTCGGCTCATATCGGCTCCTTTCTACGCGCCGGCCTCAATGACCACGCCGCCCGCAGCTCCCGCTCCGCCGCTATATCCGGAACTCCTGCTTCTAGCACCACCTCCGGAAGCACCGCCTCCTAGTTGTGGATTGGACACATCCGTGCTGTAGGGGGCCGCCGCGCCGGTGGCCGCTCCACTTGAGGCTGCCGAGGCCACATATTTCATCTCTGCCGTTGGCGTTCCTCCTGCACCACCTTGTGCGGAAAGTGACGATGTACTAGATCCGCTGCTGTTGAATGCTCCGTTGTCGCCCTGGACGCCGCTTAGATTGGATATGTTACCTCCTGACGCTGTTCCTCCCGCTCCTCCGGTTCCAGCACTTGATGCTGCCGCAGTACCACTTCCTCCATTTTCACCGGCTGTTGCGGTAACCGTTTTTCCGTCATAAGATAACGTTGTTTGGCTGTCGCTTACCGTGATCGAAACGCTGTTACTAGGGGTTAAGTAAAGTTGATGGATAGCAACACCACCGGTGCCACCTCCACCGCCTCCAGCGGCTCTGTTAATCAAAAAAGACGATGTACTATACTGTCGATCTCCACTTCCTCCATTGCCCCCCTGGCCTATAACGTAAAACTGATACCATCCCGCCACGGTTGGACTCCAGCTTCCGGTAGAGGCCACCACGGCGTGAGTTATCCAGGAAGTAGGCACAGGAGGGATACCTCCTTGCGCGAACAGCGCCCTTCGATGGCTCATCCTCATTCCAGATCACCTACCATCCACCATTCGTTGGTT
>CAJFSX010000087.1 GCA_904419775.1 Candidatus Pararuminococcus gallinarum | reverse complement strand
ACTTTCCTGTTTTTTGAATTCTACTTCGAATATATTTGGAACCCTTGATCATCTCGTATGTGTCGTCTTTTACATTGACACGATATAAAGCATAGTAAGAATTTCCTAATACGCGAACGGTTTCATTTGTGCGGTCAATGCGCTTATTTAGTTTCACATCCCGCCAGGAAAGCCATATGACCGCCACGAAGAAAAGTCCAAAGAGAATAGAAAAAACGATTGTAATCTGATACAAGTCCCCTAAGATGCTGGAGTATGGTATGGTGATCATGGATATCCAGCTATTATCCATGGCAGTATAATAAACCGCCCGTCGATTTCCCTCTAAATCGACAACGCTGGTATCATAGCGATAAAGTTCTCCAGCATTAATCTTTTCAATTACCCCGCTTATATATGATTGCAGCTTATGGTCTGGTTGTATCAGATCTGTTTGGCTATAGATTAGTGTACCAGAAGCATCACACAGAAAAAAAGAGCTTCCTTCTGGCAATTCCTCTAGGCTAACCTGAAATTGAAAACTTTCAGGAAAGATATCAAAAGCTAACAAGCCATTAATATTGGCGCATTTTTGCGCTATAGTAATGACAGGTTTGTTATAGATGGCATCAGTATAAACATCGGTAAAGATAACTTCACCTTCTGCAGCGATTGCTCGTTGATACCATTGGGTCTCATAAATATTGTAAGTATCATCATCTTCCCAGGGATTGGCGGCAATAATTTTTCCGTTGATAACCGCATAGGGATCTACGCTTTCTACTCCCAGTACCGCCTGCAGACGTTGAAAATACATCTGTATCCATTCCGACAGTTCTTCTTGTGACAGCCCATCTTTTATTCGTGTTTCCATAGATTGCGTGCCAAAAGAAAGAAGAGTTTTATAGACCGTGAGGTTATTACTCTCCTCCGCTGCATAGTTTCGGGAGAGAGACATTCCTAGACTTTGCGCATTTTGGAGCAATTTTGTTCGCAATAATAAAAGACCGCTACTGGCCAAAATTACAAGAACTAAAAACGCAAAAATATTGATCCTCCCATGTCGAAGCATATCTTTCCATTTTTTTCTTGTTTTCCTCATGAAAAGTTCCTCCGAATTGCCTGGGTGATGTTTATATAACTTTCGGTAATGTCTGACATCATTTCGGTAGCCTCTTTCCAACGTTGTTCTCTAAAAAGAGACACTTGTCTTGTTAAAAGGTCAAACAAATGGTTCATTGAAAGATTTCCACATATGCCTTTAAGCGTATGGGATGACTTAAGGGCCCCTTCGCTATCACCTGAAGATATGGCAGCAAGCAAATCATGATAATTAGAATCTTCTAGAAACTTTTTTAAAAAGCGCTCAAATAAAGATTCGTTCCCCATAAAGCGCTCTATAGCACTGTTTACATCAATACCAGCGTCAGTTAGAGACTCGATAAGTCGGACGTCCAAATTAAACAACCTCCTCCGCACTATACGCGTAATATAGTTCCCTAATATTCTTTTCCACAGAGAAAAAACACTCTAATAAATCCGGATTAAACACGCCACACTTTCCATATCGGATCATGTCTAGCGCCTTCTGTGGACAGAAAGCATTTTTATATACGCGTTTGCTTACCAGTGCATCATAAACATCGGCCAGTGCTACAATTTGTGACCAAATAGAAATTTCATTTCCTTTAAGTCCATCAGGATAACCACGTCCATCCCAGCGTTCATGATGATGTCTAGCGATATCATAGGCATATTCATAAGCTGGCAGTGCCTGCATTTGTGGGATTTTTTCCAGCAGATGGGCACCTTGGAGGGTATGAGTTTTCATAATTTCAAATTCTTCTGCCGTCAGTTTTCCGGGTTTATTTAGGATGGCATCAGGAATAGCTATTTTCCCAACATCATGCATAATAGATGCTAAGGCTATATGATCAATAATTTCCGTCCCAAGATCTTTGCCCAATACAGTATGGGTGAGCATATATTTGGTAATGTCATGGATACGCCGAACATGAGTACCAGATTCACCGCTGCGGAATTCAATAGCAGTTGAGAGAGACTCAATCATTCCCATGTGAAGTTGAATGATCTGTTGCGCCTGACGTAATAATTCTGATTGTTGTTTTTCCACTACATTTCCTAGACGCTTTCGCGCTTGAAAAAGCTCCACAATAGAATTAACCCTTTTTTGAATCATATAAGGGATAACTGGTTTACTAATTACGTCCATAACTCCCAAATGATAAGCTTCCTTTATGGTATTATCACTAGCCTCTGCTGTAATTAAAAAAATAGGAATTAAATCAGGAATTTGCAGTTTTTTTAGATGCCGCAATACCTGAATTCCATCCATTTCTGGCATAACAACATCCAATAAAACAGCACAAAATTTATCGGGAGATTTTAAAATTTTTCCCAAACCAATTTTTCCATTTTCAGCTTCATCTATCTGATAAGAAGAGCAGAAAATGTTTTCTAAAATTCCACGGTTGATTTCGTCGTCGTCTACGACCAATATAGTATCCGGAGCGTTATATGCCACTGCGGGAAGGCGATTATCCCCCATACTATCGATCCTTTCTTAACAGAAAACTCCGTTTATATTTTTTATTATACTACATTTTACTGATCTAACACTATAGAGAAGACACTGATTCTAAGAAACTACTTAAAAAAATTAAAAAGTCGGATGAATTTTAGTTGTTTGACAAATGATCTGTATAGTGGTAAAATTATCTAGAATTAGCTAGGGATAACTAAAATTAGCGAAAGCTAACTATCGTTAATAATAAGACAGGAGATGAAAAATGTTGCCGTTAAGTTTTGTCTCTCCTGGAGAGGAGCAGATCATAAAAAAAGTGGGTGGTTCTTTCGAATTAAAATCCCATTTAAAGGATATGGGATTTGTCGTTGGGGGCAAAGTGACTGTCATTTCTACCATTGGGGGTAACTTAATTGTTATGGTCAAGGACACTAGGGTTGCAATTAGTAGTGAAATGGCAAAGCGTATTATAGTATAAGGGAACAAAATTACCAAAGAAACCTATAGACAGAGTAAGAATAGGAAAGGATGTGCAAAAAATGAAGCGACATCGGTTTTGGGCATTTGCAGCAGCTTTTTGCTTTGTTATGTTGTTTATCACTGGCTATTCTCATAAATAAAAGGAGGAATTTATTGTGTTAAAAGTCTCTCAAGTAAAAAAGATCGGGTTATTTTTAGGAGGAGTTCTCTTTGGAACAGCTGGGATCAAAATCCTTTCGAGCAAAGATGCGAAAAAAGTGTATGTCCACTGCACAGCAGCTGCCCTTCGAGCAAAAGAAAGTGTGATGAAGACGGTAACAATAGCACAGGAAAATGCGGAGGATATTTTAGCGGAGGCTAAACAGATCAATGAAAAAAGGACTGCTGAAGAGGCGGCTACATTGATCGATGAGAACATAACAGAGTAATAAGATAGAAAGGAGTTTTGGGCTGCATCAAAAGATACAGCCCTTTTTTCTGCAGTTAGCTGTAGAATTATTGTGGAGGACTTGTTGTGAAATTTATTATCAAACACGAAATATTGGGAAGACTTCGGATTCATTTGGTACAATCTTCAATGTCAATTCAACAAGCGGATATTTTTCTTTATTATCTAGAACATCTACATGGTGTCCAAAAAGCAAAAGTATATGAGCAGACAGGAGATGCCATCATTTATTATTGTGGTGATCGCAACCTACTGTTAAAATCGTTGCAGCGATTCCAATATGAAAATGTTAATGTACCGAAAGGACTATTGGAGAGTTCTGGGCGTGAGCTCAATGCGAAATATCGAGAAACATTAATTTGGAAAATTCTAGTACGCACTTGCTGCAAATTTATTTTCCCCGCTCCCGTTCGCGCTTTATATATTGGCGTCAAATCCCTCCGATACATTCAGAGAGGATTACGCTGTTTGCTGAGGGGGCGACTAGAAGTGCCAGTGTTGGATGCAACAGCCATTGGGGTGTCACTTTTACGGGGAGATTTTACCACTGCAGGTTCGGTCATGTTCCTTCTGAGTATTGGAGAGATTCTCGAAGAGTGGACCCATAAAAAGTCGGTAGGCGATCTTGCCCGTAGTCTCTCTTTAAATGTAGGAAAGGTCTGGCTAAAACGGAGAAATCAGGAAGTACTTGTAGATATAGCTGCTGTGATGCCTGAAGATCATGTAGTTATCCATATGGGGAATCTGATTCCATTTGATGGCATTGTTGTGGGGGGAGAAGCTATGGTCAACCAGGCCTCTTTAACAGGTGAGCCACTGCCAGTGAAAAAGGAGTCAGGAGGTTATGTTTATGCGGGGACCGCTGTAGAAGAGGGAGAATTGACAGTTCAAGTTAAAAGAGTTTCCGGATCGACAAGATATGAAAATATTATCAAAATGATTGAGGCTTCAGAAAAGTTGAAATCATCTGTAGAAAGCAAGGCAGAGCATCTGGCGGATCGGTTAGTCCCTTATACCTTTATTGGGACAGCAATCGCCTGGCTGGTTACACGAAATATTACGCGTGCACTGTCCGTGCTTATGGTAGACTTTTCCTGCGCATTAAAGCTGGCGATGCCGATTACCGTACTTTCAGCCATCCGCGAAGCTAGCTCCTATCATATCACTGTAAAGGGCGGAAAATATTTGGAGGCACTGGCTGATGCAACAACAATTGTATTTGATAAAACAGGTACATTGACAAAAGCAAGGCCGACAGTCAAGGATGTCGTTGTCTTCGGAGATGGCACTTCTGCAGAAATGCTGCGAATGGCAGCTTGTTTGGAAGAACATTTTCCTCATTCTATGGCAAAAGCAGTGGTGAAGGCGGCCAGAGAACAGCATTTAGAGCATCATGAAATGCATTCCAAGGTTGACTATATTGTTGCTCATGGTATTGCATCATATATCGGAGAGAAACGTGTGATTATTGGAAGCTATCATTTTGTTTTTGAGGATGAGGGATGCGGTATTCCCCACGAGTTTAAGAATAAATTTGATCAACTTCCCTCAGAATATTCCCATCTATATCTGGCCATTGAAAACGAACTAGCAGCTGTGATTTGCATTGAGGATCCAGTACGAGAGGAAGCTAAAGATGTTATTCAGCAACTAAAACATGAGGGGATCCATAAAGTTGTAATGATGACAGGGGATAGTGATCGTACTGCGGCAGTGATTGCTAAACAGGTAGGAGTGAACGAGTATTACTCTGAAGTTTTACCAGAGGATAAAGCCAACTACATTTTAAAAGAAAAAGAAAATGGAAACATCGTTGTTATGGTTGGGGATGGGATCAATGACTCTCCGGCACTTTCAGCTGCGGATGTAGGAATTGCTATCAGTGATGGAGCGGAAATTGCCCGGGAAATTGCTGATATTACCGTAGCCGCGGAAGACCTTCAAGAACTTCTTACCTTACGACGCTTAAGCAAAGCAATGATGAAGCGGATTCACACCAATTATAGAATTATATTGGGGGTGAATGGCGGCTTAATTTTACTTGGAGCTGGGGGCATAATTCAACCGACGGTATCTGCATTCTTACACAACGCCTCAACTCTTGGAATCAGCCTACGTAGCATGGAAAACTTAATTTCCGAGGAGAACAAATCAGCTCACTGATACATGAATATTTGCTTTTATCCTTTTAATTTGCTATAGTTAATAAGATAAAATAACGTTGGAGTGACTCAATGTATCAGTTAATAAAAACAGAGGGAAGCGCACGGCGAGGTATTTTTGAAACGGTTCATGGAACTGTGCAGACGCCGGCCTTTATGAATGTGGGAACATCGGCTGCGATCAAAGGAGGAATTTCCTCTTATGATTTGGTAGATTTAAAGTGTCAGGTAGAACTTTGCAACACCTATCATCTTCATGTGAGACCCGGGGATCGTCTTATTCACGACATGGGTGGCTTGCATAAGTTTATGGGCTGGAACCGTCCAATACTTACCGATAGCGGTGGCTTTCAAGTCTTTTCACTTTCTACCCTCAGAAAAATCAAAGAGGAAGGCGTTTATTTCCAATCCCATGTAGATGGAAAGCGTATTTTTATGGGGCCTGAAGAGAGTATGAGGATTCAGTCAAACCTAGCTTCCACGATTGCGATGGCTTTTGACGAATGTATTGAAAACCCTTCTCCCAGAGAATACGTAGAGAAATCCTGCGCTCGTACAACCCGCTGGCTGATTCGGTGTAAGGAAGAGATGAAAAAATGCAACCAGCGTCCGGACACCATCAATCCTCATCAGTTGCTTTTTGGTATCAACCAGGGGGGAACCTATGACGATATTCGGATCCAACACATGAAGGACATTGCCGAACTTGATTTGGATGGCTATGCTATTGGCGGTTTGGCAGTGGGAGAAACCGCAGAAGAAATGTATCGTATTATTTCTGCGGTAGAGCCTTGTATGCCGAAGAATAAACCTCGTTATTTGATGGGGGTAGGCACTCCTGTTAACATTATTGAGGCAGTGTATAGGGGCGTGGATCTTTTTGATTGCGTCATGCCAAGCCGAAATGCTCGCCATGGGCATATGTTCACGTGGGAAGGAATTATCAATATTGCCAATAATAAATACGCCAAAGATGACCGACCGGTGGATATGAATTGTACTTGTCCGACCTGCCAACGCCATTCTCGTGCTTATATTCGTCACTTGTTTAAGGCCAATGAAATGTTGGGGATGCGCTTGGCTGTGATGCATAATCTGTGGTTTTATAACACGTTGATGGAAAAGATTCGTGAAGCCCTGGATTTGGGAGAATTTGCAGCGTTTAGGGAAAAATATCTTCCAATTTTGGGAAAACGTATTTAAATTCTTTTGAAGATTATTGCATCGCCTGAGGCGTTATGTTATAATTTTTCTTATCATATTCGGAGGTGCAAAAAACATGCTTTTAGAAACTGGGAATACGGCAACTGCTTTGCTTTATCAGTTTGCCCCGCTTGTTCTCATTATCGTCCTGATGTATTTTATTTTGATTCGTCCCCAAAAGAAGAAAGAAAAAGAAGTGCAGAAAATGCGCAGCAGCCTGGAAATCGGAGATGAAATCACTACTATTGGCGGAATTATCGGCCGTGTAGTCAGCATGAAAGAAGACACTATTGTCATTGAAACTGGAAGTGACAGAAGTAAAATGAGATTGGCTCGCTGGGCGATTCAGAGCAATAATACTCCTCACGAGGCTGAAGCTGCTCCTGCTAAACCTACAGCAGAAAAACCGGAAAAATAAACGGTTTCCTTACGAAGCGTCATATGTCCTTGGCTTTTGTCATACAATGATGTTGGAGCATCATTGTATGACAAAGAACCAGGAGGGGACATATGAAACAGCGAAAATCAAGACGTGAGCAGCAAAAGCTAGAGGAAAGTTTTGTCATTACCTATCTAAAACCGGTAGGAATTGGGGTTGGTATTGGCATTGTTGTCACGGGGCTTTTGCTCTTTCTTTTTTC
>CAJFSX010000086.1 GCA_904419775.1 Candidatus Pararuminococcus gallinarum | reverse complement strand
AGAAGAAGTGATTCCACCGATGCCCTGTACCAGTCCTCTGCCGCCACTAATCTGCGCTTCGCCGTCGGCAATCTGCCCCCGCAAGTCCTCCGCCTGGCTTTCATATTGCCGCAACAGAGCCAGGGCGCTTTCTTTTTCCTGCTCAAACTGCTGTAGCCCTTCCTTGTATTCCTTCAGTCCCTCCTCATACTGGGCAAGGCCTTCTTCATACTCCTTCTCACCGTCTTCCAAGGTTTTCTCGGCGTCGGCAATCTGTTGCTCGGCGTCGGCAATCTTTTCATCAAATTCCCGCCGTCCGTCTTCTAGCTCCTTCCAGCCGTCGCTAATTTCCTGTTCGGCATCGGCAATCTGCTGACGGGCATCGCTGAGTTGTTCTTCCTGTTCCTTTTCACCGTCGCTCAGCTCCTGTTTGGCCTCCTCAATTTTCGCCGCCGCCTCGTCATAGATCTCGTCGTACCGCTCCTGAGAACGCCGCTCTGCCAAATCTTCAAAAGCCTCTGTCGCCGACGCTACCGTCTCCTCATAATCGGTGGAGAAGGGGGAAAGCCCCTCTGTGGCAGCTAATGTCAAGTAGACATCGGTGTAAGCCTCCACACAAAAGTCTCCTTCTGGAATCATGATGAATGCATCAATGACGCCGTCGCCAATCGTTGTGTTGCCACGCTTTAAGTGGATATACTGTGGGGAACGCACAACGCCAACAATCGTAAATGTCGTGGTATCCAGCGTTTCAGACAGATCCTCTCCGCTGTCTGGTTCCAGAGTAATCGTACTGCCTATAGCATATTGCCCTGAATCATTAAGATTCTCGTCAATAACGCATTCCCCCGATTTCTCCGGGAGACGCCCCTCAATGAGTTGAGGCCGATTCATATAATTCTCATCATCTGACGCGGGCTGAGGCGTCTGAATCGAAACAGCATGGACAATCATTTCAGAATTTTCTCCGGATGTGACAAAAGCGTCAGTGGAATAAGCTGGCATGACGCCCCCTATGCCAGGCATCTGAGAAATTGCCGAAAGGTCGTCTTCATTAAACCCAAATGTCGACACCAGGTGAAGATCCATTAAATTATTGTCTGCAAAATATTGCTCAGCCGTCAACTTCATGTCCGGACAGCTGGCCTTAATACCCGAGAAAAAGCCGCATCCGATGGCAACGATCCCCAAAATCGAGAGAAAACGATTGCGGGACTTCCAGATTTCTCGGAACATCTCTTTGAACAACGCACTGTATTTCATCACTTACCACTCGATTTCTTCCACTGGTTTCGGATTTTCGTTGATTCTCATCTCCCGCACCTTGCCGTTTTTTAACCGGATCACTCGGTCCGCCATCGGGGTGATGGCCAAGTTGTGGGTGATCACAATCACCGTCATCCCCGTCTCATGACAGGTATCTTGTAACAGTTTTAGGATGGCTTTGCCCGTTTCTGAATCCAAAGCGCCAGTAGGCTCGTCACAAAGCAGCAGCTTAGGGCGTTTTGCCAAGGCTCTCGCAATGGCAACCCTCTGCTGTTCGCCGCCGGAAAGCTGCGCCGGGAAATTTCCCAGACGCTCTCCTAGACCCACCTGGCGCAGTACCTCGTCTGCATCCATCGGATCTTTACAGATTTGTGCAGCCAGCTCTACATTTTCCCGAGCAGTCAAATTCTGTACCAGATTATAGAACTGGAAGACAAATCCAATATCCCACCGGCGGTATTCAATGAGCTGGCGCGGCTTATACTGCGCAATGTCCTGGCCGTCCACCATGACGATCCCCTCGTCGCAGCGGTCCATGCCGCCAAGGATGTTAAGCACCGTCGTCTTCCCTGCTCCGCTGGAGCCGACAATGACAGCAAATTCTCCCTTTTCAATGTCAAATGAAATATCATCGGTCGCTGTAATGGTCACTTCGCCCATTCGATAGCGTTTGTACACATGCTCCAGATGGACAAATCCCATCATCCTCATTCCTTTCCCTGTACGCCGATGCTGAGACCCATTCCGCTCAGGATCACCGCCATGAACTCATTGATCCCCTGGTAAAGGAGAGAATCGTTGTCATAGCACTCCCTAAAGATGCAGAGCAAACCTTCAATAATAGCAGACGCCAGCGCCCTTGCCAATAAAGTATGACGGTGCGCCGGGGCTAATCGAGGCAAAAACTCTCCAGTAAGTCTCTTTTCCACAGCGTCAACAATATGCCCCTTAATATTTTCGTGTTTTGACCCTGCGCTGGCATCGGTAAGAATTAAAAATCCCTTGCGGTTTTTGATAAAAATATCCGCAACTGCGTCCGTAATCTGCTGAACACTGTTTTGATTGATATCCGCGCCTTTGTAGACTTCTTCCAGAAATCTAGCCAGTTCAGTTACCGTTGGTGCCGTCACCTGATCAAATAAATCGTCTTTCCCCTCGAAATAAGCGTAGATGTTTCCCGGTGTGATACCAGACTTCTCCGCGATTTTTCTCATGGAAGCCTGCCGGTAACCCACTGCCGCAAACTCATCCGCCGCAGCTTTCAAAATGTTCTGTCTAATTTCTTCTTTTGGTCGCTGCATAATTAAACACCCGTTCATTATTCCTTTTTTCTTTATTATAGTTCTGTTCTCTTTTCTATTCAATAGTAAACGCGTGTTTAAGATTAAAGTTTCCATTTCGTTCACAGCCTCTTCTTATTTTGGCCTAAGTTCACATACATCAAAATATGGTATAATACCGAAGAAGGAGGATCATTCATGGGATATCTCTTGTATTATTTATTGCTCATCAATGCGATTGCTTTTTTCGTCTGCGCCTTTGATAAACGGGCCGCTCGGAAACACCGATGGCGGATACCGGAAAAAACATTATTTCTTCTGGCAATATTAGGAGGAAGCGTGGGACTCTACCTTTCTATGCTCCTATTTCATCATAAAACCAAGCACTGGTACTTTATGGTCGGTGTTCCAGTCATATTTGCGGCGGAAGCTATAGGAATCTGGCTTCTGCATCACTTTCTTTTTATCTGATCTACAATACAAAAGGAGCTCCTCTCTATGCTTCAAATTAAACAAATTTGCAAAGAATATAAGACTGGAAATTTGGTGCAACAGGCCCTGAATCATGTCAGTCTGAATCTAAGAGATAATGAATTTGTGGCTATCCTTGGGCCCAGTGGTTCCGGAAAAACCACACTGCTCAATATTATCGGAGGACTTGACCGCTATGACAGCGGCGACTTGATTATTAACGGAATCTCCACGAAAAAATATAAAGATAGGGATTGGGACTCATACCGCAATCACACCATTGGTTTTGTCTTTCAAAGCTATAACCTCATCCCGCACCAGACAGTACTGGCCAATGTAGAGCTGGCCCTCACAATTTCCGGCGTTTCCAAAGCGGAGCGCAGAAAGCGTGCCATCCGAGCGCTGGAGCAGGTAGGCTTAGGCGAGCAGATCCACAAAAGGCCCAACCAGATGTCCGGCGGTCAGATGCAGCGTGTGGCTATTGCGCGAGCGCTGGTCAATGACCCAGATATTCTTTTGGCCGACGAGCCAACAGGCGCATTGGACAGTGAAACCAGTGTGCAGGTCATGGAATTGCTCAAAGAGGTGGCAAAAGACCGGCTGGTCGTCATGGTAACCCATAATCCGGAGTTGGCGGAGCTCTATGCGACCAGAATCGTCAAGCTAAAGGATGGAACGATCCGTTCGGATTCCGACCCCTATGAAATTGGAAAGACGCAAAATAAGCCTATCTATAAAAACATGGGAAAAGCGTCTATGTCATTCCTGACCGCTCTTTCCCTTAGCTTTAATAATCTGCGGACCAAAAAGGCCCGAACCATTTTGACCTCCTTTGCCGGTTCTATCGGTATCATTGGAATTGCTTTGATCTTGTCCATTTCCAACGGTGTTAACAGCTATATTCAAACATTGGAGGAAGAGACGCTTTCGGAGTATCCGCTGCAAATTCTAAACACGACAATGAATTTTTCCGCGATGATGTCCAGCGCCTTGGCAAATCAATCAGATGACAGCACCGGAGATGTCAAAATTTCACAAACCCTCAGCAGCATGTTTTCGGGGGTGGAGCCTAATGACCTAACGTCCCTCAAACAGTATTTGGACAGCGGTAACAGCGGTGTCGAACCTTATGCTAAGGCGGTCGAGTATTCTTATGATGTAGCACCGCAAATTTACAGCCGGCATGGCGACAACATCCGGCAGGTGAATCCTGATCATTCCTTTTCCGCATTGGGCATCGGTACAGAATCTGACAGCTTTATGTCCTCCATGATGAGTACCAATGTTTTTTATCAAATGCCGGAGAATACGGAGCTATTTCGCGAACAATATGATGTTAAGGCCGGGCGCTGGCCGCAACGGTATAATGAGTGTGTTGTGGTTCTTACCCCTAATGGTAGTATTAGCGATTTTATGCTGTATACACTGGGCCTGAGAGATCCTCTCGAGTTGGATGAAATGATCCAGGAGTTTCTTGCAAATGAAGCGGTGGACACACCTGACAATATGGGATCATACAACTATGAAGACTTCCTTGGCATCTCCTTTAAATTGGTAAACGCCTCCGATTACTATGAATACGACTCTACTTATGATGTGTGGACAGATAAATCTGACGATGACGCGTATATGCAAAATCTGGTCAGCAATGGTGAAGACATCACAATTGTGGGCGTAGTGCAGCCCGCGGAGGATGCTTCGGCCGCTATACTAAGCACGGGAATTGCCTATCCGGCCTCTTTGACAGAGTATGTGGTGGAGCAGGCCGCTGACAGCCCTATTGTGCAGGAACAAATAGAAAATCCAGATGTCAATGTGCTCACGGGCAATCCTTTTGGCGAAGACAACAGCCAGAGCCCTTTTAATCTGGAGTCTCTCTTCACTATTGATGAAGACGCTCTGCAGAATGCATTTGGATTTGATGCAGGTGCAATAGAGATCGATTGGTCAAGCCTTCTTAATATGGACGGCGGTTCCCTGAATCTGTCTGATCTAGTGAATCCGGATGAGTTCACCTTTGATTTACCGGATTTGCCTGATCTGACACTGGAAGATCTGATGGGCGAATTGGATCTTTCTATCTCACCGGAAGGGATAAAGGAGCTCGCTGGCAATCTTTTAGCTGGATATAACGATTATGCTGTAGAGCATCCAGAGGCAGACTATTCCCGTCTCGATGAATATTTTATGGCTTATTTACAGACTCCGGAAGCACAACAGATTTTAGAAGAAGGCATCAAGCAGATCATCCAATCCGATTTAACGGTCACCGTGTCTCCCGAGCAGCTCCAGGAGTTGGTGCAGAACATTATGTCCGGATTCCAGGAGTATGCGGCCTCCAACGGGTGGACTGATCCGGATCGGTTCAGCGAATACCTGGCGCTATATCTGCAGACGCCGGAGGCACAGCAAATCATCGCAGAAGGTGCTGCAGATGTTTTACAGATAAGCGGCGAAATCACAATCTCTCCAGAGCAAATACAAGCGCTGATCAGCGGCATAATGAGCGGCTATCAGGAATATGCCATCGCCAATCAGCTTCCTGATCCGAGTAAAATGGGCGAGCATTTTTCCGCTTATTTACAGACACCCCAGGCCCAGCAGCAGATAGCCGCCGGCATCGCCGGGATCCTGGATACGGAAACATTACAGGCCCAACTCTCCAGTGTATTGGGCAATTATATGCAGACGATGATGTCTTCTTTTACCGAGGCGATCATGCAGACGATGCAAAGCCAAATCTCCTCTGTGATAGAGCAACTCATGGGTCAAATAGCAACCAATATGGAAAGCGGAATGCAGCAGGCCATGGAACAATTGGGAAATAACCTGGGGCAAGCTTTCCAAATCGACTCAGACACCTTTCATTCGGCCATCCAGATGAATATGAGTGAAGAGGAACTTACCGAACTGCTCCGTTCCCTTATGTCCGGCGAAGATGCGTCCTATGAGAACAATTTGACAAACTTTGGATATGCTGACCTAAAGGATCCAAATCAAATTTCTATTTATCCGTATGATTTTTCTAGCAAAGCGGCTATTACCGAAATCCTTGACAACTACAACAGCCGTATGGAAGCGCAAGGCGATGAAAGTAAGATGATTCGATATACGGATATGGTGGGAACGCTGATGTCTTCTGTAACTGAAATTGTGGATACCATCAGCTATGTACTGGTTGCATTTGTAGCGATTTCTCTTGTTGTGTCCTCTATTATGATTGGCGTTATTACCTACATCAGTGTACTGGAGCGGAAAAAGGAAATCGGTATTCTCCGGGCCATTGGTGCCTCCAAACACAATGTTTCTCAGGTGTTCAATGCCGAAACCTTTATCATTGGGCTATGTGCTGGCGTCATCGGCATCGGATTGACACTGCTCCTTTTAATTCCGGGAAATGCACTAATCCATTCTCTTGCAGGAACAACAGACATCAACGCTTCGCTCCCTGCTGTTTATGGCGTCATTTTGATTGGGCTCAGCGTGGTTTTGACATTGATCGGCGGTCTCATCCCCTCTAGAAAAGCGGCAAAGAGCGATCCTGTTACCGCATTGCGCTCGGAGTGAGAAAAATATATCTATGTGGAGAATTAAGTAAGTAACTAGACACAATCAAATAAATGAAAAAAGCGCAGTATCGATCTGCGCTTTTTTGGTGATCTCCTTTTCCTCGAGATCAGCCTGCAAAACATTGCGATAACAAAACAATTTGAATGCCGTGTATTTTCTGTTATTATTCATGTGATCTTCAAATAACCATCACATAACCGCTTTACAATTTTATATATCATAAACCCAAAGGTAATGATCATTGCGGTTTTCAGAGCCCGAAAACCGTGGGACATAAAAACTAGAAAGGGGGAATCTGATTGGAAGACAGGCCATGTTCATAAGCTTTACCCTTATGGCGTACGGCAAACAATAGTACAACTTTCAGAATTCCCATTTTCTGGGAATTATAATCCGACAGATGTCGGAGTCAAATGCATGTCAAAAACATACTCTGGCAAGATATTGAGAACCTGACGAAAGCACCTCAATGAAAAATATTGAGGTGCTTTCGTTTTTTAACAATGTGATTAAAAAATATTGAAGTATTAAATCTTATTTACTGCCAGCATGAGATTTCCGAGTTGTTTGATTAAAAGAAAAATACATTTCTTATGATCACCAAAAGAAGATCGGCCTCCGCAATTGGAGGCCGATCTTCTTTGATACTGTATGAAAAATATGATAGATCTTTTAACTAGAACTACTTTCTCTTGCGGGAGAGAACCACTACAGCGCCAGCACTCAGTGCCAGGACTGCCAGTGCTCCAGCAATCATGCTGTGATCGCCAGAGGACGGGTTCTCTTTGTCACTGTTGCCAGAACCAGTTCCAGTGGAACCATTTCCACTGCCAGACGGCCAATCCCAGTCCCCGCCGCCTACCTGATCTTCGTCAGATCCAGGTATGCTGGGCTTATCGGTGCCAGGTGTGGGTTCTGGCTCTGTCACCGCTTCC
>CAJFSX010000085.1 GCA_904419775.1 Candidatus Pararuminococcus gallinarum | reverse complement strand
CTTGCTAATGTTCACGTCCGTAGAATTACTCTACTCAAATTCGTTTCCAAGGGTCTTTGTTCTTGGTTCAAATGTTGTTCAATTTTCAAGGTCCGCCGCTGAGGTTTCCCTCAGCCAGGACTTATATTGTACCACATTTCCTATGCGGTGTCAATATATTTCCCAAATCTTTTTTCGCTACCCCGGTCCTTTTCCGGCCTCCCGGCCCTCTCTCCGAGACAGCTTGTTTATTTTAGCATATACCTTTCCCACTGTCAAGCAATTTTCTCATTTCTTTTCCTTTTTATCCCCATCTTTTTCTATACATTTCGTTTACTTTTCCTTTAATTATACTATACTTCCCAATTTTGGCCCTTTTTTCTCTCAACCACAGAAAAAAAGGACGGCAGAAAGCCGTCCTTTTTCCGCCCCAGCTACTCCTGCTGCGGCTCTTCTAGCACATCTTCCATCTCGTGAAAGCCTTCAAACAACTGCTCTGTTTCCTCCGCGATCTTTTCTACCAGGGCGGGCGTGGGCAGATGCCCCCTGCTCTCGATGATATAGATCACCAGCTGTTCCGCCGCTCGCTTGTAATAGCCTTTATCCAGGCCATAGGCCTGATGGCGGCGGCGCATATACCCAGCGGCAAGCCGTATGTAGTCGGAAACCTCTCTTTCATCGAAGGGCTCCTCTTCCCCATCCACCGGATAGGTGTACCCCACCTTCGCCTGCTCCTTCCGGCGCCGCTCAAAATATTCCCCCAGGATGTAGCTGACCCCAATGGCAAGGATACAAATGGTCACGCCGATGATAAGTTCCATATCCAGCCCCCCTGTTTTTCACTGTGCCCTATTCTATGCATCCAGCGGGGCCGTTGTTCCTTTTTTTAAAGAAAAGAGAAATTGCCGTCCCGCTGGGCCGGATATTCCCATCCTTTCCGGGAAAACTTTTACTAATTTACAGCCGCGAGGCGGCAGATAGGAGTTTTGAAATCATGGATGATACCCTTGCCAAAGTTCTCAAAATCATGGTGGTGGTCATGATCAATATCTGTGTCATCGCCTTTGCCTATTTCCTCCTGCGTTTTACCCCCAACACAGCCACCGCAGCTACCACATCCAACGATAGCCTGGTTATTCCCACCCTCTCCAAACGGGGGGCCCGGGGAGAAGAGGTGACCAAGATTCAGCAGAAGCTCAAGGAGCTGGGCCTCTACACCATCGCTGTGGACGGTATCTACGGCGCCAAGACCGAGGAGGCGGTCCGGGCCTTTCAGAAGCAGAAAGGACTTGCTGTAGACGGCATCGCCGGGCCCAACACCCTCAAAGCCCTGGGCATCACCGCCGGCAGCAACTCCTCCACCTCCCAAAGCGACTATCAACTGCTGGCCCGGATCATCTCTGCCGAAGCCCGAGGGGAGGAGTATATTGGCCAGGTGGCAGTGGGAGCCGTAGTCCTCAACCGGGTGGCCCATCCCTCCTTCCCCGACACCATTGCCGGGGTGGTCTATCAGCCGGGCGCCTTTACCGCCATCACCGACGGCCAGATCAACGAGCCCATCGCCGAATCCTGTTACCAGGCGGCCCAGGACGCCTTAAACGGCTGGGATCCCTCCGGCGGCGCCCTCTACTATTATAATCCGGACAAGACCTCTAACCAGTGGATTCGGACAAGGCCGGTCATCAAGCGGATCGGCAACCATCTTTTCTGTTCCTAATAGAAGATAGAAGGCCCGCCGAAATCTCCGGCGGGCCTTACCTATTTATAAATAGCGGTCTATTTTCTTTGAACAGGCTACTGCCAAGGCTCCAGGGCCGATATGGCAGGCCACGCTGAGGGACAAAGGATCGCACTGGGTAACTTCCTTCCCCAGCTTCTGGGCCAGTTCCTGACAGAAGTCCTGAGCGCCGGCCTCATTGTCGGTGTGGGCCACAAACAGACGGATCTGATCCATGCCGCCAAACCGCTTTTCGATGTCGTCCTGGATGGCGTTGACCATGATCTCCCGGCCCTGCTTTTCGCTCCGGGCCTTTTTAAAGGCATCCAGCTTCTCCCCCTGAATCTGCAGTACCGGCCGAATCCGCAGCACTGTGGCAATGGCCGCCGCGGCTGGGGTAATCCGTCCGCCCTTCTTCAGGTATTTTAAGGTATCCATCATAATATAGATGCTGGATTCAAACTTTTCCTTTTCCAGAATCTCCCGGACCTCCGCGGCGGATTTCCCCGCTTTGATCAGCTCCAAGGCATCCAGCACCGACTGGCGCTGGGTGACCGAGATCCGCTGGTTATTGACCACCTGCACCCTGCCGTCATAGCTTTCCGCCAAAGCGATGGCGGTGGCGCAGGAGCCGGAAAGGCCACTGGACATGGGGATGTGGACAATCTCGTCGTAATCCTCCAGGATCTTGTCCCATAGGTCCAGAATATCCCCCACCACCGGCTGGGAGGTGGAGATATCCACGTCGTTTTTCAGTTTCTCATAAAACTGGGGCTGGGTTAAGCTAATCTCTTCATAAAAGGTCTTTTCCTCAATGATAAAGGGCATCGGGATGACAAAGATGCCAAGCTCCTCCGCCGTCCGGATGGGGATGCCGCTGTTGCTATCGGTGACAACCGCAATCCGCTTGCTCATAAAAATCCTACCCTTCCGCGCTGTTCTCTCTTTGAATATAGTCGAGCAGCTCATCAAAGCCGCCCTGGGGGAAGGCCGAAAGGTCGGCCTCCTCTCTGTTGATGAGGCAATCGGTGAGGAGGAAAACCTTCATCCCCACACTCTGGGCAATCATATCCTCTTTGGCGTCGTTGCCCACCATCAGGCATTCTTCCGCCGGACATTCCAGCCTTCTGAGAAGCTCCCGGTAATATTCCAGGTTGGGTTTGCACCAGCCGATGTTCTCATAGGTGGTGTAGAGGACAAAGTCCTCCGGCGTCAGTCCCGCCCATCGGATCCGGCTTTCGGTGGCCACGGCGGGGAAGATGGGGTTTGTGGCCAAGGCCAGGCGAAATCCCGCCTGTCTGAGCTGTTCCACCGTCTCCTTGGCCTTGGGATTGTACCCGCAGACGCCGGCTACCTCCTGGAATTCCTGCCTGTAATATTCATCTAACACCGGCCGGTCCTCCAGGGACTTTTCTCCAAAAATCTCGCTGAAGCGCTTCCAGAACGCCTCTTCGTTGGTTCTTGTTCCGTCGTTTTTGACCATGGCGGCTGTGCCGGCCCAGATCCCGTCCACCAGCGCCTTGGGCTCATAGCCATGGGGCATGAGCTTTTGCGCCAAACGCTGGAAGTACGCCTTGGTGAAAAGGTCCTGGTCCATGGGGAGCAGCGTGCCGTCCAAATCAAATAGAATGGTTTTGAGCATCCAGTTCCTTCCTCTCTGGCCTCCATCCCTGCGGCGGGCCATCATCGCGTCTCCCTAAGTATATCCTGTCCCATATCCGAAGTCAATAGAAGGAGCGGCGGGTTTTTCCATCATTTTCTTTCGTTGGCTGACAGCCACTTCCAGCACTCCGGGAAAACCGACAGAGCGCAAAAAAACGGATGCCACCGCTAGGTGTGTCTTCTTGAAAGCAGGGATTAAAATTCCATGTCAACGCCACGCCTTCTGTCCTCTCTATCGCCTACCTTGTCAGATCAACTGGGGTGTGCTATAATAAATAAAAGTGTAGGAATCAAGCTTTTTGTCACTTTGCATCTGGCTCAAGGTTACCGCTTCTGAAAATGTTTTTGTGTAGAAGCCGCCTGCTGGAATGCTTTTGTCCGTTTTCGGTGAAATAAGGAGAGAGCGCTATGAGTAAAATGAAAGAAAATTATGAAATTTGTCACTGCAAAAAGGTTACTTACGCCGATGTAGAACAAGCTCTACACCAGAGCAAATCTTTCTCCCAGGTAGAGGAAGCCTTTGCCGATGTCCAGAAGATCACCCACTGTTCCACGGGATGTGGAGGTTGTCATGACGAGATCATGCGCACCATCTCGGAGATTCTGGCTTAAATTCATGTAGAAAACGCCGCAGGCATAAGCCGGCGGCGTTTTTATCTGTCCGGGAACTCCTTCCAAATTTTGTGGACCGGTCTCCGGCAATCCATCTTCCCCCTTCGGTCTATCATCCTAAAAGGAAATCAGAGAAAATCCTTCGTTCGTTGTTATTTGATATGATATAATTAATATAAGAAATTACAAAGGAGGCCTTTGCCATGCAGGAAATTTATGATTTTCTTAAAAAGTGCGGAACCTATTATCTTGCCACCGTGGAGGGGAATCAACCGAGGGTACGGCCCTTTGGCACCATTGATCTCTTCGACGGCCGGCTTACCATCCAGACCGGCAAGGTGAAGGATGTATCCAAGCAGATCCAACAAAATCCCAAGGTGGAAATCTGTGCCTTTGACGGAGAGCGGTGGCTCCGTGTGGCCGCCATAGCGGTGGAGGACCCCCGCTTGGAAGCACAGGAGCATATGCTCGCCGCCTACCCGTCCCTACAAAGTATGTATAAGGCGGAGATGGGAATACCCAAATTTTCGCTTTGGAGAAGGGGACGGCAACCTTCTCCTCCTTTACCGAGGCGCCCCGCACTATTACCTTCTGATCCATCATAGCCAAACAGGCCCGGCCCCGTAAACTGGGGCTGGGCCTGTTTGGGATAGGTACCGTTCTTTGTCAAAAAAGGCTGATAAAAGAAAAGAATCCAGACGCAAATTGCGTCTGGATTCAGTCTGGTGGTTGCGGAGGTTCGCAACATAGTTTTCCTAAAATTCTATTCTATTTCTCTACACAATAGAAAACCGACGGGTTTCAACAGTTATAACCCGCTTTGTCGGTCTTCCCTTGTGGCTTTCTCTCAACCACTGTCTATATTATACTATGTATGTACACATGTATTATATTGTGCTATAATGAAGATGGTGAAAAAGGAGGTGTTTGCATGCCACCGTTAAGTGAGGCAAGAAAAAGAGCCAATGATGCATACTTGCAAAGACAGGATGAAATAAAGGTTCGCGTTCCTAAAGGCCATAAAGCAGAAATACAGGCCCACGCTGAAAAACGTGGAGAAAGCCTTAATGGTTTTGTAAAACGGGCTATCAGTGAGACAATAGAACGGGATTTGAAGAAGGAGAAATAAATGGGAATAGCATACTCGACATTCCGAAGCTGGAGAGCCGGCAATTTCGGCAGTCCTAAAAAAGGGAAGGGAAGGAATCAAATGCCAATAAAGTATAAGGTGGACATACTAGAAGCGCTGAAAGGCAAGGGATATTCCACATATAAGCTAAGACGGGAAAAGCTTCTTTCTGAGGGTGTTATTCAATCCTTGCGTGAGGGCAAAACTATTTCTCTTGATAACGTTTCCCAAATTTGCGCCCTGCTAGGGTGTCAGCCTGGGGATATCCTAGAGTATGTGGAGGAATAGCATGGAAATTAGATATTCAAAAGCGGCGGTAAAGGCCATAGCCGCAATGGATAGGCCCACAAAGCAGCGCATAAAGGCCGGTATAGAGGGCCTAACGCGCCAACCGCCGACAGGCGATATAAAGCCCTTGCAAGGCTACACGGACGGGCGTTACCGTTTACGGGTGGGGAAATATCGGATTATTTACAAATTTGCTCTGGATAATTCCGTTGATGTGCTGTATATTATAGACATAGGGAGCCGGGGCGACATCTACAAATGAAAGGGGGCCGTCACCATGTCTGCGATATCTAAGCAAGTGGCTGAAATGCTGGATATGCTGCCAGAACACGATCAAAACCTTGCGCTTGAATTGGTGCGGAAGATGGTGCTTGCATGGGATAGCGATTTTACCAAGCTGACCAAAGCAGAACGCGCCCGCATCGAGCAAGCGGAAGAAGAAATGAGCCATGGCGAATATACCACCCATGATGCAATTGATTGGAACTAAAAAAGCGGGCTACTTGGCCCGCTCTATTTTTGTATTTCCGGGAGAAAAAACCGGGTTCTTTCCCCCGGAAACCCCATTATTTCCCCTGATAATCGAATTAAAGTACCCGGTAATGAGATAACCTTAACATTTCTTAACATCCCCCTGTTCTAATTTTCAGGAAGTCTTGGGAAGACCGATGAGAAGGGTTCAATTTTCCTCTCCCAGCAAATGATATAATTTTGTGGAATCAATAAAAAAGAGCGGGCGGACAGCCCGCTTTTGTTATGTGCTTCAATTTTCCCGATAAAAACCCCTATTACAGACATTCATGGCCTCACCCATGGAATTACCCTCTTACATTGTTTCAATCTCTCTGACCTGGGGTTTCATCGGTATTTTGAGACCTAAAAAGCGATGTTAAGGCACGTTCTCTCTGTGCCGCTCGCCTTTCTTCGCTCACTGGCCTCCTGACCGAGACTAGATTCTTCGCTATGATGTAGGTTTGAGCTCCTGCCCCATCATCATTCTTGAGCCATACTTGTTCTGGGAATTCCCGAGATAGATCTTCCAGCTTTCGTTTCATCTTACCATTATACGTGTAAACACTGGCCTCTTTTTCTGTTTCATTAAAGAGGATGACTGTCTCCTGTTCCAGTTTGGTTAGTTTCATATGGATTTCCTTTCCTAGCGTCTCTTTGTAAACAAATGCGGATTTTCCGCAATCAGCTTCCAACGCTTTTCCCGGTCTTTTTCGTTCAAAATTTGCTCACGGCTCAAGAGATTTGTTCCAAAGTTGGCTTTTGGCACGCGTCCAGCAAGGCTATTGCGTATGCCTTCGACAACGTCGGCGTTAAATTGGTGCGCCAGGGCGGCGGCGTTTTCAATCGTCTGCCCTTTATCTTCCACAACCGCATATTCCATTAGCTCAGGAGGAACCGGGTACCTCATACTATTGGCTATCCCTTGGGCCTCTGTGCGGTTTTCCGATAGGGTAAGCTGTCTTTTAAGGTCTGCAATCTCTGCCTCTATCTCGTTTTCTTCCGGTTCTCCCTGTGCCGCTTCTTTCCACTTTGACCTAGCGTTTGTAACGGCGGTTTGGATAGCCTTTTTCACCCTCCGGTCAAATTCTGCCTGATTCTTGCCAACGGCAAGAAACTCGTTAAATTGGGCCGCAGCCTGTTCTTCCGGCGTTGGTTGGGTATCTTCCTGGTTTTCTGGGGCTTTTCCTGCTTCTTTATTCATTGGGTTCACCTCCTGCGACAAATAAAGCGGGATTTTCACCGATCATAGCTCGCCTTGCGGTAGCATCTTTTATATTCAAAATGGCGCTTCTTCTTTCGTCTGCATCGGCAATCCCCTCAATTTTCTTGCGCGCTTTGGTCACTAGCGGGCTTTCTGCTCTTTTAGGCTTCGGTGAGGCTTGTTTCCACGGGTCTTTGGGCGCATAGTCTTGGAAATCGTCCGCAAACCTTTCAATCAACCTTTTCCGCAATGTGGCCCCTCTGGCTTGGTTAAGGGCGGGAATAGAGAAAATCGCTTCCCGGCGTTCCTTCGGCGTTTCCAGCGCGGCTATTTCTGCGGCCTTTTCTTCAACCCAGGATTCAAAGGCGGGGTCTTCCTCCTGTTTCCTGCGGCGCTTCTCCGCCAATTCCATTGCAATTCTCTGTTCCTCCGGTAGGTTTGCGGGATTAAACGCCTCCGGGTGCCGCGCGATCATCTCTTGTCTGGTTGCGGAGTCCTTAATCGCCATAATTTGATCACGAGTAACCGTTGTCCGCAACATGCTAGTTACCGCCTGTTCTACAGCTTCCGTTATAAATTGTTTCATTTCTTCATCTGTCATGGTTTGTCATCCTTTCTTTTGTGTATGTCTATCTTTTCCGCCGCTCTTTCCACGCTGGAAGCGCCCATATACCGGAAAGCCCCAAGCCCTGTACCCCTGTAAGCCCACGCCTCGACCATCTCATCGAGATAGGGCCTTAGCCGCCGCCCATGTCTCCATCGCATCCGCACAAGGGCCTTTGCTTCTCGCTGCCGTATCCAGTCAAGGGAGTATCCCTCCGATTCCGCCAGCGCTTTTAATGTCTGCCCCTGGAAATACCGGCCTACAATCACCCGCTTT
>CAJFSX010000084.1 GCA_904419775.1 Candidatus Pararuminococcus gallinarum | reverse complement strand
TGGTGTGTGTCATCACCAAAGCAGGCGGCTCCGCCGCTTACGGTGAATGGGCTGCGAAAAAGATCAAAACCCGTGCAGGCGCTCAATTTGCCACTGGTGTGTTAGGCACCGTTATCTTTATTGACGACTATTTTAACTGTCTGACGGTAGGCACAGTAATGCGCCCAGTAACAGATAAACATCATATCTCCCGGGCGAAGCTTGCCTATCTTATCGATGCTACCGCTGCTCCTGTCTGTATCATTGCCCCGATCTCCAGTTGGGCGGTTGCGGTCGGCTCCACCATGGAGTCCTCTGGCGTAGCGGATGGCATGTCCACCTTTATCCAGACCATCCCCTTTAATCTCTACGCCCTTCTCACCATTGTTATGATTATTTTTATCTGTTGGACCAATCTGGATTTTGGGCCCATGGCAAAATTTGAGCACAATGCGATTTACAATAACGATCTTCATTCTAATCCCGACCATCCGCAGGATATCGAAGAAGAAAATTCCCGCATTGGAAATAAAGGCAAAGTTTATGATTTGATTATCCCCATTGTGGCGCTGATTATCTTTTCCATTCTGGCTATGCTCTATGTGGGCGGCCTGTTTACCGGTGAGGCTTCTTCTATTGGCGAGGCTTTTGGTAACACAGACGCCTCCAAATCCCTTTGCATTGGCGGATTTGCCGCGCTGGTTGTAGCATTCATCCTGTTCTTACCCCGCAAGATCCTGGGCTTCCGGGAGTTCATGGATGGTATTACTGAAGGTGTAAAATCCATGGTGCCTGCCTATATCATCCTAACCTTGGCCTGGACCATCAGCGGTGTATGCAGTGCCGATTACCTAAATACCGGCGGTTTTGTTGGCCATCTTGTGGCTACCAGCAGTATGCCTATGCAGCTTCTTCCCGCCGTTGTTTTCCTGGTGGCCAGTCTTCTTGCCTTCGCCACTGGTACCTCCTGGGGAACTTTCGGTATCCTAATTCCCATTGTAATTCCTATTATTAATGCGACAGGTTCTAACCTACTTGTTCCTGCCCTAGCGGCAACTTTGGCAGGCGCGGTCTATGGGGATCATATCTCCCCCATTTCGGACACCACCATTCTCTCTTCTACCGGTGCCCGCTGCAATCACATCGACCATGTGACAACACAAATCCCCTACGCTACTATGGTAACCGCAGTCTGCTTTGTTGGATTCCTTATCGCAGGCTTTACCAACAATGCGTACATCACCCTCGGTTCTTCTCTTGTTCTCCTACTCGCCGTTCTATGTATTCTCAAGGTCATCCAAAAGAAAAAGGAAGCCAAGGCTTAAATCAAAAAGGGAGCCGTATCAAAAATACGGCTCCCTTTTCTCATGCTCAAGTGGCAGCGTCGGAAACGGCGCTGCCACTTAATGTATGAAATTACTCTATAATAGTTTCAGCTGTAATCGCCGGCTCTATCCCCCCAATATCAGCATAAGAGGAGGTGTATGCGTCCCAACTCTCTCCTACCTTCTTCAGGTCCTCCTTTAAAAAGTCCGGGGCCTTATCATAGGGGATATAAAACTGCTGGCATTGCAAGGACCCCTCTACATGGAAGGCTACCACATACCCGTCTGTGCTCATCTCATATTGCTGATAAGCACACTGACGAAGCTGCGCAATCTGTGCGGCATCATCGTATTTGACAGAAATGTCTGTCCCCCACACTTCATTTTCCAGGTCAGAAAGCGAAAAGCGGTAAAAGTCGTCAGGTTCATTGAGGAACAGTGGATATGCTCCCCGCAAAGCGCCATGGGAGGCATAGGTCACATAAGCGGCCTTGACCTTTGAAGACTCTGTTTGCTTAGTTACATCCCAGCCCTTTTCTTTAAGAAATTCAATGGTATTTTGATAATGGGTTCCCAACACGACGACAGAATCATAGGTGCTTAGGCCACTCTTTTGCAGCCTCTGACGCGCTTCTTCTGGCAAGGCTGTGGGAGTAACCGTAATAGAGAGGCATCCCAGTGCCGCTGTGTCAGGTCGGGCATATTCCTCCACAGTTTCCTCCCGGCGGTCAGCCGCGATGGCCGCAAAAAGCTCCTCCTGCTCTTCCAGGGAAAGTGGCAATACCTGGCCACCCCGGCCCAACGCATCGTAAAGCCGGAAAGAATTAAACTGATTAGGCTCTACCATGGCGGACAGATCTGTCTGTTTACGGAATTCAGGAATGACGCCCAGATCATTAAAGAGAGGGAAGTCGCTATAATAGACCTTGTCATACTTTCGCTGGACGGTCATACCATTTTTCAGCCGATAGGTGATGGTAATCGGCATCCAGGTCATCTCTTCGCCATCTACCTCTATATTTTGATTGCCGAGGGGGACCCAACGCTGTGTCATCCGGGTGTGGATATTCTTAACCGCCTCAATGGCCTCAGGCGTGCGAAGGACAATGCCATTTCGGTTGCTTCCATAGAGATAGGGTTCTACTACACCATAGTAACTAATGGAAACACTGTCCACCTGATCGACTTCTGGAATCCGGTACTGATATCCGGTCAGATCAAAGCGAACCACGGCAAAGAGGGCTAAAAAGCATCCCGCGAAAATGGCATATCCCTTCATACTTTTGCCAAAGGTTCGGAAGCTGCGCATGGCTATGGCCTCTATCACAGTATAGGCAATGAAAGAGCCAAGGATCAGTCCCAATATCATCATGGCCACCGAATCAGAGGCCATGCCTCCAAATCCGAGGCTGAGCAGTAATCCTCCAATATAAGCGCCAACATATTTAGAGATTTCTTTGACCAGGGTTCTTCCTCCCACCCGGCCGGCTCGTTCACAGCCTCTTTTACGGAAGCCAATAATGGAAAGGATCAGACAAAGGACGGCTAAAACTAGATAGGCGATGATGACCGGCCAGCGATAGGTGTCATTTTCCACGAAGATGCGGAAGCCCAGCAAAAAAGGATTGGACCACAAGATGCCAATACCGCCGTCTCCCAAGAAAAGATCGGTGTAAGGGAATCCCACCAGCATACGGGAAAGAGCTTCCAGGGTATAGGCAAAGCCCAAGCTAATCGCCGCTCCAATCCCCGCCGTATAGAGCACATGGTCCAGCAGTGTTGGCGTAAAGACGCCAACGAAGCAGACCAAGGTATAACTAATTGTGGTGGTCAGGCAAAGGGTAAGAAACTCTATGACCAGAGATAATAGAGGAATGCTGCCGAAGTTAGAAATCCCCGCTGTGAAGGCGCAGGGCAGATAAATTGCCAGCAGCGGCAGCAAGGTGACCACAAGCCCCGCCAGATAGTGGGACAAAAATAAGGTGTGACGCTTGACCGGCAGGCTGTAATAGAGATCCGCCCGATCCCCATGATGAATAAACTGCAGCGCCATAACTCCAGTAAAGAGCGGTATCGCCACAGGCAGGACGAAGAGAAAAGCTCCACTGAGATCATAAATCGGCGCTGCCGGCATGGAGTCAAGCATTCCCTGTCCTTCTACTGTGCGGATGATAAAAGGGACTGTAAAAACCGCCAAGTAAATCATAGAGGCGACGAGGCAGACACCACGCATCCGTTTGAGCTGATGAAAAAAGAGGTACCATCCCCGCTTATGAGAAGATGATGTTTTTATAGTCATAACCGACCGCCTCCATTTCTTTGATAAATATCTCTTCCAATGTCAGGGGGAGTTCTTCAAAAAACAGGGGATGATATCTCTCTAGCCTTTCTCTTAATGCTGCGGCGGACTCCTTGGCAATAAGGGTAACAAGGCTTCCCCGGCGTTCTATGCTAATGAGCCGCATCCCATCCAGGGCGTCCGGCTCCAGCGGCTTAGAGAAGGCCGCCTGTACCCGTACAAATTCCTCTTTTAGCTGATCCAGATCCCGCTCTAACACCAGTTTTCCTCGGTGGATAATGGCCACATGGTCGCACATTTCCTCGATTTCATAGAGGTTGTGGGAGGTGGCCACGACCGTCATCTTCCGTTGTGCCACCCGGTCGATCAATGTCTCCTTGACAGCTGCCCGGACCACCATATCCAGCCCGTCAAAGGATTCGTCCATAAGCAGGATCCTAGGATTACAGGAAAGAGCGATAATAATCATAGCCAACTTTCGAATGCCTTTGGAAAAGGTATTGATAGGCTTCTTTCGATCCATATCAAAAATTTGGCATAAGGTTTCAAAATCTTCAGGAGAAAAATCGGGATACATATGGGAATAAAATTCCGCTAATCCCTCACAGGTCATCCCCGACTGCACAAAGGGCTGGTCGCAGATCATAAATATCTGTTCCATTGCCTGTTCATGCTCAAAAATGGGGATATCATTCAATGTCACATTTCCCCCATCACCTTTATAAATGCCGGCGATAATCCGCAGTACCGTGGATTTGCCAGAACCATTGGAACCTATTAATCCAAAAATGGAGCCTTCTCTAATCTCAATGGAAAAGTCAGCGACTGCCGTCTCTTTGCCAAACTTCTTTGTCAAATGCTCCAAGCAAATCATATTCCATTCTCCTCCTGCGCGTAAACCTGATCCAGCACAGTTAGCAGTTCCGGCTTCTTTACCCCAACTTTCCTGCACTGGGTACAAATTCCCTCAAAGCTTTCTATTATCTTTCTCTGTAGGCTGCGAGTCACCTCGTCAGCAGAGGAAACAAAGCTGCCCTTGCCTGCCACCGAACAAATCACGCCGCTGCGTTCCAGCTCCTGATAGGCTTTGGAGACCGTATTGGGGTTGACTCCAAGATCTCGTGCCAGCAGCCGCACCGAAGGAAGTTGATCACCAGGCTCAAGGGCGCCCACCGCAATCAGCTGCGTGATTTTCTGGCACAACTGCTCGTAAATGGGGATCCTGCTGTGCATATCAAGGGTAATCACCTCATCCACCTCTCTGTATTAACTGTATTATATCGAATAGTACAGTTATAGTATATTCAATTTCCTCTGTCCTGTCAACCGTATTAAACAAAATATTGTCTTCCCCGCAATAAAATTTTGTCAAAGTGATTACATACACCGAAAAGGATAGAAAAAGTATTGAAAATCTGATAAAATAATGATAAAAATACCATTCTATATCTAAAAGAGTAACAAGGCTGTTCTGGCTTTTTGACACTTTGACACGGAATATAGCATGCTTCTAGGACGAATTGGAGGTCTGAACCTATGCGAAAAACAAAAATCATTTGCACGCTTGGCCCCGCTACCGATCATAAGGAGACTGTCCGGCAGCTCATGCTTGCCGGTATGAATGTAGCGCGTTTTAACTTTTCTCATGGCACCCATGAAGAACACCTGAACCGTTTGAAAATCCTCAAAGAGCTTCGGGAAGATCTGGGGCTCCCCATTGCGGCGCTTTTGGATACCAAGGGGCCCGAAATTCGGATTGGTACCTTTAAGGACGGTAAGGTCACCCTATCCCCTGGCAACCTCTTTACCCTGACGACTCGAGAAATAGAGGGGGATGAAACCATCGTCTCCATTTCCTTCAAAGGACTGGTTGCGGATGTAGATGTAGGCAATCGTATCTTATTGGACGACGGCTTGATTGAATTGAATGTCCGAGAGATTACCGAAACCGATATCATTTGTAAAGTAATCAATGGTGGCACCATCTCTGATCGAAAGGGAGTGAACATCCCCGGAGTCAGAGTTTCGATGGATTATATCAGCCCCAAGGATCGGGAGGATATCCTCTTTGGTATTGATAACGGCTTTGATTTTATTGCCGCTTCCTTCACCCGCTGCGCAGATGATATTCTTCAAATTCGGCAGATTCTGGATTCTCGCCATTGCAATACCATCCGCATCATTGCAAAAATTGAAAACAGCGAAGGCGTCGCCAATATCGACGATATTTTGCGGGTCTCTGATGGCATTATGATCGCTCGTGGAGACATGGGTGTTGAAATTCCCTTAGAGGAAGTTCCCATCATCCAGAAAAAACTGATTAAAAAAGGCTACACAGCGGGACGGCAGGTCATTACCGCTACCCAGATGTTAGATAGTATGATAAAAAATCCCCGTCCTACCCGTGCAGAGGCCACCGATGTAGCCAATGCCATCTATGACGGGACCAGCGCGATCATGCTTTCCGGGGAAACGGCCGCGGGACTTTATCCAGTGGAAGCGTTACAGACCATGTCCATTATTGCCGAACGAGCAGAGCGGGATATCGATTATAAAAAGCGCTTTTACACCCGGGATATTGATCCGATTTCCGACGTAACCAATGCTATTTCTCACGCCACCTGTACCACCTCTTACGATCTGGGAGCTTCTGCTATCATCACCGTCACTAAAACTGGCACCACAGCGCGTATGATTTCCAAGTTCCGTCCCTCCGTCCCCATTATTGGCGGCACCATGGAGCCTCATGTATATCGGCAGTTGGCTCTGTCCTGGGGTGTCCTTCCGTTGATGATTGAGGAAAAGAAAAATACCGACGTTCTTTTTGAGCATTCAGTTGCCCGTGCCAAAAAAGCAGGTTATGTCAGTGATGGGGACTTGGTGGTAATCACCGCTGGTGTTCCCCTTGGTATTGCCGGAACCACCAACATGCTCAAGGTTCATATGGTCGGCGATATCCTAGTCACCGGAACCGGCATTGGCGCTTCTTCTGTATGTTCTAATTTATGTGTCGTCCGGGATGAGGATGAAGCCCTAAAAAAGTTTAAAAACGGGGATATCTTGGTGATTCCTAGCACCTCCAATAAAATTCTTAGCTTGATGAAGAAAGCGTCTGGTATCGTCACTGAAGCCGGCGGAACTAATTCCCATGCGGCAATTGTGGGGCTTGCTCTGGATATTCCCGTTATCGTCGGCGCCAAAAGCGCGGTTTCCATCCTCAAAAACGGTACCTCTGTCACCGTAGACGCCCGTCGGGGCATTGTGTGTAACTCCACAAATGTTCAAGCATTATAAAAAATAAAGGAGCCAAGCAATCATGAGGTTTTCCTCCCCATCTATGTCGTTTTTAAGAAAGATAGTAGCTTGTTTTCTTCTAGTCTCTATGATTCTTACCCTTTCTTCCTGTAATGGAGAGGAGGAATCCTCTTCTGCTCCAGCACCGGTGGTAACCACTCCCCAGGTTACGGAAGCACCCTTGCCAGAACCAGAAGAAGATGATCAGCTCCAAATTCAGCAGCCTGATGCCGATACTCTACAAAAGCTTACTGATATGCAGTCTGCCAACAGCGATACGGTAGCCTGGCTGACCATTCCCGACACCACGGTAGACAATGCCGTAGTTCAAGCTGAAGATAACGATTTTTATCTTCGCAAAGATGAATACAAACAGTATAATTTTTACGGATGCTACTATGCGGACTACGAAAACACCATTGGTGAGCGAAATGTCTTATCCCGCAACACCGTTATCTATGGACACAACATGGATGACAACCAGGTGCATGGTCTAAAGTTTGGCCAGCTATTGAAATATCTTGATGAGGATTTCGCCACCAATCACCCCTATATTTATTTAACGACTCCCGATGATCAGATGGTTTTTAAAATCTTTGCTGCCTATTATTCTGATATTAACTTTAATTATATCAGCGTCAACCCCAGCGACTTAGAGTTTTTAAACATTCTTAATGAGGCGGAGGAGCGCACCGAATATTTCTATGATGTGGATGTCAACGCCACAGACAAAATTCTAACCCTATCCACCTGTACCTATAAATACGGCATGCGGGAGGATCAGCGTTTTGTCGTCCAGGCCCGTCTTTTAAGAGATGGTGAACAGATGCCTGAAACCGTCAGCATAACGAAAAATCCATCGCCGAAAGAGCCACAATTTTAATTAAAATAAAAAGGACCAGCCATCTGGCTGGTCCTTTTTATTTTATGACTGCTGAGTTGTGGTCGGAATATAGGCGTCATAGATATAAAATGCCCTGCCTATTGCATCCATCGCCTGGGAAACCAGATATTCTTCTGGAGAGCTATATCCCTCCGAGGTGCCGTCTCCAGCGTCGATAATAGGCAATTCTTCCAATGGTTTGGAGGAAATAATAAAGGAGCCCAGCTTATCTGTAGTAAAGGATACATGGCTCATTTCGGGAGAATACTCGGCCTGATCGGTGTAAAGAACCAGTCTCCCGTTTTCATAGCGGTAAACATAAGCGTGACTTTCTCTATAATCAGAAAACTCATCCATCTCCACCGAAATGGTAGCTGGTGAAGCTATATCCCGCGTATCCCAGAACATAATGGTGGATAAAACACCATCAGTATTATAATGCTCGCTGACAGGGGTGATGCTTTTTTTAACGGCAAAGAGATTGATTTCATCCTGGATTTGGCTGTCATGAAAGGCTACTGAATACCCGTCAAAGGAAAACTCAATATCCTTGCCCAAAGCGGCTTTCATCCCTTCTGCCGTAATGTTGGCACAATCGGGATTTTCCATCACCCCATTGTTATTGCTCAGCGCCTGTAGAACTTGCCCGCTGGTAATCCCATTGCTTTGATTCAGCTCGGTCATCTGAATATCATCGAATACATATTTCTCCCTTGTGATCCCGCCATAGGCAGTTTCCACAGTACGGGTAGCACTCACTTGTAA
>CAJFSX010000083.1 GCA_904419775.1 Candidatus Pararuminococcus gallinarum | reverse complement strand
AGATGATGGAGATACCGTATTTTTTTGCCTCGGCGCACAGCTGGCGCAGATCCTCCTCGGTGCCCAGGAGGGGGTCGATTTTCATATAATCCGCCGTGTTGTAGCGGTGGTTGGAGTGGGCCTCAAAGATGGGGTTGAGGTAGAGCAGGGTCACCCCCAAAGACTGGAGATAGGGCAGTTTTTCCTGGATGCCCTTGAGGTCCCCGCCGAAGTAGTCGTTGTTGCGGACAATGCCTTGGCTGTCAGGCAGGTACTGAGGCTGTCCGCCCCAGTCATAGCGGAGCACCCGGTCCTCAGGGACATTTTCCTTGGGAGCGCCGCTAAAATAGAACCGGTCGGGGAAGATCTGGTACATGATAGCGCCCCTCAGGTCCTTCGGGGTGCGGAAATCCTTGTCGTAGACGGTCAGCTGCCACAGGTCCCCGCCGGCCAGGTTGAACTTGGCGGTAAAATCCCCCTTGCGCCGGATGGGGATCACCTGGTCCCCGGTCACCGCCTCAAAGCAGTAGAAGAGAAGGGCGGGGGTCTCCTGGACAAAGGAGCAGGAAAAGACGTTGTAATCCATCTTAACCCGTTCCAGGGCCATGGGGACATAGTGGGGCTCGTCGTAGTGGTCGGCTTTATAGATGACAAGGCGGGGGGCTAATAGGGTGGCGCACTTGGCCAGGTGCAGGTGAAACACCACCTCTTCCCCGGTTTTGACAGCGCCGAAGGGCGCTTTATATTCTAAGAGTGTGCTGTCAAACAGACATGCTTCCATGGAGAAAAGACCTCCTTACAAAATCCCAGAGAACAGGGGAGAACAGGGGAAAACAGGGTAAAGGGATGCCCGCCCCAGAGGGCAAGCATCCCGTACAGTTGCGATGGAAGGGCTATTTCAGGTACCAAATGTCCCGGGCGTAATCGTCTACCGCCCGGTCGGCGGAGAACATGCCGGCGTTGGCCACGTTGATGAGGCTCATCCGCTGCCAGCCTAAGGTGTCGCTGTAAAGCTGCTCCGCCTTCTGGTGGGCTTGTTTGTAGGACTCGAAGTCAGCCAGCACCATATAGGGGTCGCTGGTGGCCAGGGAGGTGGCGATTTCGTTAAAGACATTGCCGTCAATGCCATGGTAGAGGACATCCACCAGGCCTTTGATCTCTGGGTTCTTGTTATAGATTTCCCGGGGATTGTAGTGGGGCTTGAGCTGGGCCACCTCCTGGGTGGACATGCCAAAGCGGATGAAGTTTTCATCCCCCACACTGTCATAGATTTCCACATTGGCCCCGTCATAGGTGCCCAGGGTGATGGCGCCGCCCAGCATCAGCTTCATGTTGCCGGTGCCGGAAGCCTCGGTGCCGGCCAGGGAGATCTGCTCGCTGATCTCAGAGGCGGGGGCTAGGATTTCGGAGAGGGTCACATTGTAATCTTCCAGATAGACGACCTTGATCCGGCCCCGGACATCCGGGTCGTTGTCAATGTGTTTGGCCAGGGCACAGATGAAGCGGATGATCTGTTTGGCCATATAGTAGCCCGGCGCCGCCTTGGCCCCGAAGATGAAGGTGCGGGGGGTGAAGGGGGTGCTGGGGTTTGCTTTCAGCTTCTGGTAGAGGGAGAGGATATGCAGGGCGTTGAGGTGCTGCCGCTTGTATTCATGCAGCCGTTTGACCTGCACGTCAAAGATGGAATCGGGGTCGATGACAACTCCGGTGTGCTCCTTGATATAGTCGGAGAAATAAGCCTTGTTTTCCCGTTTGATCCGGGCAAACTCCTGGAGCACCGTCTTGTCGTCGGCAAAGGCCTCCAGCTTTTTCAGCTCGGACATATGCTTGATAAAGCCGTCGCCAATGAGGTCGGTAACCAGCTGGGTCAGGCCGGGGTTGGACTGATACATCCACCGGCGGGCGGCGATGCCGTTGGTAACATTCTTAAACTTCTGGGGCTCAATCTCGTAAAACTCGTGGAAGAGGGAGTCTTTGAGGATATCGGAGTGGAGTTTGGAGACGCCGTTGACGCTGTGGCAGGCCCAGACCGCCAGATTGGCCATGCGGACCTCGTGGTTGAAGATGATGGAAAGGCGGTTGATCTGATCCACATCCTTGTGCCAGCGCTCAAACAGCTCCCGGGTGAAGCGGTTGTTGATCTCCACCACGATCTGATAGATCCGGGGCAGGAGGAGCTTGAAGAGGTCCTCGTTCCAACGCTCCAGGGCCTCGTTCATGACAGTGTGGTTGGTGTAGGCAAAGGTCTGGGTGACAATGGTCCAAGCCTTATCCCAGCTGTAGCCGCAGTCATCCAGCAAAATCCGCATCAGCTCTGGGATGGCCAGCACCGGATGGGTGTCGTTGATGTGGATGGCCACCTTCTCGCTGAGGTTTTCCAGGGTGCCGTAGGTCATCAGGTGGGAGTGGACAATATCCCCGATAGAAGCCGCCACCAGGAAATACTGCTGGCGCAGCCGCAGGTTCTTGCCCTCCAGGTGGTTGTCGTTGGGGTAAAGGACCTTGCTGATGGCCTCGGCATAGGAGTTTTGCCCCAAAGCCTGGACATAATCGCCTTTGTTGAACATTTCCATATCGATGCCGGGGGAGACGGCCTTCCACAGACGGAGGCGGCTGACGCCCTTGGTCCGGTAGCCGGAGACGTACATGTCATAGGGCACCGCCTTGACGGAGGTGTAGTTGACGTGGTCGATATGGTGGTAGTTATTGTCCCAGAACTCGTGGATTTGGCCGCCGAAATGGATATCCACCGCCCGGTCCAGCCGTTCGGAAAGCCAGATGTCGCCGCCGGGGAGCCAGTTATCAGGCAGCTCGGTCTGCCAGCCGTCGATGATCCGCTGTTTGAAGATGCCGTATTCATAGAGGATGGAGTAGCCGGTGCCCAGATATTCCTGGGTGGCCATGCCGTCCAGGTAGCAGGCGGCCAGGCGGCCCAGGCCGCCGTTGCCAAGGCCCGCGTCAGGCTCACATTCATATAAGTTTTCTAGTTTTACGTCAAAGGCGGCCAGGGCTTCCTTGAATTCATCCACCAGTTCCAGGTTGTAGATGTTGTTTTTCAGGGAGCGGCCCATGAGGAATTCCATGCAGAGATAATAGACCCGCTTTTCCCCGTGGCTTGTCTTTTCACTGGCGAATTGCTTGCGCTTCTCAATGAGCACGTCCTGGAGGATCATGGCGCAGGCCTTGTAAAAGATCCGGTCCGACGCGGTGGCCGGCGTTTCGCCGAATTGACGGTCGAGGATGGTTACCAACTTGTTTTTTATCTCATCACTGGTGAAAAGCTTATTCAAAATAAAACCTCCAGTTCCGCTGCCGCTGGCGGTACCCGCTGGGCGCGCTGCCCGGCGGTGATGCGCCGGCCCTCCCGGCAAGATTCGGGGGCCGGTTAACTCCATGCCTGTTCGTTGTCTCTTGGCACAAGTTCCTAGAAAATCAGAGTTATTACTAAGTATAATACGAATTTCAGAATGAATCAACCATTCCAAGTAAAATTGTATTAATTTTCAGGGATATTATCCTCTGTTTTGTGTAAAATTGTCAAGAAATTGGTCGATTACGGCAAGAATTTGCATAGTCCGGTGAAGAGGAAGCAATTTTCTCCTCCTCTGGGAGAAAAATGGCTTTCATCGGGCTAAAAAATATACTATAATGAAAGCAATCCCCAATGTTATCGGGGTGAAGGAATCAGAAAACGCCCGCGGTCCTGCGGGAATGACATACCATGGAGGACCTGAGAAAATGGAAAATACAAACAGAGTGAAAATCCATGTCTGTGGCAGTGATTACATCATCGCCACCCCGGAAAAGGAAGAATACGTCAAGGAGCTGGCCTATCAGATCGACAACCAAGCCCAGGCTATGATGGAAAGCAATCCCAATATGTCCATCCTGACAGCCCTGATCCTCTGCTCCCTGTCCTACCTGGATGATTGCAACAAAGCCAACGCCAACGCCGACAATATGCGGCGGCAGCTGAAAGATTATCTGGAGGACGCGGCCAAGGCCCGCATCGAGGTGGACGAAACCAAACGGGAGCTGGAACGGCTCCAAAAGGAAGTGGCGTCCTATAAGCGCCAGCTGAAGGCTGCGGGCAGGATGTCCCCGGAGGTATAAATTGGCAAAGCCAGAGATTTTGGCCCCGGCCGGGGGGATGGATTCCCTGCTGGCGGCCCTATATACCGGCGCGGACGCGGTCTATCTGGGAGCGGGGGACTTCAACGCCCGGAGAAATGCCCATAATTTTGACGAGGAGGCCCTGTGTGAGGCTGTGCGGCAGGCACACCTATACGGGGCTAAAATTTACATGACCATCAACACCGCCGTATTCGACGATGAGCTGCCCGCCCTCCTTTCCACCATTGCCCTGGCATGCCGGGCCGGGGTGGATCAGATCATCGCCGCCGACCTGGGGGTGTATGCCCTGCTGCGCCGGTGCGCGCCAGGCCTTCGGATCAGCGGCTCCACCCAGATGAGCATTCACAATAAAAGCGGGGTAAGGATGCTGCAGCGGCTGGGCTACGACCGGGTGGTCCTGGCCCGGGAGCTTTCTCAGAAGGAGATTGCCGCCATCACCCGGGAATCCCAGATCGAGGTGGAGGCTTTTGTCCATGGAGCGCTTTGCATGTGCCTGTCGGGGCAGTGCTACCTGTCCTCAATGATTGGCGGCCGCAGTGGCAACCGGGGGCTCTGCGCCCAGCCCTGCCGCCTGCCCATGAAGGCGCCGGACGGCGCTGAATACGCCCTTTCCCTCAAGGACATGTCCTTGGTGGAGCAGGCGGAGAAATTGGGGGAGCTGGGGGTCAGGAGTCTGAAAATCGAGGGGCGGATGAAGCGGCCGGAATATGTGGCGGCTTCGGTCAGTGCCCTGCGGCAGATCCTGGACGAAGGGAAGGCGGACGGCACTGCCCTGCAAAATTTGCAGGCGGTCTTTTCCCGCAGCGGCTTTACCAGCGGCTACTTTGACGGAAAGCTGGGCCGGGAGATGTTCGGCACCCGGCAGAAGGAGGACGTCCTCTCCGCTGCCGGGGTGCTGGGGGAGCTGGCCAGGCTCTATGAGCATCCCACCCAGCGGGTGCCGGTGGAGATGGCGCTCACCGTCCGCCAGGGAGAACCGGTCTCCCTGGCCGTCACCGACCCCCAAGGCAGGAGGCGGACAGCCGCAGGGGAGCCTCCCCAGCTGGCCCAGCGCCGTCCCACCGACGAGGCCATGGCCCGCCGGGCCTTGGAAAAGACCGGAGGCACCGCCTTTTATCTCGAGCAACTTGCGCTGGATACCGACGGGATCAGCATGGTGCCGGTGTCCCAGTTAAACGCCCTGCGCCGGGAAGCGCTGGACGCATTGACCCAAGACCGCCGGCAGGTGGAGCCTACCCCCTTTGCGCCGGTGCCGGTCAAGGTGGAAACATCCTACCGCCGCCGGGGAGCGCCCCGCTTGCGGGCCCGGTTCGACCGGTTTGACCAGGTGCCGCTCCAGAGACTGGACCCTTTCGAGGCGGTGATCCTTCCCGCCGGGGAGCTGCTCTCCCACTGGGAGGAGCTGACAGGCCAGCTGCCGCCGGACAGGCTCTGGGCCCAGCTGCCCCGGGCCATTTTTGACCGGGAAGAGGCGGTAAAGGAGCAGTTGGAAAGGCTCAGAGCCCTGGGATGCCGCCGGGCCGTCTGCGGCAATCTGGGCGGGGTTATCCTGGCCCAGGAGGCGGGGCTGGAAGTTTCGGGGGACTTTGGCCTTAACCTGGTCAACACCCTGGCTTTAGAGGAGTGCGAGAAACTGGGCCTTTCCGACGTGACCCTCTCCTTTGAAATGAGTCTGGACCGTGTCCGGCGGCTGGGCGGAAAGATCCGCCGGGGGTTGTTGGCTTACGGCTACCTGCCTCTGATGCTCACCCGCAACTGTGTGGTGAAAAACGCCATGGGCTGTCAAAAATGCAGCCGTGGCTTTCATACCCTCACCGACCGGACAGGCCGGCATTTTCCAGCCGCCTGTGAGGAGGGACGGGAGGCCATGGAGCTTTATAATGCGGTGCCCCTCTCCATGGCGGACCGGCAGGAGGAGATGGAGGCCGTGGATTTCTTGACCCTCTATTTTACCCGGGAGAGCCGGGAGGAAGCGGATAAGATTGTGGAAGGATTCCTGGAGGGGCGGCCGGTAGAAGGCGCTACCCGGGGCCTTTATTATAGAAAAGTACAGTAAAAAGGAGTGGAGACGCATGCAGTCACTGCGGATTAAAAAATTGGAGGAAGGGGCAAAGATCCCCTTTCGAGCAACCCTTCACAGCGCGGGAATCGATCTTTACGCCCTGCTGAAGGAACCGGTGGAGATTGGCTCCCATGAGATCTGCCAAATCCACACCGGCATCGCCTGTGAAATCCCCATTGGATTTGCCGGCTTTATCTTTGCCAGAAGCTCCCTGGGCATCAAGCATGGGGTGACTCCCGCCAACTGCGTAGGCGTCATCGACAGCGATTACCGGGGGGAGATTATCGTGGGCCTCATCAACCAACTGGATACCCCCTTTATTGTCCAGCCTGGGGATAGAATCGCCCAGCTGATCATTATGCCGGTGATGACTCCGGATATCGAAGAGGTGGAGGAGCTGACTCCCACCCGCCGGGGAACCGGTGGATTTGGCTCCACCGGCAAATAGGGGAAGAGGCGAATCAAGATGAAATGGAAGAAAAATCTGCTGCTCCTTCTGTTTGTGGTGGGCGGCATCGTCATCGGTTCCCTGGTGGCCAGCGCCTGTCAGAATGTATCCTTTCTCTCCTGGCTGGGCTTTTCCCAATCCTTTGGCGTCTCCCCCAGCGCGCCCTTTGTCATGGATCTCCATGTGTTTTCCCTGGCCTTTGGGCTGACCATCAACATCACCGTGGCCCATGTGATCTGCCTGGTGCTGTCCATCTTCGCCTATAAGGCAGCAATCCGGCGGCTCTAAGCGGACAGTGCCCGCTCCCAAGTCGCGCTTATGTGTCAATCGCAACATAGTTGCGGGCAACGCGGCAGTGTCGCAAATAAAACTCAATGCGCGTCCTCCCGCCCCGGGAGGGGCCACCTGCCGATGGAGGTCGTCGCGCTGTGGCTCTAAGTTAAAACAAAACTCGTGCAACGCGGCAGTGTCGCAAATAAAACTCAATGCGCGTCCTCCCGCCCCGGGAGGGGCCACCTGCCGGTGGAGGTCGTCGCGCTGTGGCTCTCATTGAAACAAAAACGCGGGCTACGCGGCAATGTTGCAAATTGATTCCGTGCGCGTGAGGCAATAGCATAATCGAAATCAAGAGCGCGTCATCCTCTGCAGGTGGCAGACGCTAGGCGCAAAAAGGAGGAAATATACAATGCAGCTGGTTTTGGCCTCCCAATCCCCCAGAAGGAAGGAACTTCTGGGGCTTTTGGGGCGGGATTTTATCACCCTGCCGGTGGATGCGGATGAGACCATCCCACCGGGGACGCCGCCGGCGGAAGCGGTGGAGATGCTGGCCCAGCGCAAGGCCCGGATGGCCGCGTCCCAAAGGCCGGGGGATCTGATTGTGGCCGCGGACACGGTGGTCGCCATTGACGGGATGATCCTGGGCAAGCCTCACTCTGCCCAAGAGGCGGCCGCCATGCTGAAACGCCTCTCCGGCCGGCTCCACAGCGTCTACACCGGGGTGTGCGTCCGCTATGGGGAGAAGGAGCGTTCCTTTGTCGCCCATACCCAGGTGGAGTTTTACCCCATGGAGGAAGGGGAGATACGGTGGTATCTGGAAACAGGCGAGCCCTTTGACAAAGCAGGAGCTTACGGGATCCAGGGCTACGGCGCGGTCTTTGTCAAGGGGATCATCGGGGACTATTACAATGTGATGGGGCTGCCCATTGCCCGGCTGCGGCGGGAACTTGAGAGCCTGGAGCAGGAATAAATATGTCCAAACCATGGCAAAGTTATGGATAGAAAAGAAAGATGTCCGGCCAGCTTGGAGAAAAAAGTGAAATTTTTCGAAAAAAGCCGGTCATCCTGGCTGGAAAATGTTCGGAAAGGAAAAACAGTGTTGTCACATCCGACAAAATCTGTTTTTTGGGCATTTTTAGGGGATTGTTAAGAAAAATTTTATTGTGGTTTCTAGAATTTAAGGGTATAATATTTGAGATATCATCTGTCATACTGGCCGCTGCGGCATCATTTCGGAAAAAACTGAGAATGACGGCTTGCAGGGGCTTTTATAGGGAACACTTATCATTGAGGAATATTTGTGGGAAGGTCCGGGCATTGGGGGCGCATTCCCGAAACTGAAAGGGGCAACTTGAGCATGTTTTCTTTTTCCAAAGACATCGGTGTGGATCTGGGTACTGCCAATACGTTGATTTTTATGCGGGGCAAGGGCATCATCATGCGGGAACCGTCGGTTGTGGCGGTGGATACCCGCAATGACACAGTGAGATATGTAGGCAACGAGGCCAAAGAGGTCATCGGTAGAACCCCTGGCTCCATTGTAGCGGTTCGGCCGCTGAAGGATGGCGTTATTGCCGACTTTGATATTACCGCCAGCATGCTGCAGATTTTTATTAAAAAAGTATGCAACAATTCCGCTCTGGCCCGTCCCAGAGTCATCATCTGCATCCCCTCCGGCGTTACAGAAGTGGAGCGCCGGGCGGTGAAAGAGGCCACCTTGAAAGCGGGGGCCAAACAGGTTGCCATCATCGAGGAGCCTATGGCTGCGGCCATCGGCGCCGGCCTACCTGTGGCAGAGGCCACCGGCAACATGGTGGTGGATATCGGCGGCGGCACCAGCGAGGTAGCGGTTATCTCCCTGGGCGGCATTGTAGCGGCCCGTTCTGTCCGGGTGGGCGGCGATGAATTTGACCTTTCCATCATCAACTACGTCAAAAAGACATATAATCTTCTCATCGGTGAGAGAACCGCTGAGGATATCAAGATCAACATCGGCTCCGCCCACGAGTATGAAGGGGAAGCGCCTATGGAGATCAAGGGCCGCAACCTGGTTGACGGCCTGCCCAAGAACATTATGATCACCCCGGCAGAGATCCGGGATGCCCTGGCAGATCC
>CAJFSX010000082.1 GCA_904419775.1 Candidatus Pararuminococcus gallinarum | reverse complement strand
ACATAGCCGTTATTGCTTGTGACGTTTGTTGCCCCTGCTTTGGCTGAAAGGTTGTTGGTCTTGGTAATAGCTTTCTCTTCGCTCTTCGGATATGCTTGGGTGTTCCAACCGCCACCGGCAATCAAAACTGGAGCACGGAGGCCATCCAACGCATCCTGCAGAATGAGAAGTACATGGGTGACGTCCTGCTGCAGAAAACCTACACGGCAGATTTCATTGAAGGCAAGGTCAAGAAGAACAATGGAGAACTCCCTCAGTACTACATCAAGGACAATCATCCGGCCATTATTCCGAGGGAAATGATGCCCACTGCCAGGCTGATACTAATGAGAAGGACTAAGCCTTTTGGAAGCATGCCAAGTAATCCAGCGGCAGTGGTAACGACAGCATGGTTTAGCATATCGCCCCGCAGGAAAAAAGCCTCCAAAAAGAGCAGTATCCCCAACGGCGGGATCAGAAAACCGGTAAACCGGGTGACCTTTCGCATCGAAGAAAGCAGCTCAGAATGAACGCTACGCAGTCTTTTGGCTTCACAGGCAATTTTAGCTGCGTAATTCTCCGCTCCTACATGCTCCACACAAGTTTTGCATTTACCGCTGATGATGAAGCTGCCGGAAAGAAGGTGATCGCCGACAGACTTTGGTACGGGGTCGGACTCTCCGGTCAAAAGGGATTCGTTTACTTCTACCTCCCCCGCTAGAATAACCGAGTCGGAGCAGACTTGCTTTCCAGATTCTAATGCAACGACGTCTTCTTCCACCAGCTCCTGCACAGGGATTTCAGAGGCCTTCCCATCGCGGATAACCTTCGCTGTGGGCGCCGATAAAAGTGAAAGTTTCTCCACCAATTTCTTGGCATGAAGCTCCTGCACAATGCCGATCAGCGTATTCAGGGCGATGATCAGGATAAAGAGCAGGTTGGACCATGCTCCCACGAGAGCCAGAGCAATGGCGATCATCACATTAAATAAATTAAACAGGGTGCAGATATTATCCTTCAAAATTTGGTTTGTCGACTTTGTGACCTTTTCCGGCTGGATATTCTGCTTCCCATTTTCTTTCTTGGTCTGAACTTGTTCGGAAGTAAGCCCGGACAAATGTGAAGGTTTATAAAAATCCTCCATATGAAACATCTCCGTTTTCTTTCAATTTATGAATTTAGCGTATTCCACAGGGTTAAAAATCGAATAAATCAACGTTAAACAGTTTATAAACCAGCATTCGTTTTTCCAGTTTATAAAAATGTTATCTTTTGGAAAGGCATTATTTAAAACTTTTCTGTATGAATAAAAGGCCAGGGGATTTCCCTGGCCTTTCAAAGATTATCGGCTACACAATATCCCGCTGAGCCGCTTTCAGCTGATATTGCGTTTCTGGTTACGCTTTTTTTGACCCTGCCCGGTTCCTTTTATCCATCTTTACTTTTTTATACTGGACTTCCGACAATTTTTGTTCGCAAAAGATCATACGGGCAGATTGTACTAAAGAAAGCAAGCAAAAGGCAATCAGCAAAATAGTGGAAATACTCAGTCCTAAAAAGTTCATATATGGGTTGTACCAATCCAGAACTTCAATCACGATAAAGATTAAAGCAAGCACAATAAGCGTGTGTGGGATAATTCTAAAAATTTTTGTCATTTTACTGCACCTCTCCAAAATACAGGCAGTCTACAATTTGATGTTTGGAACTGTATGGATGATTTACTACCTGATCTCCCATGGTCATGAAGGTAGAATGCCCACCGTCTAGATTGTAGGCAGCTGAACAGCCTAGACTTTCAAAAACCTGCGCTAGCTCTGGCAACGTCATTCCTCTAGAATAACCCGTTTGACGGCCGTCAACTACCACAAAGCAATAATGTCCGGGCTCATAATAGCCAATTGCACTTCTTGGATGTGATTCGCGAATGTAGCTCCAGGTATTGAAGAGACTTAAAGCTTTTCCTTGATTGTCTAGCAGATTGGGTCCAAAGGTCCAGGATTGGTAAGCGCCGTCTTTCATGACCTGCTGGAGATTAAATTGATCGGGGGAATATGTCTTCATTTCCCCATTTTTATATAAGATACAGACATCTGAATTGGTAGGTTCTGCCCAGTAAAGGATACCATTGCGAATCAAAACACCGGCAGTGTGCTGACGATTGTAACAATAGGAATCACCGTTCATGGCGAGAACCGAATTTACATCACGGCTCATATTGGTAAGATGCTCGGTATATGGAAAAGGAACACAAGTGACGATTTCTATTCCTTTTAAGAGATCTTGACTGAGCAGGCATTCTTTATTTTGTTATAATTGTGGTTGAAAAATGAGAAAAAACTCATTTCTTTTTCATGATGCTATCATCTGAAGCAGCTAACTTTATAAACAGAAGCGGAATGCTGGACACTCCACTTCCTCAAATTATTATAAGGAGTGTTTTTAGATGTTAGGCAACGATTACAAATGGAATGAACGTTTTAAAAATTTCAAGGGTACTGCACCCGAACAAGATGGAAAAAACGCCTCTTTAACCCATTGGAGAGAAATACCCGCAATTCCTGTGGTATCCTCCGAAGGCGGGATAGATGGTAAAGTAGCCCAAAGGAAGCCTGGATTTAAAGAGATGAAAATCGCTATGTGCTATATTTTGGCTGGAGCAATTCTAGGTGCGGGAATATTATATGGAGCTGGAAAAATTCCAGGAACCGCAGCGCAGGTTAATCTGAGTAGCCGTACCGTGCAGCAGGTATCCGTAAAAGCAGTTGACAGCTCAATGAAGATGTCAACGGCTGAAGTCTATGCGGCAAATGTCAACAGTGTGGTATCTATCAACTGTTCCGGAGCTACTACAAACTATTTCGGCCAGTCGGTTCCATATGCTTCCTCTGGTTCTGGCTTTATTATCACCAATGATGGTTACATCATGACAAATGCACATGTAGTTGATGGAGCAAACAATATTAAGGTCACCGTTTATTCTGGTTCTACTTATGATGCTACAGTTGTAGGCAGTGATACAGATTACGATATTGCAGTATTAAAGATCAACGCGAACGGTTTATCTGCGGTTACAATAGGTGATTCCTCTGGAGTGAACGTAGGAGATTCTGCGCTTGTCATTGGAAATCCATTGGGAGAACTTACCTTTTCAATGAGCAGCGGAATTATCTCCTGTGCAAATCGTACGATCAATATTTCGGGAGTTCCCTACCAAATGATTCAAGTGGATACTTCTATTAATGCGGGAAATTCCGGTGGCCCTCTTTTAAATGAGTATGGCGAAGTAATTGGGGTGGTTTCCGCTAAATATTCCAGTTATGCCACGAATCCTGTGGAAGGACTCGGATTTGCAATTCCCATCAATGATGCCTTTTCGGTTGCCAAGGATCTTATGACTAATAAAAGTGTGACCAATAAGGCATGCATTGGCATCACAGCAGCAACCCTTCCACAAGCCTTTGCTCAGCAAAATGGGCTGCATGGAGGGGTATATGTATATTCGGTCGATAAAGGTAGCGCAGCTGAAACAGCAGGATTACAAAGTGGTGATGTGATTGTCAAAATGGATGGGACAAATATAACCTCAATGCAAGAGCTCTCTGCTGTTAAGAAGTCTCACAGTGCAGGCGATACTGTAAAAGTCGAAATTATTCGAAATAATCAAATACTTCAGCTATCGTTGACATTTGAAGCGCAACCCTCACTTTCCTCTCAGAGCAATTAAAACAGTCTTAAAAATAGAAAAAGTTACTATGTGAAAATATTGTTTATAAGGTGTAAATTACAGTAAAGGCCGTTGGCTATAGCCAACGGCCTTTACTGTAGGTGATAAAATTTAATATCTGGGGAAAACCCTTAAAGGAAGAGTTTTTTAATCGTTGTCCTTAAAATGACGGTGAACACTCCTATCGGTTAGCTCCATAAATTCGATAAAGTTTCCATCGGGATCCTGGAGCCAAGCGCATTTTGAGTTACAACAGGCGACAAAAGCGGTATCAAGTGGCTTATCTTTGGCAAGAGCGCCTTCTGGACCGTTATAGCACAGCACACCGCGGGTTTTCAGTTCAGCCAGTACCGCATCCAGATCATCCACTTGAAGAGAAATATGGAAAAAACTCTGGCCGGGTTGTTGCGAAATATTCTTGGATGGGAATAACTCGATAAACTGCTCGTGGGCGGCCTCAAGGTATTGAATCCAGATTGAACCATCGTCATTTTTAAAATTAAATGCTTTTCGCATTCCCAATTTGTTGCAATAAAAATCTAAGGATTTTCCAGGTCATTGACATGTTATTAATTTAGTATGTAGTAAAAAGTTGTTTTGGCTCTGATGCAAAAAAGGCCTCCCGATATATGACATCGGAAGGCTTTAAAGAATCTATTGTTAGAAATAGATTTTATTTTTTAGGAAAGGGACTTTACAAGAACATGCGTTCAGATATATAATAAAGAAAACGAATGTTTTTTCGAGGTGATCTTATGGAACGGGTCATTCTTCACTGTGATCTAAACAATTTCTATGCCTCGGTAGAATGCGTACAAAATGAATCTTTAAAGCAGATTCCTATGGCGGTCTGTGGCAGGGAGGACGAGCGCCATGGCATTGTGTTAGCAAAAAACGAACTAGCCAAACAGTTTGACATCCGCACCGGAGAACCGGTATGGCAAGCCCGCCGCAAATGTCCGGAATTGGTGATTGTACCGCCCCATCCCAAGGAATACTTGCGCTATTCCAAAATGGTGCAGGAGATCTACAGCCGTTATACTGATTTGGTGCAGCCTTTTGGCATTGACGAATGTTGGCTGGATGTAACAGGAAGTCAACGGCTTTTTGGAGGCGGGGAAGAAATTGCCTATCAGATCAAGGATACAGTAAAGAAAGAAACAGGACTGTGTATTTCCGTAGGGGTCAGCTTTAATAAAATTTTTGCCAAATTGGGAAGTGATTTGAAAAAGCCGGATGCGGTTACCGTTATCTCCCGGGAAGAGTTCCGCCGAAAAATATGGGGCCTTCCAGCCGCCGATCTGCTGGGAGTGGGACATCATACGGACAAACGCCTACAGCGTGTGGGGATTTCCTGCATTGGGGATATAGCAGCGGCGGATTGCAGTTATATGAAACGGCTTTTGGGAAAAAATGGGGAGCTGCTTTGGCTGTATGCCAGAGGGGAGGACCGAAGCCCTGTCACTCCCATAGGATATGAACCGCCGATTAAAAGCATTGGACGCAGTACCACCTGCACCGCCAATCTGGAAAATATGGAGGAAGTAAAAAAGGTAGTATTGGCCCTCAGTGAAGAGGTGTGCAGGGAACTGCGCAGGCATCAGTGCAAGGCCTCGGTGGTAACAGCCCATGTAAAAGACACTAGTTTACAGGTATGGGAATACAGCGGCCACTTTTTTACGCCAGAGCGTACGGTGATGGAATTTTCCAAGACGGCCACCCGGCTCATTGAGGAACATTACAGCTGGAACCGGGACATCCGTGCCGTGGGGGTTCGGGCCTGTAAGCTAACGGATGACATATTTTGCGGGCAAACCTGTTTGGGACAGGATCCTTACGTACAGGAAAAGACCGAAAGGCTGGAAAAAAGCATCGATCATGTACGGGAGAAATATGGGAAAAAATCAGTAATGCGAGCCGTCCTTTTGGGAAGGACTAAAATTGCTGATTTTGACAGGAAGGTCAGGACACTTCCGGGGAATATAATGTAAAGGCGAAAACCTATACAGGATAAAAGGGACAGGGAGTGCCTGAAGGCACTCCCTGTCCCTTTTTAGATTTGTATTGTGGAATGGATGATTACAGCATCTCATACCCGCTGATGAGCACCGGCATCTTTAGAATACCTAGCTCCTTTTCCAGAAGAACACCGTTGCGTTTGGGATAATCAAAACCATAGCTCGCTTTGATGCACTGGGAGATAAACTGAACAGCCCGGTCAATGGCGACGGGCAGACTGTCTCCCTGCAGGAGGCTCCCGATAACAACACTGGCGAAGGTATCTCCAGTGCCGGGATAGGAGGCGGGAATGTACCGGCATCCCACCTTCCAAAAGGCGTGATTTCTTCTGTCATAGGCCACTACATTGGTGTTGCCGGAAGACTGTTCCTCCGGAGCACTGGTGATGATGACAACATCCGGCCCCATCTCGCTGAGACGGAGCAACCACTGCTTGATTTCTTCATCGCTGATCCTGTCTTTGCAGGATTCTCCCAATAAAAAGGCGGCTTCGGTGAAGTTGGGGGTAATGATATCTGCCTTGGCAATCAGCCCCTTCATCTGGGGAATGATCTCTTCGGTCATGGAGCTGTAAAGTGAGCCATTATCCCCCATGACAGGATCTACCACCACCAAATTATCCGGAGTACCGAAATAGTCTATGAAATCGGCCACAATATGGATCTGCCGGGTGGAGCCCAGAAATCCGGAGTAGACACAATCGAAATGAAGTCCCAGCCGCTTCCAGTGATCGATATATTCCTCCATAGAATCGGTGAGATCCACAAAGCTGTAGTGGTCGAAGCCGCCGGTATGATTGGAGAGGATCGCTGTGGGCAGGGGACAGACCTGTACGCCCATTGTGGATAGGGTGGGGATGATCGAACAGAGAGACGCCCTTCCAAATCCCGATAAATCGTGGATTGCCGCTACTTTTTTGATAGAATCTTCCACATTTACCATCCCTTTAGTATTATTTGATATAATTTATACAATTAGTAAGTCTATTTGCGTCGGAAAGAAAGAATTCCTTTATAATCGACACATTCCACACGAGAATCATGCTGCAGATTGTCGAGGATACTGTCCTTGTTGGAGACACAGCGGCTTTCCAGAAAACTTGCCACCTCGAACTGGTTCATAGGGTGCCGGGCAATAATAGAAAGGATGGCCTCATAATCATCTGGGATCTCGCTGAAGAATGACCCGGCGCTGAGCATATCAATGGAGATGGCGCCCAGCTTTTCCACTGCGTATTGAATGGAGTCTGGAGAAGCGACCCGAACATCCGGTTCAGCCGGGGGACGGACTGGGGTATTGATATACACCCGGTCATAGCGGATCTTTTGCAGGATCTGAGCAAAGTGATCAATAGAATCCTGGCTGTCGTTGACGCCGCCGCAGAGCATAATTTCCACCCAGAGTTGTCCGGTATACTCATGGGAGAAATCCACAAGGCCCTGCTGGATTTTCTGAAAGTCCAGGGATCCCAAGGGACGGTCGACGGCCCGGAAGGTTTCTTCATCCCAAGCATCCAGAGAGGGGAGGACAATGTCACATTGCGCCAGCTCTTTCCGCACCTGGGGATCCCAGAGCAGAGCGCCGTTGGTGATGACGGCCACCGGCTTATCTGTGCGCTGTTTTACCTGATCGATTAATTCCCCCAGCCCAGCGTAAAGGGTAGGTTCTCCCTCCCCGACAATGGTAACGACGTCAAATTTATCAGCGTCCTTAAGATACAGTTCGAATTCTCTGATGATTTCTTCCACCGGATAAAACGCCTGGCGATTGCCGGTCATATGATTGGTACGTCCCAGCTGGCAGTAGGTACAGGAATAGTTGCAGGTTTTAGGCGGAATGGGGCTCAGTCCCAAAGAATTTCCCAACCGCCGGGAGGGGACAGGCCCAAAAGCGTGTTGCAACGGCTCCATCATGATCACCTCATTTAGAATAGATATAAAAAGCAGAGGGGAATTGCCCTCTGCCTATAGAAATTCCTGCGGATTATATCTCTTTTTCAATCTTTGAAAGGTCAAAGGGAGTGCTTTGATAGACAAAATAGTTGAGCCAGTTGGAAAAAAGAAGGTTGGCATGTCCGCGCCAGATATGTAACGGCGTTTTTTGGGGGTCATCGCCAGGGAAATAATATTTCGGTACCTGGATCGGCAACCCCAGATTCACATCCCGGAAATACTCGGTAGCCAAGGTGTCCCGGTCGTATTCAGAATGTCCGGTGACAAAAAACTGACGTCCGTTTTTCTTTCCTACTATATAAATACCAGCCTCTTCCGACTCCGCCAGAATCTCCAGCTTAGAATGCTTTTCAATATCCTCCCTCAGAATGGTGGTGTGGCGGGAATGAGGCGCCATAAACCGCTCATCAAATCCTCGGAGCAGAGGGTGGTCAGGCACCAGGGTAGTGTGGGGAAAGATACCAAACATTTTATGTGGAAGGGGATGCTTGGGAATACCATAATGATAGTAAAGTCCAGCCTGGGCACCCCAGCAGATATGGAAGGTAGAATAAACATTGGTTTTACTCCAAGCCATAATCTGGCAAAGTTCCGGCCAATAATCTACCTCTTCAAAATCCATCTGCTCTACCGGCGCGCCGGTGATAATCATACCGTCAAAGCGCTCGTCTTTGATATCGTCAAAGGTTTTATAGAATTTGAGCAGATGCTCGCTGGGGGTATTCTTAGAAACATGGGAAGCAGTGAGCAGGAGCTCAATATCCACCTGGATCGGGGAATTGCTCAGTAGCCGCAGAAGCTGCGTTTCTGTTTCAATTTTTTTAGGCATCAGATTAAGGATCACGATGCGTAGCGGCCGAATATCCTGATGAGTAGCGCGATGCTCATTGATGACAAAGATATTTTCACTTTCTAGTACGGCCTGCGCAGGCAATCCGTCAGGAATATTGATTGGCATAATTTCCTCCGTCTTGTGGCAATCTACTAATATTATATAGGGATTAGTTCAATTATAACCATTCACTTGCCTGATTACAAGAGAGAAAATCCTTGACGAGAAGCAAGAGATATGCAATCATGGGATAAAAAGTGGAGAAAAATAAGGAAGAATCGAGAGAAAGATAAGATTTTGAAAAAAAGATCAAATTTTTGGCCAAAAAGGTATTGACTACCGAAACAAGCTATGGTAAAATAAACAAGCTGTCTCGGAGAGAGGGCCGGGAGGCCGGAAAAGAGCTGAGATAGCGAAAAAAGATTTGGGAAATATATTGACACCGCATAGGAAATGTGGTACAATATAAGTCCTGACTGAGGGGAACCTCGGCAGCGGACCTTGAAAATTGAACAACATTTGAACCAAGAACAAAGACCCTTGGAAACGAATTTGAGTAGAGTAATTCTACGGACGTGAACATTAGCAAGCTA
>CAJFSX010000081.1 GCA_904419775.1 Candidatus Pararuminococcus gallinarum | reverse complement strand
TGCAGACGTAGGCGTAACGCTCATGCCGCCGTCTTGAATTGTTGCCGCCTCATTCTCGACGGGCAGGGTATCTTCGCCCTTGTCGAACCAGCCGGCAATCGTATCAAATATATTTCCACTTGATTTTGGATTGGTCAACTCGATTTTGTCCTCCTGGGTCAAATTAAGATACTGTACCTGGTAGTTATTCATTTTTGTCAGGCCCAATTCATTAACAGCCTTTTCTTCAATGTTATCCAACGACATCTTCTCTTCTAATTCTACATTGAGACGGGTATTCTCGCTTTGTAGAATCTGAAGATCTTCGTTTGCCGCATTGATTTCTTCCCCGATTTCGGTCAGAGCCACACGATTGACAATCATCAGGGAGGTGATTCCTATGACGATGACCGCTGCAAAGAAAATCTTGACCATGGCCACACGATTGACCCTCTGGGCCTTTTTCCCTTTGATGACCCGTATCTGGGGCTTTTTCTCCTGCTTGCGTTCAAATTTTGATAAATCGTACGCTGTGCTTTCACGGCTGTATTGCATAGAACTTCACCCCTTATTTTGCATTTTCTGCACACTACAGCTTTTCAATAACACGGAGCTTGGCCGAATGGCTGCGATGGTTTTCCTCCAATTCCTTTGCACTCGGCTCAATGGGTTTTCGGGAAACCAATTTTCCCTTGGGTTTGTTTCCACATACACACACCGGAAAATCCGGAGGACAGGTACATCCTCTGCATAAGGCGGCAAATTTTTGTTTCACCATCCGGTCTTCGAGTGAATGGAAGGTGATAACCGCAAATCGGCCGCCAGGACGAAGCCTGTCAAATGCCGCATCCAGTCCCCGGGACAGACTTTCCAACTCGCCATTAACGGCGATACGGATCGCCTGGAAGGTGCGCTTGGCTGGATTTCCACCGGTGCGGCGGGCCGCCGCCGGAATAGACGCCTTGATGATATCGCAAAGCTGAAATGTGGTTTCCACCGGCTTTTGACGGCGGGCCCGCTCAATATTCTTTGCAATCTGAAAGGCAAATTTTTCCTCGGCATACTCCCTTAAAATACGGGTCAACTCCTTGACACTGTAAGTGTTCACAATGTCATAAGCGCTTGTACCCGTCTGGCTCATACGCATGTCCAGCGGTGCGTCATGCTGATAAGAAAAGCCCCGCTCCCCTGTGTCCAACTGATGGGAGGAAACTCCCAAATCCAGCAGGACGCCGTCTATCTTCTCAATGTGAAGCTCATCGAGCACATGATCCATCTCCGCAAAATCTGACTGGACAACCTGTGCCATAGGATAATCTGACAGCCGCTGGGTAGCGACTGCAATGGCATCAGGATCTTTGTCCAAGGCAATGAGCTGGCCAGACGGCCCCAGCCGTTTCGCAATTTCGCAGGAGTGTCCCGCACCTCCAGCAGTGCCATCTACATAGATTCCGTCCGGCCGGATGGCCAAAGCATCCATGCACTCACCAAGCATCACAGAGTAATGTCGAAACTCCAAACTACCTCACCCCAATCAGAACCCTAGCTCGTCCATGGCTTCTGCCACCATTTCAGGCGTAATGTCTTCACAGTAGCTTGCCCATCTAGCGCTATCCCAAATTTCCGCCCGGGTGGATGCGCCCACCACTGTGACATCTTTGGAAAGGCCCGCGTATTCTCTCAGGTTCTGTGGGATGATGACCCGGCCTTGCTTGTCCCCTTCTACCTCCACGGCTCCCGCATAAAAAAAGCGTTTAAGCATCCGGGATTTGGAAAGGGGTAGCTCGGAAAGCTTTTGATCCAGCTTGTTCCACTCTTCCAAAGAGTAAACAAACAGACACTCATCCAGGCCCTTGGTGATGATAAAGCGGTCTCCCAGATCTTCTCTGAGCCGTGCGGGGAAATTGACTCTGCCTTTTGCATCCAGGCTATGCGTATATTCGCCAATCAGCATTTCCCCACCTCCTTAAAAACGGGCTAGAAATCAAGTTCTAGTTCACCACTTTTAACCACCATTCACCACTTTTCTATAATTATAACCGTTGACTTTTGAAATTGCAATAGAATTTCATATATTTTAACAGAATTTACAATCTAAATTTTGGCAAAAAAATACCCCTCCGCATAAAATCGAAGGGGTATTTTTGTCTAAGTATACAAGAAATTTAACGTTTCGGATTTTTAAGTGCATACCGGGTCGTTTTCACCTGGTTAAGAGAGGTATTCAGCATTTCTTCCGCCTCTTTTAGCACATTATCGGCAAACTGGTTGGCCGCCTGGCGGATTTCTCTGGCCTTGTACTGAGCCTGGCTCACAAGCTCTGCCGCCCTGGCCTGGGACTGCTTTACCACTTCCTCCTGGGCAATCAGCGCGCGGGCCCGGTCCTCGGCCTTCTTAATCAGTGCGTCCGCTTCTTTCTTCGCGGTCAGGATGATGTCGCTGCGGTCGGCTACAATTGCCTTCGCCTGCTTAATCTCTGTAGGCATATTGAGCCTGATGTCATCGATGAGCTCCCTGACCCGCTCCGCGTCTACAACACAGCGTCCACCGGTTAGCGGAAGGCTCCAGGCCTTGTCCAAAAGTTCATCCAGTACATCCAAAATTTCTTCTATGTTCATAAATGCCTCCCATCCGCGGTTTTATCCTCCGGACACTCTACCGCTTCTGTTATTGGTTCACAAAACCTACCAATTCCTATCATTATTGCGGATCCTTGTGGGTCAGGCGCCGCTCAATGTCAGAGAGCACCTGGGCAGGAACGAAATCACTGATATCCCCGCCAAACTGCGCTACCTGCTTGACAATGCTGGAACTTAAATACATGTTTTCCGCGCTGGTCGTCAAAAACACCGTCTCGCAGTCGGGATTGAGTTTTTTGTTGGTCAGGGCCATCTGGAATTCATATTCAAAATCTGAAACCGCCCTCAGTCCTTTGATGATGGCATCGGCGCCCTTGGCCCGGCAGTAATCGGCCAGCAGGCCGCCGTAAACATCTACCTCTACATTGGTAAAGTCTCCAATGCTGCGCCGGATCAACTCCACCCGTTCCTCCGGAGTGAAGGAGGGGTGCTTTGCAGGGTTGTGGACCACCAGAACAATTACCTTGTCGAATAAGCTGGATGCTCGTTTAATAATATCCAAATGCCCTCGGGTAATCGGATCAAAGCTTCCTGGGCATATTCCAATTTTCATATTGTTTTCCCCCTCGACGTCGTCGCCCTATTCCGTTTCACTGAGACTGTATTTGTTTTTATTCTTCCGCCTCTCTCTTTCTGTAAAGGGTCAGCGCGATTTTTCCATATCGGTACTTCTTTTTTAAATAAAACTGCCCAACCTCTTCGGGCAACTCCTCATGGAGTCTAGTCTCACAAAGGATCGCACCGCCATCGTTCATCTTTTCCGCCACCAGCGGTAACACCTCCGGCAGAATACCGCTGTCGTAAGGCGGATCCAATAGGGCAATGTCAAAGGATTCCCCAGTGGAGCGGATAAATGCCTTCGCGTCCATAGCCGCAACCCGTGCCTTAGAAGCCAACTGCGTTGTGGCCAGATTTTGTTTAATCACCTGCTGGGATTGGACACTCTGGTCCACAAAAATGCAACAGCGGGCCCCTCGGCTCAGCGCCTCAATTCCCAGCTGACCAGAGCCGGCAAACAAATCCAAAACCATGGCCTGTTCCAGCTCAAAGTGAAGAATGCTAAACATAGCCTCCTTCACCATATCCGTTGTCGGCCGGACATCTCTCCCATCCAAGGTAACAAGCTTTCGTCCCCTAGCCGAACCTGTAATTACTCTCATATTTTACTTCTCCTATCTGCCCTCTGTGCAGCGGCAGATACCGAAGCACATTATAGCGAAGAATCATTCCATCCGCTAAAGTTCGCGTCCAGCTTCTGGATTTTCAGGTGATACAGCGTATTTCCCGGGAAATCTTCCTAGAAACGGATACTTCGTCATTACTATACATTATTAAACAGTGTCCGTCAATTGTCAAGTTCTTCACCGGGAAAGGTTAGTTTTCCTTTAAAAATTCGTACAGACTTTCTGCCGCTGTTTTGGTCATACCCTCGACCTGGCAGAGTTCTTCCACACTGGCCGCCCGAATCGCCTTCATGGTTTTAAAGTGTTTTATCAAGGCCACCGCCCTTGTTTTCCCAATGCCTTCCGCTTTGGTGAGCAGAAGCTGAAAGCTGCCGCTTTGATGTTTCTGGCGGCTGTAACGGATACTATAGCGATGGACCTCATCCTGAATAGAGGTGACCAATGCAAAGGCAGACCGGTTGGAATTAATGGAGATTTCCCCTCCATTGGCCGCAATAGCGCGGGTACGGTGCCGGTCATCCTTGACCATTCCGTAGACTGGAATATCAAACCCCATGGCCCGGACCACTGGAAGGATGGTGCTCACATGCCCCTTGCCGCCATCCAGCAAAATGAGGTCGGGCAGCGGAGCAAAATGAGGATCCCCCTCCTGATATCGTTTGAGGCGGCGGACAATCATCTCGGTCATAGCTGCGTAGTCATCCGGTCCTGTCTGCCCCTTGATGGCAAATTTCTTATACGCTTGCTTCAGAGGCCTTGCATCCTCAAAAACAACCATGCCGCCTACAATGGTAGATTCCCCGATGTTAGAAATATCATAGGCCTCAATATAGTGAGGGGCATGGGGCATTCCCAACAGCCGGGCCAGTTCATCCAGGGCCGCGATCTCCCGTCCAGTACGGGCCGTCTCATGGGACAGGCGCTGGGAAGCGTTTTCCCTGGCCATCATCACCAGATCATGCTGTTCTCCCCGCTGAGGCACATGGATGTGCACCTTTCTGCCTGCCTTTTCCGACAGGTACGCTTCAAAGAGTTCCTGGTCATCGCAGGCCTCATCCAATCCAATTTGAGGAGGGATTTCATGGCGTTCATAAAATCGCATGAGAAACTCGCTGCGCGCGCTTTCCATACTCTCCACCTCGCCTAGCAGATAGTCTTTCTTGTCTACCAGCTTGGAACCACGGAAAATCAGCACCACTGCGCAGACCAGCCGGCCATTCTGGGCAAGGGCCACAACATCCTGCTCACTGACTTTGGAAAAGACCACTTTTTGATGCTCGGATATCTTTTCAATGGCTCGGATCCGATCCCGCAGGCGGGCTGCCTTCTCAAAATCCAGCGCTTCCGCCGCCTCTTCCATCATCGTCTTCAGATTCTTGATGGACTTTTCACTGCCGCCTTTGATAAAGTCTACCGCCTGTGCAAGGATTTCGTTATATTCTTCCAGCTTGATCCGTCCAGTGCAGGGGGCAATACATAGGTTGATATGGCTGTTGAGGCAGGGACGTCCCTTTCCAATCTCCTGGGGAAACCGGCGGCTACAGGTAGGAAGCTTAAAAGCTTTGTTGGTCTCATCCACCATCTGTTTGACCACAAAGCCGCTGAGATAGGGGCCAATATACTCATTGCCGTCATCCGGATGCCGTTTGACCTCACTGATCCTGCCCCAGGGCTTCTTTTCCACCTTAATATAATGATAGCCCTTGTCGTCCTTGAGCAGAATGTTGTACTTGGGATTATGCTGCTTAATCAGGCTGCACTCCAGCACCAAAGCTTCATATTCGCTTCCTACCACAATATAATCGAAATCATAGACGTGCTGGACCATCTGATATACTTTCGGAGGATGGTTGTCAATGGCTCGAAAATAACTGGATACCCGGTTTTTCAGCGCCTTCGCCTTTCCCACATAGATAATATGTCCTTGTTTGTCCTTCATCATGTATACGCCCGGTGAGAGGGGCAGACCGCTCACCTTCTTTTTAATGCGGCTCAGAATTTCCTCCTGCACTTCATCACCTCCTGCAAAAAGAAAAGCGCGCTGTTTTCACACAACGCGCCACACCATCATTTCAGACCAGTTTTCTTTCAATTACTCAGCAAAACCAGACTCTACCAGTTTTACCAGGCCATCTACAGCCTGCTCCTCGTCAGCGCCGTCCGCAATGATACGGATGGTGGTGCCCCCTACGATACCCAGGGAAAGAACACCCAGCAAGCTTTTTGCATTGACTCTGCGTTCTTCTTTCTCCACCCAGATTGAGGATTTGAACTCATTAGCTTTCTGGATGAAGAAGGTGGCAGGACGTGCGTGAAGACCGACTTGATTTTGAACCGTAACATCTTTCACAAACATATCTTTACTCTCCCAATGTATGAAAATTTAGTTTCGTTAAACGCAGTTTTAATTATAACAATATGTAAATTCTGCGTCAACGACAAAAAAACGCTTTTCGCTTGTTTTTCCGGGAAATTCTGCTTGTTTTCCAGATGAGGGCGAATTTTCAGCCCTCCATTTGTTTATTCTCACTATATTTCTTTCAACAAAACTGGCACATTACACACTTTCCTCGTGAAAAAGCTGTGCAAACATCCAAAATCTCTAGGTACTATTTGTTAAAAGTGCCTGTACATGTGGTTCAAGCGCTTATCTGCTTTGTTAGTTTTCCCAAAGAAGCAAAATTCATACCTTTTCCCCCGGCCCCGCACGTCCAGCAAAGCCCATTTTGCTTTCTTTTATAGATATTCTATGCAAAACCATCAAAAACGTGTGCTGGTTTGCATCTCCTATTTCTCCCCATTTCCCTGGATTTTGTTGAGATAGGACCTATCTTTTTTATCCAAAGGTGCTGTTTTTAGCATGTCAGGGCGCTTTTGCAGCGTGCGCTCCAAAGACCGTTCCCGCCGCCACTGAGCGATATTGGCATGGTGCCCTGTTAAAAGCACGTCAGGCACTGCGCGGCCGTGCCATACCGCTGGGCGGGAATACTGGGGATATTCCAGCAAGCCATTGTAGTGGCTTTCCTCGGTGAAGCATTCCTCATCGGAAAGAACGCCGGGCAGCATCCGCAGAATGCAATCAGCTACCATGAGGGCTGGCAACTCGCCTCCGGTGAGCACAAAATCTCCGGCGGAAATCTCCTCGTCCACAATCTCCTGCAATACCCGCTCATCTACCCCTTCATAATGGCCGCAGAGGAGCAGAATATTGTCAAACTCCTTGAGCTCAATAGCTCTCTGCTGGGTAAAAGGCTTGCCCTGTGGCGTCAGGTAGATCACATGGGGGTGCATACCAATCTGTTTCCAGATATGCTCATAACAACGGTAAATGGGGTCAGCCTGCATCACCATGCCCATGCCGCCACCGTAAGGCGCATCATCCACCCGCTTTTGCTTTGAAAGAGTATAGTCACGGATATTGTGGCAGTGGACCTCAAAAAGCCCTTGTCTCCGCGCCCGGCCAATAATGCTCTCGTTGAGCACCCGGTCACACATTTCAGGAAATAGGGTGGCAATATCAATCCTCATCGTCAAACAACCCCCTGAGCGGCCGAATTTCCATGACACCAGCTTCTATATCGGTATGAATGACAACATCCTTGATCGCAGGGATAAGCTTAATACTCCCATCGGCAAAGGCAATGTGATAGACGTCGTTGGCGCCGGTTTCACTCACATCCACAATCTTCCCGTACTCTTTGCCGGAATCAGCATCCAGAACCCGCAGTCCAATGAGATCCTGAACAAAATACTCCCCTTCCTCCAGGAGGATTTCATCCCGGTCCACATAGAGTACCTGGTTGCGGTATTTCACCGCCTCTTCCACCGTGTCCACACCCTTGAGTTTTAGTATGGCCATATTTTTGTGGATCCGACAGTCCTCCACCTCAATGGGGGTTTTCCCTTTATTCAAATAAAAGACGTCAAAGTCCAGCAGAAACTCCGGTGTGTCGCACCAGGGATAAACCTTCACTTCCCCCTTGATGCCGTGGGTCGTGACAATTTTCCCGGTCTCCAGATATTGTTTTTTCGCCATGGCCTTCTCCCATCCTTATATTTTACGTCTTGAATGTCGCAATGATAAGAAAAAGGGAAAGCATATCCATGCTTCCCCTGCCTCTTTTTACTAGTCGATCTCCACAGCAACCTTGGTTTCCTGCCGGTTGGCAGCCGCACGCATAACGGTGCGGATTGCCTTGGCGATTCTTCCCTGTTTGCCGATAACCCGACCCATATCGTCTGGCGCAACATGCAGGTGATAGACAATGACGCCCTCTTCGTTGGGTTCGTCAACAGTAACGTTGACCGCATCCTTGTCATCTACCAAGCCCCGCGCAATAGATACAAGCAGTTGATCCATAAGTAGTCCTCCAAGACTCAGTATCAATTTCGATTAAAGAACACCGTTTTTCTTCAACAGTGCCTTTACGGTGTCTGTAGGCTGAGCGCCGTTGGACATCCATTTTGTAACCTTCTCGCCGTCAATCTTGACCACAGCAGGATCCTTGGTGGGATCGTAGTAACCGACCTCTTCAATGAATCTGCCGTCCCGGGGATAGCGGGAGTCAGCGACAACAATACGGTAGAACGGCGCTTTCTTTGCGCCAATTCTGCGCAGTCTTATTTTAACAGCCATTCCTGTCACCTCCTATAAAATGTTTGGTTCTATATTGTTTCGGCTGTGCATTTGCACCGCCGTTAACATAGCGTGATTAAAAGGGCATACCGCCTGGCATCATGGGCATTCTTCTGCGTTTGCCCTTTTTGCCACCGCCGCCAAACTGTTTCATCATCTTCTGCATCTGATCGAACTGTTTGAGCAGGCGGTTCACCGCTGGCACATCGGTGCCGGAGCCTGCGGCGATCCTTTTTTTGCGGGAGGGGTTAATAATCTGAGGATTTTCCCGCTCCGCCGGGGTCATGGAGTAGATAATGGATTCCATGAGCTTGAGCTGCGCTTCTCCCTTTTCTGCATCCTCATCCTTGATGGCTTTCGACGCTCCCGGCAGCATGGACATTACCTGCTGAAGGGGCCCCATCTTTTTCAGCTGCTGCATCTGTACCAGCAGATCATTTAAATCAAAGGAGTTCTCTTTGAGTTTCTTCGCCAGTTCCTCGGCGTTTTTCTCATCGATATGCTCCTGGGCTTTCTCGATCAGGGAGAGGACATCGCCCATTCCCAAAATACGGGATGCCATCCGGCCCGGATGGAAAGGCTCCAGATCCTCCAATTTTTCGCCCATGCCCACAAATTTGATGGGCTTTCCAGTAACTGCCTTCACCGAGAGGGCCGCACCGCCACGGGTATCG
>CAJFSX010000080.1 GCA_904419775.1 Candidatus Pararuminococcus gallinarum | reverse complement strand
CAGTCGTCAAACTGTGCGGCAGGCGATAGGAGCCTTGGAAGCAGAAGGGCTTTTAGAGAGAAGAAGAGGCAGCGGCACTTATATTTGTTCTTCCAATATTCAAAGCCATCCCAAAACTATGAATATTGGTGTCATTACAACCTATGTTGATGACTACATTTTTCCCGGCATTATTAAAGGGATTGATACGGTGTTATCCCACTATGGCTATGGTATGTCATTAGGAATTACATACAACAAAGTTGAAAACGAGGGAAAACTGCTCCGTTCACTTTTAGATAAAGGAATTGATGGACTAATTGTAGAAGCGACAAAAAGCGCTTTGCCCAATCCTAATTTAGATATTTATAAAGAATTTGATGCCCAGGGGATTCCCTATATTTTTATCAATGGCTATTATCCTGCCCTGCCCTGTAATAAGGTCATTATGGATGATGAGTATGGCGGGTATACAGCTGCTTCAACCTTGATTAACGCAGGTCACCGAAAGATCGGCGGTATATTTAAGTCAGATGATATTCAGGGACATAGCCGATATGCGGGATTTGCAAAAGCGCTGAAAAACTCTGGAATTATTCTCAATGACAGTTCTGTCGTATGGTATACAACAGAAGATGTAGAAAGCTTTTTCTCAGGAGAATTTGACAAAATTATTATGAGTCGGCTCAGTCGATGCACAGGTGTGGTCTGCTACAATGATCAGATTGCGTTAAAATTTATGGACATGTTGGCCCGAAATGATAAAAAAGTGCCGGATGATATGTCCATCGTCAGTTTTGACGATTCTAATCTTGCAACGATTCAGTCGGTTGGGATTACATCTGTCGCACATGCGGGTGCTCATCTTGGGGAACAGGCTGCAGACCGCATCATCAAGTTAATTGATCGTCCGGAAGAGGATCAGACGTTGGTTATGAAACCGCAAATGGTAGAACGGGACTCTGTAAAAATTTTATAGTTTTTTTCATTCATATTCTCTATTGCTCTTTTTTTGAAATCGAATTACAATAGTTACAATGTGGAGTTGTACGTACAAGATACAGTCTGACAATTCTATGAAAAGGCGGATTTCCGCGAAAGGGAGGTTATTATGGGAAAGTATACAATTGGTGTGGACTTTGGAACACTTTCTGGACGCGCAGTTCTTGTGGATGTTACGACAGGTAACGAACTGGGCAGCAGTGTGTTTGAATATCCCCATGGTGTCATGGATGAGAAACTGCCGGATGGCACAAAGCTAGGTGTTGACTGGGCTTTACAGCAACCACAAGACTACCTGGATGTCTTTTCCCATACCATACCGGATGTATTGAAAAAAACTGGAATTAGTCCGGAAGATGTCATCGGTATTGGTATTGACTTCACTGCGTGTACGATTCTGCCGGTCAAAGCAGATGGAACGCCGCTATGCTTTTTGAAGGAATTTCAGTCCAATCCTAACGCTTATGTGAAACTGTGGAAACACCACGCAGCGCAGGATAAGGCCAATCAACTGAATGAAATCGCTGAAAAACGAGGAGAAGATTGGCTCCCTAGATATGGTGGCAAGATTTCATCGGAATGGGTAGTGCCAAAGGTTTGGCAGATTCTTGATGAAGCACCTGATGTCTATGCAGCTACAGATTTCATTATTGAAGCAGCTGACTGGGTCATTTGGCAGTTAACCGGCGTCCAGACCCGCAACTCCTGTACCGCGGGATATAAAGCAATTTGGCATAAGAAAAAAGGCTACCCCTCCAAAGATTTTTATCGAGCGTTGGATCCTCGTTTGGAAAACTTTGTAGAGGAGAAACTTGGATGTCCCATTACTCCTTTGGGTCAAAAGGCTGGAGAGATTACTGAGGTTGCTTCGAAACTGACGGGGCTGAAGGCAGGTACCGCCGTGGCAGTAGGAAATGTGGATGCCCATGTCTGTGTACCAGCAGTAAAAATTGATGGACCGGATAAAATGCTGGCAATTATGGGTACTTCTACCTGCCACATGCTCCTTTCTGAAGTGGAAAAAGAGGTACCGGGTATGTGCGGCGTGGTAGAGGATGGAATTCTTCCTGGTTATTTTGGCTATGAAGCTGGCCAATCCTGTGTAGGGGATCACTTTGCCTGGTTTATGGAAAATTGTCTGCCTTCCGAGTACTATTCTGCCGCAAAAGCGGAGAATAAAGATGTGTATCAATACGTGGAAGAAAGAGCAAAAGCTCTCCGTCCTGGACAAAGTGGGTTGTTGGCCCTTGATTGGTGGAATGGCAATCGTTCCTGTCTTGTAGATGTGGATCTTACTGGAATGATGGTAGGACTTACTTTGGCTACCAAGCCTGAAGAAATATATCGTGCTTTGGTTGAAGCCACAGCTTACGGAACCAGAAAGATTATCGAGACTTTCCGGGAAAGCGGCGTGCCTGTCGAAGAGTTTTATGCTTCCGGCGGGATTGCACAGAAAAGTCCTATGGTTATGCAGATTTATGCGGATATTATCAATATGCCCATAAAAATTGCGGGAAGCACCCAGGGACCGGCCCTTGGATCTGCAATTTTCGGAGCAGTGGCCGCGGGTAAAGAAAAGGGTGGCTATGACAGCGTATTTGATGCCGCAAAAGTAATGGGCAAACTCAAAGATGTGATCTATCAGCCAATTCCGGAAAATGTGGCTGTTTATGACCAGCTCTATGCGGAATATTCTATCCTGCATGATTACTTCGGCAGAGGTGGAAATGATGTGATGAAGCGGCTAAAAAAGATTAAAAAAGCTGTGGACCGTTAAGAAAGAGGTTTTTCATGCTCAAATCTTTGAAAAAACAAGTATATGAGGCAAATATGTTACTGCCTCACTATGGACTGATTACCTTTACTTGGGGAAATGTCTCCGCCATTGACAGGAAAAAAGGCCTTGTAGTTATTAAGCCGTCTGGGGTGGAATATGATGCGATGAAACCTGAGGACATGGTGGTGGTGAATCTTCAAGGAGAGGTAGTAGAAGGGGAACTGAATCCCTCCTCAGATACACCAACCCATTTGGAACTCTATCGTAGTTTTCCTGGGCTTGGAGCCATTGTCCATACCCATTCCAATTGGGCTACAATTTGGGCGCAGGCTGGAAAAGATATTCCAGCTTATGGAACTACACATGCCGATTACCTCTATGGTGACATACCTTGTACCGGACTGATGAGCGATCAGCAAATCGCTGGGGAATACGAGCTGGAAACAGGTAAAATAATCGTAGAAACATTTAATAAGCGGCAGATCGATCCAGATATGGTACCGGCGGTCCTAGTCCATAGTCATGGTCCTTTTACTTGGGGTCAAAATCCGGTAGAGGCAGTACACAATGCTGTTGTGTTAGAACAGGTTGCTATGATGGCCTGGCATACACAGATGCTGGCAGGAGAAGGATATCCTCCTCTGCAGCAGGCGCTTTTGGATAAGCATTTTCTGAGAAAACATGGAAAGAATGCTTATTACGGACAAAAGAAAAAGAAGTGAGTGATAAAGGATGGAATTTCTGCGAAGAATTTCATCCTTTTCTTGTTTATTCAAAACGATCAGAAATACGCAAAATAAAAGGAACCGAATGTGCTTTCACACATCCGGCTCCTTTTATTGAGAAGAAGAAATAAGAAGTAATCAAATAAAATAAGTAATAACTTATTGCATCCCGCAACAAGTAGCATAATTATTATAGCCCATTTACATGTAAAATACAATATTTTATCCGCAAAAAACAAAATAAATCGTCAAGCAAAGAAGAATAGATTTTTATGTATTCTGCTGTCATGATATTTCAAAAAATCAAAAAAAATCAATATTAACAAAAACTTACATGTTTCTGGTCGCTATAATATTCGCACCTGTATTTAAAATGTTTTCAATGACGATGTCTCCCTTATGTACAGGCGATTCTACTTCAACATTGTCTAATAATCGGACAACATCAAAGATTTTGTCTTTGGGGATATCACAGCTTGTTTTCACAGGGAGACGGTGATGAATGCCGCCATGGATTTTTACGGTAGATGTGATTACCCGGGTGGGATGGGTCAGTTCCTTATAACCATAATCCGCACCCTTGGGGCAGCTATTGCCCGTCACTTTATAGCCATTTTCCTCATCAACCCGCAGGTGGCAACCTTTGGGGCAGACAATACAGATCAGTTCCTTCATTTCGCTTCCTCCTGATTGACTACTGCAATGGTGATTTCAGCCTGTTTCGCTTCGTCAAGAAATTTCTTCGGTACAACGATTTTTTCCATTTCTCCGGGAGCCATATGTTCCCGTTTAAAGCTACATAATTCTTGTCCACCAGATGCGACCACGATACGCATATTGCTGTAAACATTATCCACGCGGAAGAAGACCTCTACCAGTTTTTCGACATGATCTGGTCGAATATACTGGGGAACCGTATAGTTGACATGACTGCCATTTTTAACGGTAATCAGATTTTTCTGATTTGGAGTATCGCCTAGAATGTACTGTGCGGCAGCCTTACCAGCACGCATACTTTCCTGGGTGACAAAGTCAACTAGATCGTGGACATGAACCACATTGCCGCAGGCAAAAACACCTTCCAGGGAAGTTTCCATATTTTCAAAGACGACAGGCCCATTGGTACGGGGATCGATCTGGATTCCCACACCACGGGATAACTCATTTTCCGGAATCAGACCCACTGAAAGAAGAATGGTGTCACAATCAAATTCGATTTCCGTTCCCGGAATGGGCTTTCTGTTGGCATCCACCTTGGAAACAATGGCTTTTTCTACCCGTTTATGTCCCTGGATGTCGGTGATGGTATGGGAAAGATAGAGGGGAATATCATAGTCCTGAAGGCACTGAACAATGTTGCGGTTAAGGCCATTGGAATAGGGCATAAGTTCCACAACCGCCAAGACTTTTGCTCCTTCCAGCGTCATACGCCGGGCCATGATTAACCCGATATCGCCAGATCCCAAGATCAATACCCGTTTGCCCACCATATAGCCTTCCATATTGAGGTAGCGTTGGGCCGCTCCAGCGGTGAAGATGCCGGAAGGCCGGTCTCCTGGAATGGCAATAGCGCCTCTGGTACGTTCCCGGCATCCCATAGCTAAGACGATGGCCTTAGTCTTTATCATCATATAGCCATCGACACTGTTCATGGCCTGGATGGTGCGGTCTTCTGCGATATCCAGGACCATAGTGCCAAGTTTAATATCGATCCCTGTGTTTTGCAGCATATCGATAAAACGAAGGGCGTACTCCGGCCCTGTCAATTCTTCCTTAAAATAGTGCAGGCCAAAACCATTGTGGATACACTGATTGAGGATGCCACCTAGTTCACGGTCACGTTCGATGATGAGGATACTGTTAACACCATTTTCATGGGCAGAAAGTGCAGCCGCCAATCCAGCAGGACCTCCGCCGACAACGACAAGATCATATTGCATTAGTTGTTACCTCCTCTTGTTTTTGTCTCACCCATGACAATATAGGAACCATCTTTGTCCTGTGGAATTTCACGGGGATCAAGGCCAAGCTCCCTACAGAGTATCTCCAAAACGCGAGGCCCACAAAAACCGCCCTGGCAGCGACCCATTCCCGCATTGCAACGGCGCTTGATGGCATCTACAGATCGGGGAGCGGTAGGGGAGTGAATGGCATCCACGATTTCCCCTTCAGTTACAGTTTCACAGCGACAGATGATTGTTCCATAACGGCTGTCTTTTTTAATGAGCTCCGCACGTTCCTGGGGGGAAAGATCACGGAAGGTAACTTTTTCCCTCCGGTCGATATATTCCTCCTTTTTGACTAGGGAAAGACCAGCTGCCCCCAGCATGGATACCATATCCACGGCAATGGCAGGAGCAGAGGTGAGGCCAGGAGATTTAATTCCCGCAATATCAAAAAATCCTTTTGCGTCTTGCGCCTCCCCGATAATAAAATCGTCAATTTCTGTCAATGCACGATTGCCAGCAAAATTGCGGATCGATTGGCGATAATTCACCTTGTCACAGGAACGGGAAGCTGCCTTGATAACGAAATCCAGGCCAGTACGTGTAGTACCAACATCGTCTTTTTCATCAGCGTCTACAGCATTGGGGCCCACGATCAGATTGCCATGGACGGTGGGGGAGACGAGGACACCCTTTCCTACCTTGGAAGGGCACTGGAAAATGACATGGCTGACCACATTCCCTTGATTTTTATCCAGGAGATAGTACTCACCTTTATTAGGCGTCACTGTAAAGGCAGGGGCCGATACCATGTTGTGAATTTGATCGGAATAAAGACCTGCTGCATTGATGACATAGCGGCTTTGATAGCGCTTATCGCCGCAGATAACCTCGTAGCCATCCGGTTTTTTTTCAATTGCGGTGACCTGAGAATCGGTGTAAAGGCTAACACCATTACGAAGAGCGGTATCCATCATCGCAATGGCCAACTCCCACGGAGAGACAATACCGGCAGAGGGGGCATATAACGCCCCCTTAATTTCTGGATTGATGTTAGGCTCAATTGCCAAAGTCTCCTTTGCGGAGAGAATCTGTAGGTCAGGCACACCATTTTGCCGGCCTCGGTCAAATAATGTGCCTACAGTAGCAAGATCAGTGTCGTCAAACGCTAAGACAAAAGATCCGACTTTTTTATAGGGCACATCCAGTTTTTTAGCGATTTCTTCGATGAGCCGGTTGCCCTCTACATTGTATTTGGCCATCAGTGTTCCAGGACGGGGATCATATCCCGCATGGACGATGGCACTATTGGCTTTGGTGGTTCCGCAGGCTACATCGTTTTCTTTCTCCAGTACCACCGCCTGAACCTGGTATTTGGAAAGTTCATAGGCCAGGCTGCAGCCCACAATACCTGCACCGATGATGATTACATCAACCATAATGACATCCTTTCAGCATCAATTTTGGAGGATATCTTTTCTCCAATTGATTGTTTCTTCCCTCTTTCTCCAAATGGGAGCAAAACAAAGAGAGCCGCTACATTAGGCCAACCCCAATAGGCCTAAAATGTATCGACTCTCATTACTCCGACATTTTAGAACAAAATTATTATATCACAATAAAAATACGTTTGCAATGGCTCTCCTGGCACATGGATCATTTTGTCCAATCTCTGCTTCTTCCCACCGCCTTACTCCATCCGGCGATCAGCGTCTTTTTCGTTGCTTCATCCATGTTTGGCTCATATACTTTATCCAGTGTCCAATTATTTTTGATTTCATCCAGACTGTTCCACAGCCCCACGGCTAAGCCAGCGAGATAAGCAGCCCCCAGTGCTGTTGTCTCCCGAATCATGGGGCGGCGCACTCTTTTGCCGATGATATCCGCCTGGAACTGCATGAGGAAGTTATTGGCTGACGCGCCGCCGTCTACTTTGAGCTCGTTGATGTCGATGCCGGTATCAGCAATAATGGCAGAAAGCACATCAAAAGACTGATATGCAATGGATTCCAAGCTGGCGCGGATAATATGGTTGCGGTTGCTTCCACGGGTCAATCCGAAAATGGAACCTCTGGCATACATATCCCAGTAGGGAGCACCCAATCCTGTAAAGGCGGGGACAACATAGACTCCTCCATTATCAGGTACCTTGGTGGCAAAATACTCCGAATCCTTGGATTCCACGATGAAACGTAGCTCATCCCGCAGCCACTGAATAACCGCACCGCCGACAAAGACGCTTCCTTCAATAGCGTAGGTGACCTTGCCTCCAAGTCCAATGGCGATGGTCGTCACCATGCCATTTTTGCTCAGATACATATCTTCTCCTGTGTTCATCAGCAGGAAACAACCGGTACCATAGGTGTTCTTAGCATCTCCCTTGGAAAAACAAGTCTGACCAAAGAGAGCGGCCTGCTGGTCTCCTGCAATACCAGCAATAGGCACCTGGACACCGGAAATGTTGACATATCCATAGACTTCACTGCAATTTCTCACTTCTGGCAGCATGGAAGCAGGAATATCCAGCTCTTTGAGCATCCTTTCATCCCAACAAAGATCTTTGATGTTGTAGATCATGGTCCTAGAAGCATTGGTATAGTCGGTCACATGGACTTTACCCTCTGTCAACTTCCAGATGAGCCAGGTATCCACAGTGCCGAAAAGCAGTTCTCCACGCTCTGCCTTTTCTCGAGCACCTGGGACGTTATCCAAAATCCATTTAATCTTTGTTCCGGAAAAATAGGCATCCACTACAAGGCCGGTGGTTTTCTGTATGTAGTCGGTCAGTCCTCTGGCCTTAAGATCCTCACAAATAGAGGCGGTACGCCTGCATTGCCAAACAATGGCATTGTATACCGGACGTCCAGTATTTTTATCCCAGACAATAGCGGTTTCACGCTGGTTGGTAATGCCGATAGCAGCGATTTCTTCCGCTTTAACACCGCTTTTGGCCAGCACTTCGATGAGGACACCGTACTGGGAAGCATAGATCTCCATAGGGTCGTGTTCCACCCAGCCTTCTTTCGGGTAGTGTTGGATAAATTCCTTTTGTGCCATTGCAATAATATTTTGCTCTTTATCGAAAATAATGGCGCGGGAACTGGTAGTGCCCTGATCCAGGGCGATGACATACTGTTTCATTCAATCTCCTTCTTTCTTAGCTTACATAAACCAAACGTCCTCGCAGGTGGTGGATATGGCAGTAGCACCTGCCTGCAACATGGAAATTACATCGTCTTTGTCTGAAATCAGCCCCCCTGCAATGAGAGGCGCCGCGCTATAGGAGGCAATACGCTTGACAATCTTGGGCATAACACCGGGAAGAATCTCTACATAATCTGCATATCCACTGTCAATCGTCTTCAGGACATTGCCAAGGGCGATGGAATCAATCAGGAAAAAACGCTGAATGGTGAGAAATCCCAGACTATGGGCCAGTTTGATCAGATTGGTTTTGGTGCTGATAATTCCGTCTGCCTGAGTATTTTCTTTGAGAAAACGCACAGCTACATCCTTGGTAGAAAGACCATCCACTAGATCGATATGAACAATGGCCATTTTCCCTCCAGCCTTGATGGTATGGACGATTTGTCCGATATTGCAGATATCCCCAAAGAGTACGAATACCACCTTGCATTCCGATGTCATGCATTTTTGGAGACCACGGAAATCTTTGACTGCCGCAATGACAGGGGAATCACTGAGTAAATCGGTAAAATCCTGGCGCAAGCATACTCCTCCTTCTTATAGTTAAATTTATTATACCGTACCTGTCCTCAAAAGGGAATGGACCACCAGAACAAAAAAAATCCAACACTTTGGTCAAAATGT
>CAJFSX010000079.1 GCA_904419775.1 Candidatus Pararuminococcus gallinarum | reverse complement strand
CTCCGCCGCCGTACAGGTCATGGCTCACCAGGGAAGTGTAGTAGCTGCCGATGGTGGCCGGGGCGTTATACAGGGCGGCCAGCAGGTATTTCTTGATGTTGCGGACATAGGTGGTGTTTTCCCGCATCCGGTCCAGCACATACTCGATGTGGTAGCTGTCCAGCTTCAGGAATCGGGACTTGACCACCTCCGCCGGGTAGTCGTCACCGGCAATACGGATGGTCTCCCGGCGGGAGCATACCGTGTCCACCATGAGCTCCACCAGCTCGTCCAGGCGGTCCCGGTCAAGCTGATGGCTCTGGATGAGGTAGTCATACTCGATGTTCTCCAAAATCAATTCCCGATAGCTCTCTCGCTCCCGCATCCAGTCCCGTCCCATCCCGTCCGAACCCCTGGGGGCTTTGGGGGTGGATAGGACAGGATTTGATCCTTTCGTACTTGATAGATCTTTTTTTGATCGATCAGGATTTCTTTTATCTTTATTTATTTGCGGCCGGTTCTCCAGACCCGGGCCATCCATATCCGGGTTTTCCGTATCTGGACAAGACGCATCCGGCGTACCCTCGTCTGGCACATCAGGTTCTGGGAGACGGGGCGTTTCATAGATGACATACTCCACATCCACGATCTTGCCCTTGCTGTCCCGGAGGCGGTTGCGGACGATGTACCCGGCCCGCTCCAGTTCCTTCAGGGCGGAGCTGATGCTGTCCGTGCCCTCTTTGCAGATTTTCGCAAGGCCCCTGGTGGTATAATTCCAGTCTTCCGGCAGGGACAGCATCATAGAGAGCAGTCCCTTGGATTTAAGCGACAGGTCCATGTTACGCAGATGGTGGTTGGACATCACTGTATAATTTTGGGTTTTCTCAATGCGGAACACCGCCATATCGAACATCTCCTTTTTTCGGTCTTAAAAAGTGTTCGTTTTGGTGGTTTTACGCCCCTGTATTACCGCCCGGCCTCCCATGAGGGAAAGGATATGGACGGCCTCGTTCTCGATGCCCACAGACGAAAAATCAGGGGGTTTCCCACCCTAAAACGCACACTTCATTTGGGGATAGAAAAAGGGCGGCTGTCATCAAAACAGCCGCCCAGAAGGGGGTCTAATACAAGTTATTTGCTATCCGGCAAGCCCGGAAACCATTGATATTACGGGATTTTTTGAAAAATTCTGTATCGCCATTCGCACCAGCTCGTCGCAAGCGACATATCGCTTGCGACGAGCTTTTTCATTTCATTGCAAAGTTCATCGCGCGCTCATTCTGCTGCTCCTCGCTTCCAAACCGCAACCGCTTTGCGCTGGGCTGCGGTTTGGGCCCGCCGCTGCGTGGCGGCAATTTTTTACACTGAGAAAATATCAATTTTAACCGTTCCGCCTACGTGGGAACGGATTGCGCTCCATCCAAAAGCCCGGTCTATGACCGGGCTTTTCTCATACCACTCCGTCATTCCTCCTTCTCCGCAAAAGGGCACGCTCGGCTCGCCTGCTCGGCCCAAAGCGCCCTCGCGACGGCTCGCTGTCGATACCACCCTTTTGCGGGGCCTAGGATCGTAAGCTTCCCGATCTAAGGTGACCGAGCATGTCACCAGGCAAGGGCCTGGAGCCATTTCGCGCTCCGGGCCTTTTGCTTTGTAGGGGATTGTCGCCCGCCTCCGGGAAATCGAAGCTAGCCGAATAAGCTGACAAAAGGGCTGGGAATCATATGATTCCCAGCCCTTTTATCGTAGGAACGTTTTGAATTTTAGCCCAAAGCGATAATGGGATCGCCGGCGTTAATAGCCAGAGAGCTGATGACATAAAGCATCACGCCGTCCTGAGGAGCAAAATACTCACCCAGTACATTGGCAAAGCAGTCCCGGATTTCGCCGACCTTCTGGCCTTTGGTTACCTTATCGCCAATTTTGACACAGGGATACCAGCAGCCAGTCTGTTCAGCATCTAGGCCAGCCATCCGATGCAGATATACTACGTCGCAGAGGTTTTCGGCGTCGCCTTCCAGGACGCCCAGATGCTTGAGGACATTGTAAACGCCTTTCACATAGGTCTGAACCTCTTCCTCGCTCCAAAGACCGCACTGGCCAATCTCTGCCAGGAAGCCGGGAACGCCCATGGTTGCGGCGCAGCCAAAGGTACCGTTGTCAGAAACAGAGCCTACTACGTATTTGACGCCCAGCATAGAAGCGGCTTCTTTGGCGATATTGTTTTGCTCTTCCGAACCCAGCTCCGAATAGATAACAAAAGGAGTCAGGGATTCATGGATATCGCCGCCGTGAAGATCCATATAGAAATCTGCCTGGGCGAACAATTGGCTGGAGATGGTATAGGCGATCCGCTGGGTTACAGTCCCGGTAGCTTTACCCGGATACTCACGGTTGAGGTTTTTGCCATCGTAGGGGCCTACATATTGCATTTTCGCAAAGAAAGCGGGGGTATTGACTGGATGAACGATAGCCACACGGCCAGCTACCTGATCCGGGGTAAGGGAAGCGGCAACCCGGATGGAAGTCTCAACGCCAGGATACTCACCGCCATGGGTACCGCCAGTGATAACAACGGTTTTTCCTGGTTTAGTGCCGCAAATCAGAGTGATAGGCATTTTTACAGGAGTACCAGGAACTTCCAGGTATCCCTGTACCTTCTCGCCAGCTTTGGCGGAAAGGGTTCCAACTTTCAGTTCTTCAGACATGACGCAAAATCTCCTTTAACAGTAGTATTATGACAAAAGGTGCCGGGCGGGCGGCAGCCACACCCGGACGCGCATTTTTGTAGCAGATGTTTTATACCGGCTGGATGGGATGATGGCAAGCCACCCAATGACCGGGACAAACCTCGGCGAAATCAGGCTGTATCTTTTTGCATTCCTCTGTAGCTCTTGGACAACGAGGATGGAACCGGCAGCCGGTAGGCAGCTGGATAGGGCTGGGAGGCTCTCCTTCGATACTGTACTCCCGGGAACGGTGGGTAGGATCCAACACAGGAGCGGCTTTGAGCAAAACCTCTGTGTATGGGTGATAAGGACGTTCATAGAGCTCTTCTGTGGGAGCCAACTCAATAATTTTGCCAAGATACATAACCGCCACACGATGGGTAATCAACCGGACAACCCTCAGGTCATGGGAAATAAAGAGCATCGTCAACTCCAGATCCTTTTGCAGATCCATGAGCAGGTTGATAATCTGTGCCTGGATAGAGACGTCCAGAGCCGAAACCGGTTCGTCGGCAATGATAAAAGCGGGATCCAACGCCAAAGCCCTGGCAATGCCAATTCGCTGCCGCTGTCCACCAGAAAATTCACCGGGATACCGGTCCGCTGTATCCGCGTTCATTCCTACCATTTCCAGCAATTTGAGGACCCTCTGTTCCCTTTGTTCCGGAGGGCAGACTTTATGAACCTTCAGAGCTTCGCCCAGCGTATCCCGGACAGTCATCCGAGGGTTGAGGGAGGAGTAAGGATCTTGAAAGACCATTTGGAAACTGCGGCGCTTTTCGCGAAGCTCTTTTCCTTTGAGGGAACTGATTTCAATCCCATTGAGGACAACCTTACCAGCGTCAGGATCATACAGGCGCATAATAGTCCGAGCCAGGGTAGACTTGCCGCAGCCCGATTCCCCTACCAATCCCAGAGTTTCACCTTTCGCGATGGAAAAACTAACGTCATCTACCGCTTTGAGGGTCTGGATAGGCTTTCGAGCAATAGCGTCTAAAATCGGCCGTTTGAGCCGGAAGTACTTCTTTAAATTGGTGACCGTTAATAACGGCTGTGCTGTACTATTTTCCATGGACGGTCATCTGCCTCCTTCCACAAAGGATTTGACTTCAGAAAGCTTTTCAGGGAAGTGACACCGTGTTAAATGATCCGGTGAGATCTCGCTGAGAGCAGGCAGCTCTTCCCGGCAGCGGTCCTCAGCAAAACGGCACCGGGGCGCGAAGGGACAGCCTTGGGGCGGGTTGGCCAAGTCGGGAGGAGAACCGGGAATGGGAATCAGCCGCTCCTTCTCGTGCCCGGTGGGTAGGGAGGAGAGCAGCCCATAGGTATATGGGTGCCGCGGAGAAGAAAAGAGGGTGAGGGTATCGGCAATTTCTACCACGTGGCCGGCATACATGACGGCAACCCGGTCGCACATCTGGGCAACGACTCCCAGGTCATGGGTGATAAGCAGGATACTCATCCCTAATTTGGCCTTTAAATCATTGAGAAGATTGATGATCTGGTCTTGAATCGTCACGTCCAGAGCGGTGGTAGGCTCGTCAGCCAACAAAAGCTGGGGCTTCGCAGCCAGGGCAATGGCAATCATCGCCCTCTGGCGCATGCCGCCGCTAAATTGATGGGGATATTCCTTAATGCGGGTTTCCGGACGTGGAATTCCCACCATATGAAGTAGTTCAATGGCCCGTTCTGTCTTTTCTTTTTTTGACATCTTCTGGTCACCGAAAGCCTCGAATATCTGCTCACCAATGGTGAGCACGGGATTCAAAGCGGTCATCGGCTCCTGAAAGATCATAGCGATTTCCTTGCCGCGGATCTGGCGCATTTCCTTCTGGGAGAGGGCGGTTAGCTCCTTTCCTTTGTAGAGGATATGCCCGTCCACAATCTTGCCCGGCTTATGGATCAGCCGGAGGATAGAACGGCAGGTGGCGCTTTTCCCGCAGCCTGACTCCCCAACTAGGGCGAAGGTTTCCCCTTGGCGGATGGTAAAGCTGACATTATCCACCGCTTTGACAGTCATTTCTTTGGTAATAAAATATGTTTTTAAATTTTTAACCTCCAGGATATCGGCCATGGTCCGAGCTCCCCCTTTCTTAACGGTTTTTGGTGCGCAGCAAGTCGGCTAAGCCGTCGCCAAACAGGCTGAAGCCGGTGCCGGCAAAGATGAGTGCGAAACCGGGGCAGGCGCAGATCCACCATGCCTGGGAGATAAACGGACGTCCATCTGCGATGAGCGCGCCCCATTCCGGTGTCGGGGGCTGCACGCCCAATCCAAGGAAGGACAGGGAAGCACCGGTGAGCATACACATAACAACGTCAGAAGACGCAAAAGCGATAGCGGAGGAAAATACGTTAGGCAAAATGTGCCGGATCAGAATACGCAGATCGGAATATCCAAGAAGACGGGCAGCTTGGACGTATTCACTATGTTTGACCACCATGACCTCGCTTCGGACCAGCCTGGCGTAGTCGCGCCAGCCCACCAGCCAGATGGCGATGTAAAGGTTGTTCATACTCGGCCCCATAATGCTGACGATGGCAATGACCAAGATGATGAAGGGGAAAGCCATAACCACGTCCAGAATGCGCATCAGGACACTGTCCAGCCATCCGCCATAGTAGCCGGCGATGAGGCCGATGATACTGCCGGTGATAAAGGGGACGATCATGGCCAGAACGCCGATGGTTAGGTCAATGCGGGTGCCCCATACCACACGGGCGAACACATCACGCCCGTAGTTGTCAGTGCCGAAGAGATGCTCCGCCGAAGGGGGCTGGAGCATAGCGGTGGTATCGGAAGCGTTAGGGTCATAGGAAGTTAAAAACTGGGGAAAAAGGGCAAAGATCACCACCACCAGGATGATCAGCAGGCCGATGTTGAGCGTCATGCTCCGGCGCCACCAGGGAGCCTTTTTGCGGGCGATCAGGGCACCGCCCTCCTGGGCGGCGTTGACCACCTTCCGCTGTTCGTCCATTCCCTCAAGCTTTGCCATGCCCATCCCCTCCTTTCTTAAAGCGATGTAAAGTGAGCCTTTGAGGGGCCAGGTTATATTGCGTCATCCTTGCGCCCTCCTATTCTAGTTCTACCCGCGGATCCAAGAGCGAGTAGGAAATATCGGTGATCAAGTTTACAATGAGCACCAGCGCGGCGAAGATCACCACCACCGATTGAACCACAGCGTAGTCCCGGCGGAAGATGGCCTCTACCAGCAGCGCGCCGACACCGGGCAGGCCGAAGACCGTCTCGATAACCACAGTATAGCCCAACAGGTTGACGATCCGCAGGGCCAGCAGGGTCACCGTAGAGATCAAGGCGTTTTTGACAATGTGGCGGGAGCGGACCCGGCCTTCAGAGATACCCTTGCTGCGGGCAAAGTCTACGAAGTCCATTCCCATTACATTGGCCACATTTCCACGGAGATTTTTAATCATCAGGGTGCAGACCCCCAGCGCGCCGGTGATGGACGGCAGGATGAGACAGCGCACATGGTCTAAGAAGGTGACGCCCCATCCGGAGATAGGCACCCAGCCCAGCTGCAGCCCAAAGAGGAGCAGCAGCAATATGCCGATCCAGAACTGGGGCATGGAGAGGGCCACCAGGGAAAGGACGCGGATGATATTGTCCCCGATGCCGTTTTTATGCCGTCCGCAGTAGTAGCCCAGCGGGAAGCTGATGAGGACGACAAACAGGGCGGTCATCAGCGCCAGGGAAACGGTCACGATCATCCGGCTTCCCAGCAGGTCGCTGACGGGGATGGAATACTGGATAGATTCCCCCAGGTTACCGGTGACCAGATCCCGCAAAAAGATGCCGTATTGCACGATGTAAGGCTTGTCCAGCCCCATTTCCACTTCCTTGGCGGCGACCATCTCGGGGGTAGCCTTTTCACCCAGCATAATCTGCGCAGGATTGCCGGGGATCAGGCGCATCATTACAAATACCAAGATGGTGACGCACAGCAGAACGGGGATCATCTGCAACAGGCGCTTTATTGCATAATTGAGTTGCTGCATAGCATTCACCTGTCCTCAATGAAAATAGCGGTAGGGGCTTCCCGCCCTTTTGGTGGGAAAGCCCCTTTGCCGCTGAAAAACGGAGGGAAAGGGGAAAGTCCCCTCCCCCTCCGATTCAAATTGCGTTGTTTGGGTTTATTTGGTGGTCTCCTGGAAGCGGTAAGCGCCCAGAGGAGTCTGGATAAAGTTCTCTACATTGCTGCGGTAGGCAACAGGGTAGGGAATATAGAACATGCTGAAGAAGGGAAGCTCGTCGGCCATCATCTGCTGGATCTCATAATAGAGCTCCTGGCGTTTTTCGGGGTCAAGCTCGGTTTTGGCCTCGTTGACCAAAGCCTCCACCTCATCATTCTGCCAGCCGCTCATCAGGCACATGGCGTTGTCATAGATGCAGCTGTAATCCGCCTGCTGGGAAGGATCGGCCATATCGTTGGTCCAAGGCCGGATCTGCAGATCCAGGGTCAGGTTGTTCATCCGCTCGTTGATGGTGCCCTTTTCCAGGGTTTCCAGGTTCAGGGTGATGCCAACCTCAGCCCACTGCTCCTTGAGCAGGGTACCCATGGTGGCGTGGATGGTGTTGCCGGAATCCAGGGCCAGGGTGATTTCAAAGCCGTCGCCATAGCCAGCCTCGGTCAGAAGCTCTTTCGCGCCTTCGGGATCATACTCAGGATAGTCCACGTTTTCATTCCAATACATGCCGTTGACGGACATGAAGGAGGTAGCGAGCTCACCGTAGCCGTAAAGGGCCACATCCATCAGCTCCTGCCGGTCGGTGGCCATGGCCAAGGCGCGGCGGACGCGGGCGTCGTTAAGGGGCTCGATGGTGTTGTTAAAGATCATGTTGCGGACCTCGGTGGAAGGCAGGCCGACAGCGACGATGTCGGGGTCAGCATCCAATTCTTCCATCCGGTTCCAGGGGACGAAGGTAATGGCGTCCACCTGGCCAGCCTGCAGCTGCATGACGCGGGAGTTATCGTCAGGGACGACGGTGAATTTTACACTGTCCAGTTTGGGTTCGTCGGGATTCCAGTAGTTGGTGTTTTTCTCTAAGAGGACATATTCGCCCTTCTGCCACTCGGCGAAATAGAAGGGGCCGGTTCCCATCGGAGCCTGGGTGTAAGCTTCCTCGCCCACCTCTTCATAATAGGCTTTGGACTGGACGGAAGCGTTGAACATGGCAAGGTCAGCCAGGATGGGAGCCCAGGGCTCGGTCAGAGTGATCACCAGGGTGTTCTCATCGGGAGCTTCCACCGACTCGATGGCTTCCATGGCAAAAGCCCAAGCAGAGGACTCGGTGTCCCGGGCCCGCTCAATGGACCAGATCCAGTCCTCGGTGGTGACTTCAGTGCCGTTGGCGAATTTAACGCCGGGTTTCAGATGGAAGGTGTACTGGGTGCCTTCAGGGTTGATGTCCCAGCTTTCCGCCAGCCAGGGCTCAATGCTCTTGCCGTCGTCGCTGGCCCGGACAAGGCCTTCCATGGTCAGGCCGAACAGCCAGATATTGACGTTGCCGTCCTGGGTGACAGGATCCAGGTTGTCAGAATCCTCGGGACGGGCAATGACCAGCTGGTTGGGATCGGTGGTAGCAGCCTGGCTGCCGCCGCTTGTGTCGCCGCCGCTGCTGGAGCATCCGGTGACTGAGAATACCATTGCAACTGCCATCAGAAGGACAATTGCCCTTTTCAGAAATTTTTTCATACTCTCTACTTCATTCCTTTCCTCGCGGTTAAATGAAATATCCCCCGCCGAAATTGGCGCAGTGACAGCCGGGTATCTCCCGACTACACCAAAAAATGGTGCTACAAAGCCAATCAATGCAGCACCATTGCTGCGCATTATTATAGCATTCTGCATGGGACAAGTCAATAAATTACAAAATTTTTAATCTGCTAACTGTTTAAAGAAGTGTGGCAAATTCCTAAGATTTAGGAAAAATATCTAAGGAAAGCGGGAAAATGTATTTCTTATAAGGGCGTTTTCAGAAAAATTGTACTGCCAGAGAAAACAGAAATGAATTTTCTTACCCAAAAAATTTCATTTTTATTTTGAAGAAATTTTTATTATTTAAAGCAGCCGAGAGTATATTTCCCTATGAAAGAAGAGCTTTTATCCTCTTTAGGGGAAGAAAATCCCCAGGTGAATACTTATCCGATAAAAATTTTTAAGATAGAAAAGGCGGACGACTACATGTCATCCGCCTTGAAGCAAAGGATATACGGGTTTTATTTTCTCTTGCGGGAGAGAACTACCGCAGCACCTGCGCTCAGGGCCAGGACTGCCAGCGCTCCAGCGATCATGCTGTGATCTCCGGAAGACGGGTTCTCTTTGTCACTGTTGCCAGAACCGGATCCGTTGGCGGAACCATTTCCGCTGCCAGACGGCCATTCCCAGTCATTGCCGCCTACTTGATCTTCGTCAGATCCAGGGATGCTCGGCTTGCCGGTGCCCGGCGTGGGTTCTGGCTCTGTCACCGCTTCCTCTTCCCTTGTCACAACAATCACATATTCGCTCTCTTCACCTTCCAGGCGCAGAGTAACTACAATCTCGTTTTCTCCTACC
>CAJFSX010000078.1 GCA_904419775.1 Candidatus Pararuminococcus gallinarum | reverse complement strand
CTCTTCACCTTCCAGGCGCAGAGTAACTACAATCTCGTTTTCTCCTACCTGCAGCGGGATCTCTTCAGAGTAGACGCCGCTCTCCAGCGCCTCTTCTCCTATCATGGCTGTGACGCCATCGGCAAAGAAGGCTTTCACCTGCACACCCTCTACCTCGTTTCCTACGGCAGCGGTGTAAGAGAAGGTGTCTTTGTCAAAGGCGGGAGTAAGAGTTCCTTCAGACAGCTCCAGGCCATCCAGGAGAGGTTTCTCGCCTACAGGAGGCTGTTCTTCCTCTTCTCTCGTGACGGTGATGGTGTAGGTTTTCTCTCCGGCTACCACGGTGATGGTATTGGTGCCAACCTCCAGGGCAATGTCCTCGGAGTAGGCGCCGGAGGCGACATCCTTGCCGTTGACGGTAACAGCGGTGTCGCCGGTGTAGGTGGGCATGACCTTGACAGAGGAGACGGAGTTTGCCACGGTAGCGGTGTAGTTTAGAGTATCCTTGTCAAAAGCAGGATCCAGGGTACCGTTGGAGAGTTCCAGATTGCTCAGTTCAGTGGGAACAACAGGATCTGGGAAATCGGTGGTCCGATCCATCTGCTTCATGGAGTAGATCTCCAAAGAATCGATGGTAGCGGTGCCGTTTGTAAAGAACTCCATACCGGCGTTCTCAAACTCGGTGTAGATGAGACCTGCTACAGCGGCCTCACCGTAGTTTCCGTAGACGTCAAAGCAGATCTGATCCAGAATCATCCGCAGATTGATCTGATCGCCTTCCATCAGGGTCAGGTCGGGCTCGTAGACACCCAGATAGCTGCCGCCGCCGGTCTTGGTCTTGTCTACATAGAGCTTGCCGTCTTCCCGGTTGTAGGTGATGACAAGCTCCTGGCCGCCGCCGGCTTCTCCGGTGCGCAGCTTAAAGCCTACCTGGGTCGCGGTGCCCAGGGTGATGGTGGCGTCCATATCGCAGAGGGTCGCCTGGATATCCTTCAGGACGTTTTCGCTGTTCTCGTCCACCTGGATGTCTTTGAGGTCTAGGATCTTTTCATCCCGCATGGAGTTGACCTCCTCAGCGGGGTAGCTGAAGAGCTTCACCTGGCCGTCCACCGTGTGGAGGCTGTGCTCCATGGGCAGGGACTGGGCGGAGTTCCAGTTTTTATCCTTCCACTGGGTAGAGGGATCCCGCAGCCAGCTGATGGAGATGGTGCGGCCCAGCTTCTCGTTGTGGAAGGTCTGGGTGGCATAGGTCTCAGGAGCCGGATTGCCCGGGCCCTGGTCGGCAATGCCGTTGAGGGCATAGATCTTATCGGTCTCGGGGACAAACATGACGGTGTCCTCCCCGGTCTTTTCCATATGCCCGATGACATAGAAGATGCCGCCGCCGGTGTAGACCCATTTCACATTGTTGGGATCCCCGTCTACCGGCAGGGGGTAAAGGTCGGGGCACTCGGAGTCAAAGACCTGGCCGTTGATCTCAGGCCGTCCGCAGTGCTTCCAATCGATGAGGTTGTGGGAGGTGAAGATGTGCAGCTCTCCCACGGTGACCATAACCCAGATACCGCCGTTTTCCATGGTCTCGTCCTCATACCAGAAGACCTTGGGATCCCGCAGGCCGGCGCCGTACATGTTGCCCGGGTTTTTGACCACCGGGTTGCCCTCGTATTTGATGAAGGTCTGTCCGCCGTCGGTGGAATAGGCCATGGACTCCTTGGCATAGCCGTGGGTGGTATCGCCGGCCACGTTGGCGTAGAACAGGACAATTCGGGAGCCGGGCGGGGTGTAATCGGGATCAGAGGGATCCTCCTCAAAGAGCTCGGAGGTGTTGTAGCGGTCGATGACGCCGGAACCGGAGTAGGCCCAGCCCAGCTCATCGGGGGTAATGGCCAGAGGCAGCTCCCGCCAGTTGATCATGTCCTTGGAGATGGCATGTCCCCAGCTGGTGGTGCCGGAAAGGCCTTCTACACCGGTGTCAAAGGGACGGTTGCACTGGAAGAAGAGATGATACAGCCCTGTGGCGTCATCGTAGAGCAGGCCGTTGGGGTCGTTCATCTGGTACATATAGGGGGTGAAATGGAGCTGGGGCCGGGCAGTCTCGTGATAGAGGGTGTCCGGATCCGGCTGCCGGGTGACGTTGATGGTGTAGGTGTCGGAGAGATCGGAACCGGGATCCCGGACCACCACCCGGACGGTGTTGAGGCCATCAGCCAGGTTGACGGAAACTTCCTCTCCCGGGGCGGCCTGCTGCTCGCCGACGGTGACGCTGTAAAGGGTGTCGTCAAAGTCGGTCTTTACCTTGACAGAGCTGACGCTGTGATCCACCTCGGCCCAGTAGGAATGCTCCGCCGGGTCAAAAGGTTTGTCCATCTCAGCGCCGATGAGCTCCATGCCGTCCAGTTTGGGGGTGGTAGCGCGGTAGTAGTTGACATTGTCAAAGGTGGCGGTGGTGGGACCGGACACCATGACGCCGAAGTAGCCGCCCTCAAAGTTTGGCAGGGAGATGGATTTATAAAGGGTACCGTTGATGTAGAAGTTGGCGGTCTTCGACTCCAGATATTCTACCCGCAGATGGTAAATTTCGGTGGTCTTATCCCCGTCGGAAAGGCCGGCGGTTTCGATAAACTGGGGAGAATTATCCTTGTGGGCAAAGGCCATAAAGTTGCCGTCGCCCTTGGCCGCCATGATGCAGTACCACTGGCTGGGATAGCCGGCTGGGTTGTCCGGATCCTTGACGCCGAAGATGAGGCCGCCGGCGTGGTTGCCGGCGCTGAGCTCCATATCCCCTTCAAAGATAAAGGAGGTGCTGCCGTCAATCTCAAAGTCCTCGGCAATGGCCCAGGTATTGCCGCCGGTGGAAACGCCCTGGAATCCGCCGGCCTCGGTGGTCCAGGTGCCGTTGATGCCCCGCCAGCCGGTGAGGTTGGAGGAGAAGGCGGCGTCGGAGCCGTTGATGGTGTAATAGACATGGTTAAAGGTAACGGTGGAATTGCAGGACATGACGCCGAAGTAGCCGCCCTCAAAGGTGGTCAGCTCTTTTTCCATCAGCAGGCGGTCGCCCAGGTAGAATTTCACCGGGCCGTCCTCCACCTCACGGACGACCTTGAGATGGAAGGTGGTTTGGGCCTGCTCTTCCTCCGTCAGGGGGAAGTCCTGGATGAAGTCGGGGTTGCCGTTGGTCTGGGCAAAGATCCGGGAGATGGGGCCGCCCCGGTCCACATTGATGCAGAACCATTTGCCGGAGGGGTTCTGGGGATCCTTGACGCCGAAGGTGATACCGCCGGCGGTTTCTTCCAGGGGCAGCTCCATGTCCGCTTCAAAGGTGAAGGGATCGTGGGAGTTGACCGCCTTGGTGGACATGGCAAAGACATTGCCGGCGCCGGAGCCTTTAAAGCCGTCCTCGGTCATGCTCCAGGTGCCGCTGACGCCTCTCCAGCCGGAGAGATTGGTGACAAAGCCTTCCCCGGCAACCTTGCCGGTCTCGGTGAAGTTGACATTGTTAAAAATGCCGGTGCCGGTGCTCATGACGCCGAAGTAGCCGCCCTCGAAGCCGGCAAAATCCTGGAAAAAGACTTCCCTGTCGTCCAGGTAGAATTTAAAGGTGGTCTCCCCTTCCCGCACCACCTTCATGTGGTAGGTATCCTTGGCCTTTTCATCCTCGGTGAGAGGCTCGGCCCGCAGGACGTTGGGGATTCCGTTGGTCTGATCGAAGAGCATGGTGTTGGAGCCGCCGTCAGCGGTGCGCTCCACATTGAAGCAGTACCAGCGGGTGATGGGGTCGTCTGGGTTCTGGACGCCAAAGACGATGCCGGAGGCATTGGTCTTGGGGGTCATATCCGCCTCGTAAACAAAGAGGACGTCGTCGCCGATTTCCTTGCCGGACATGGCGAACTGGTTGCCGGCGCAGTTGCCTTCATAGCCGTCCTGGGTAAAGTTCCAGGTGCCGGAAACCCCGTGCCAGCCGGAGAGGTTGGATGTAAAGCCCGCGATGGAGGTGCCTTCCTCGGTGAGGCTCACGTTCTGGAACACAGCTTTTCCGGTGGAAAGCACTCCGAAGGTGCCGCCCTCATAGGCTGCGTAGGTTTCGGTTTGCACCAGCCGCTCCCCGAGGTAGTACTCGAAGGTGGAAGCGTCCTTGCGCACCACCTTGAGATGGTAGGTATCCAGCCCCTTCTCCTCCTCGGTGAGAGGGATGATCCGCAGGCTGTCTCCAGGGTTGCCGTCGGTCTGGTTAAAGATTAGGATATTGTCCCCCTCCACGCTGAAGCAGTACCAGCGGGCGGTGGGGTTCTGGGGATCCTTGACGCCGAAGGCAAGGCCGTTGTTGTTGCTCTCCGGGGTCATGTCCACCTCATAGGTGAAGAGGGCGTCGCCGGAAAGGGCCTTATCCGAGAGCAGGAAGCAGTTGCCGGCGCAGTCGGAAGCATAACCCTGGGGGGTCTCGGTCCAGGTGCCGCTCTGGGCGGTCCAGCCGGTCAGGTTGGAGACAAAACCCAGGGTGGAACCGGTGATGGTCAGCTTCACATTCTGCCAAACGCCTTTATCGTTGGTCATCATGCCCACATAGCCGCCCTCGAAATTGTCGTGGGTGGTTTTATAGACAGGGGTATCGTCGATGAAGAACTCAAACTCGGTCTGGCTGTTGCGGACAATCTTTACATGATAGGTGTCCTTCTCCTCAATAGCGCCGGTCTGCACGCCGCTGAGGGGAGCGCCATTGGTTTGGTCAAAACGGATGTATTGGTTGCTCCCCGGCATGACGCCGAAATTATAAAAGCGCTCGCTGGGGGTGCTGGGATTTTTCAGCCCATAGATGAGGGAGGCGTTGAAATCCGGGTTGGTGATGCCGGAGGTGATGTCCGCCTCATAGATAAACAGGTCGTTAGCCCCCACCACATCGTCGGCGATGGCAAAGTTGTCCCCGCCGGCGGAGGCGCCGTGGAAGCCGTCATCCTCAGCCGTCCAGGTGCCGGAAAGACCGTGGAGATTGGTCAGGTTGGTTTCAAAGCCGCCGGCCGCCGCGGCAAAAAGCCCGCCGGGCAGGGCCAGGGAAACGGCCATGGAAAGGGACAGGATCGCCGGGAGCAGGCGGCGTTTGAGCAGCCCGCCCAGGCGAGAGGCCCTATGTCGTTGTTTCATAAAAAAATCTCCTTCTTCTCGCAAGCTGTCCCATCAGGGTACAGCCCAGGTTTTTATGCCGCCCTTTGGCGGCGGGATCATACGGATTTTCTCACAGCCAAAGCCATCCATCCTCCCCTCCGGCCGCGAATATTTTGGAAAAACCAGTAAATAATTTCGTTATAAGATGCATGTATTATTTGTGCAATTGTAAAAACATTTCCCTTTCATATTTCGGCGCAACAGCAAATTTCCACTACCGTTTCTTGTGAAAAAGGACAAGATGTTGTACGTCTGGGAAAGGGTAAGAAAATACCGCTGGAGAGCATAGAAAGGCGGGAAAAGGGACATGCTGTAAGGGAAGGATTTTACCGTCCGCAGGGACGGCGGATTTTACAGCGGCAGAGCCGGAGGCTTTGGGGAGAAAGGAGGGGTATTCTGTGAAGAAAAAGGTGCTTTTTTGCGCCTCTACCCTCTCCCACCTGCGCAACTTCCACCTGCCCTATCTCAAGGCCTTCGGGGAGATGGGCTATGAGGTCTGGGCGGCGGCGTCGGATGTGGGAAAGGTGCCCTATGCCCACACGGTGGTCACCCTGCCCATGAAAAAGAAGCTGACAAGCCCCCAAAACCTTACCGCCATCCTGGCCGCCCGCCGCCTGATCTGCCGGGAGGGGTTCTCCCTGCTGAGCACCCATACCGCCCTGGCCTCCGGGGTGGCGCGGGCGGCCCTTATGGGGATGAAGCGCCGCCCTTTGGTGGTCCATACCGTCCACGGCTACCTTTTTGGAGAGGAGGACGGGATGGGAAGATGGCCCTACCTTCTGCCGGAGATGCTGCTGGCCCCCCTCACCGACGTGGCCATGGTCATGAACCGGGAGGATGAAAGGCTCTGCCGGAAATACCGCCTGGCCCGGCGGGAGCCTGTATTCATCCCCGGCATGGGGGTGGACCTGGAGCGGTTTCATAGAAACCGGACGCCGGAGGCAAGGCCCCGGCTCCGGGAAAGGTGGGGGCTTTCCCCGGAGGATTTTGTCTTTGTCTGCGCCGCCGAATTTTCCCCCCGGAAGAATCAGGAGGCCCTCCTTCGGGCCTTTGCTAAGGCCGCCCCGGAGATGCCGGGGGCAAAGCTTATCCTGGCGGGCCAGGGCGATCTTTTCCAGCGCTGCCGCGCCCTTGCCGGGGAGCTTTCCCTGGGAAAAAGGGTGCTCTTCCCCGGCTTTGTGGAGGACATGCCGGGGCTTTATGCCGCCTGTGACTGCGCCGTCTCCGCAAGCCGCCGGGAGGGGCTGCCCTTTCACCTCATGGAGGCCATGGCCTCCTCCCTGCCGGCGGCGGCAAGCGACGTCAAGGGCCATCAGGAGCTGATCTCCTCCGGGAAAAACGGCCTGCTCTTCCCCCTAGATAACCGGAAGGGATGCGCCCTGGCCCTTCGGTGGCTCTATACCCACCGGCAGGAGGCGGTTCAGATGGGCCGCCGGGGCCGGGAGATGGCGCGGCAGTACAGCTTGGACCAGGCCTTTCCCAAGATCATGGAGGTCTATGAGGAGGCCGTCCGGCGGTGGGAGGGGATGGGGCCATGAAAAAGCGACTTGTCATCAGCGCCACCCAGTACCAGGAGAAAAGCAGCGGCATCGGCATCCTGATTTATGAGCTGTTTGGACGGCTGGCCCAGCATCCCGGCCGGGAGGCGGCGGTGCTTCTCTCCGCCGACAGCCCGCCCTTCCCCCAGGGTCAGGCCCGCCAGATCCGGATCCCGGTAAAGAAGGGGCGGGCCCTCCTCCGGGGGCTGTATGAGTCCCTTTGGATGGGGCGGCGCTACTGCAAAAACTGCCTTTACCTCACCACCGATTCCAAGATCCCCCTGCTGCTGCCCCCAAGCTGCCAGGTAATACCGGTGGTCACCGATCTGGCCCTCTTCCGGATGGGAGAGGTCTACCGTGCCTCCCGGGTCTGGTACTGGCGGCTCCAGTACCGGCTGCTGCGAAAGCGGGCGATCTGCTACGGGGCCATCTCCCCCTTTACCAAAGAGGAGATGACAAGACTCTTGGCCATCCCGGCGGAAAAGATCCACGTCATCCCCTGCGCCGCCGACCCGGCCCTGCGACGGGTCGAGGATGAAAAAACGCTGGAGGCCGTCCGGGAAAGATACGGCCTGCCGGAGCGCTATCTTCTCTTTGTGGGGAACTTTAACCCCCGCAAGAACCTGACCCGGCTTATGGAGGCCTTTGACCTGCTGAAATCCCGGCCTGCCGGAGCGGGCTGGAAGCTTGTCATCGCCGGGGAGCAGGGCTGGAAGTTTGACAGGGAGAAGGCCCTTGCCGCCATCCGCTGCCGGGAGGATGTCCTTTTCCCCGGCTATGTGGCGAGGGAGGATCTGGGGGCCCTCTATTCCATGGCAGGGGCGTTTTTATTCCCCAGCCTCTATGAGGGGTTCGGCATCCCGGTCATCGAAGCCCAGCAGTGCGGCGCCCCGGTGATCTGCTCCGGCGCCTCCGCCCTGCCCCAGGTGGCGGGGAGGGGCGCCCTTTATGTAGACCCTATGGATCCAGAGGACATCTGCTGTCAGATCTACCAGCTTCTCACCGACCCCGCCCTGGGAAATCAGCTGCGGCAGGCGGGGTATGAAAACGCGTCCCGTTTTTCCTGGGAAAGATCAGCGAAAGCTTTGGCGGAGCTTTTGGAACAGCTGCCATGACCGCCACCTACCGGTGGGCGGCGAGTCGCCGCAGCAGACCGCGCCACCTGCCGGCGGAGGAAGTCGCGCTGTGGCGCTAACTGCGGCCTGTTCGCGTGCTTCGCAATAAGGTTTTAAACAAGATCTAGTGCGCGTCATCCCCGCCGGTAGACGCGCGGGCGACGCGACAGTATCTCGAATAAAACGCAGGGCGCGACCTGCCCGCAACAAGGGGCGCGCTGTGGCGCAATGGGTAACAAAATCGCGTGAGACGCGAACGATGTCTTAAATAAAAACAAGTGCGCGTCATCCCCGCCGGTAGGCGCGCGGGCGACACGACAGTGGTTTTTGCTAGGCCGTGGCCGCGTCTTCCCCGCCGGTAGGCGGGCAGGTCCGGCCCCATAGAAAGAACAGGAGGGGGAATTTCCCCCTCCTGTTCTTTCTATGACATCATCTCCCGGTAAAGCGCCAGAAGCTTTGCCGCCGAGGCCTCCCAGGAAAACCCGGCGGCATGCTGAAGCCCCGCTTCTATCTTCCGCCGCCGAAGGCCCTGGTCGGTCAAAAGGGTAAAGATCCCCTGGGCGATTTCCACTGTATCCAAAGGGTCGATGAGCAGCGCCCCCTCTCCCCCGGCCTCGGGCATGGAGGAGGTTTCCGAGCAGACCACCGGCGTCCCCAGGCTCAAAGCCTCCAAAATGGGGATGCCGAACCCCTCATAAAGGCTGGGAAAGACAAAGACGTCGGCATGGGCGTAAAGCTCCGCTTTTTCCTGGGCGGAGACAAAGCCGGTGAAGATCACCTGGCCTTCCAACCCCAGCCGCCCGGGCGTTGCCAGGATGCCGTCATACCGCCAGCCCAGACCTCCGGCCAGGACCAGCTGGTGGGGGATCCCCGCCTCCCTTTTGAGCAGGGAAAAGGCCTCCATGAGCCGGATGAGGTTTTTCCGAGGCTCCAGGTTCCCCAGGAAGAGGAGGTATTTTTCCCCGATTCCCCATTTTTCCCGGAGGGGAGTGAAGTTTCCCTTTGGCCTGGGGGTGTCAAAGGAGGGAGGGATGACGGCCACCCGCTCCGGCGGCAGGTGAAATTCCCCCAGGATCTCTTCCTTTGCGCTGCGGGAGATGGTGACAATCCGGTCGCTGCGCTCCACACTGTAGCCGATGCCCCTCTGGATCCGGCGCAGGTTTTTGGGCTCCAGGGTTTCGGGGTAATAGAGATAGGAGAGGTCGTAGACCGTGTCCACCACCCTGCCCCCGACCCTGGGCGGGACGATGTAGTTAAAAAAGTGGGTGATGTCCGCCGGCCCAAACAGGCGGACATAAGAAAAGGGCAGGGCATTCCAGACCCGCCGGTAGACCCCATAGGGCAGGATCCGGCTTTCCCGGACAGGAAAGGAGAGCCCCTCCGTCACCTCCCCGCCCTGGTTGCGGGAGAGAAAATTAAACAGGTTCCCTTGAAACGATATGTCCGGCTGCTGGGTCAGCCTGCGGATAAGCTCCAGGGTATAGGCGCCAATGCCGCTGCGCATCCCGCAGCAGGGCTGTAATTCCAAAGCTACCTTCATCTTTCTCCTCCTTGCGGGCAGTGCCCGCAGCCAAACCGCGTTTATGTGTCAATCGCAACGTAATTGCGGGCATCGCGGACAATGTCTCAAATGAAACCTAGAGCGCATCTTGCTCTCCGCTAGGAGCGTGGGCGGTTTCGGCGGAAGCCGACGATTTTTTCGAATTGAGCGGGGGACTCCCTCAGGCCTCGCCCCCGCGAATCGAGGAAAAATCGCTGCCCATACTGGTGGGAAAGCAGCGAGCCTCATTAGGGGGATATCCAAGGGGAGCTCCCCTTGGATCACTTTTGCATCCTTTTCTTGAGAGAAAAGGATGGCGGCGAGCCGCCGCAGCCAAGCCGCGCTGTTGTGTCAATCGCAACAAAATCGCG
>CAJFSX010000077.1 GCA_904419775.1 Candidatus Pararuminococcus gallinarum | reverse complement strand
ATAACCGCCCGACCTATCCGACACAATGGCCAAGTGTCGGATAGGAACGGCAAAATTTTTTGCACTTCTATTGCTTCTTTATCACACATAAGCAAAAAGGGCGGGGACGATTCAACACCCCGCCCTTTTATTATGGCCAAAGAGGTATGCCGAGGCTAGTTTTCTATTCATATTTTCAAAGTTTTTCGAATACATTCGAAAATCGTAGAAAAAACTTAATTTTTTTTCGGCTGGGAGTATGATATAATGAGGCACGTTCCAGAAGAACTTCGAATAGAAACTAGATGGATGGGGAGTTGTAGAGGGGATTATGGAAAAACAAGAGAAAAAACAGGAACCGGCGGAAAGGGCCCTCTTGCAAGAGGATAGGCCTTTTGCTGCGGGCCTTCACTTCTATAAATTGTTTTGGATTTTCCTCATTGGCTGTGTTGTCGGCTATGTGGTGGAAATGTTTTGGTGCTATATCAAAATGGGGTATTTTGAAAGCCGTCAGGGCTTGGTTTACGGACCCTTTAGCCCTGTATATGGCTTTGGCGCCGTGCTTTTCACCTTGTTGATGTGCTGGCTGCGCAAGGCCAGTGGCATTCTGATTTTTACCATCAGCGCGATCAGCGGGGCGTTTTTTGAGTTTTTCTGTTCTTTTTTTCAGGAGAATGTTTTTGGCACCCTTTCCTGGGAATACAGCAATTCCCCCTTTAACCTAGCGGGAAGGACCAATTTAAAGTATGCGGTTTACTGGGGCATTTTGGGATTTGTCTTTATCCGGCATACCCTTCCCTGGATTAGCCGCCTCATTGAAAAAATACCGAAGAAGGTTGGCGTGCCGCTGACCAACGTACTCATTGTGCTTATGGCGGTGGATATTATCATCTCTGCGGCGGCGGTCAAGCAGTGGTCGAACCGGCAGCTAGAGGTGGAATCCCAAAGTAACGTGGTGACCACCTTCCTCAATACCCACTTTCCTGATGAGCGGATGGAAAAGATCTATCCCAACATGAAGCTGCCGGAAGAGCACCGGCAAGAAAATTCTCATGCGACCTCAGAAAACGAATAAAAAACCGGCAGGATTTAAATCCTGCCGGTTTTTTATTTTTGGTTTCTGTTTTTATCCTTAGCCATTTTGGGAATATCCCAAAAAGATGGTGGCAAAGGAAAGTTCATCGTCTAGGAAGTAATACTTGACAGCTTCACCGTTTTCTGGGAGATAAACCAGGGTGTCGTATTCATTTTCCGCGGCGGCTGTTTCAGGAGCGCCAAGAGCGTTTAAAGTCTCGTTATAGGTGGCGCCTTTTCCAATCCCCAGCACAGTATAGTTGACATCCTGATCGAAATAGACGGTCATGTTGGTGATCCTTCCGTTTTGGGTGGAGACAATCAAACCATTGTAGGTGTAGGTAGCGCTTTGCAGCTCAACCTCGTTGCCATCGGCATCCGTGTAGGTGTCGGAGGTGTTCTCTTGGTTATAAAGCTGACCAAATTGATCGCTGTAGTCGTCATAATTCCCGAGAAAAGCGTCGGACAGATCAAAGGAAGGCTCCGAAACAGGGGGTGGAGTGGTGGTGGTCTCGGGAGGCAGGGTTGTTGTGGTTTCCGCCGGCGTCGTGGTATCAGCCTCCCCAGTAGTATCCAACTCTGCCAAAGCCGTCTGTAGCCGCTCATCCTGGGTTTGCTCATAACCCGCCTGGAGAAGCTCTGCCGCTCTTGTAGAATCGCCCATATTGACATAGCAGTCAGCCAGCCTTAACATGGCGTCCACATTGTCGGGTTCCTCGTCTAGGATATCGAGGAGCAGCTCGGAGGCTCCCTCGTAATCCCCTTGGTCCATCAAAAGGATCGCTTGGGTATAGAGTTCCGACGTATCCACATTGGACCGGGTCAAGAAAAAGATACCCAGCCCTACAGCAGCCACCAGAATGATACATAGCAGGACGATCCAGCCCCGTTTTTTCTTTCCGCCTTTTTTGGAAGTCCCTTTGCCTCTGGCTTGAGAAGCTTTTGGGGGAGTAGACCGGCGGGCACTGCCGGATGAAGAACTCCTGGACCGATAGGAGGCATCCCCTATTCCGTCAGAGTCATAGCTGACATATGGCTTTTGAAAGCCGCTAAAGTCATCCGCCTCGTCAAAGGAAGAAAACCCTTGGCTCGAGGAAGAAGACCTAGGAGGCTGAAAAGAAAAATCGTCTTCATCGTCTAAAAAGGAGTGGTATGGCTTGGAAGACGCCTGCGGGAAATCCCCAAAGTCAGGGCTTTGTTGGGAGCTAACATTGGCATGAAAAGAGAATGCTTCGCCATCAGATGCCGGTGATGAGGGTTCCTCCGACTGAAAATGAAAGCCGTCCTGGGCATTGGTCTGGCGGTTGCCAGGATCAAAAGAGAAGCCGTCCACCGGCTTTCGGGATGTAGTACTGGGATCAGGGCGGGAAGCTGTATTCCCAGCGGGAGCAGCTCCTTCCCGGGATGCACGGACAACCTTGGCGCCGCATTCACTGCAAAATGACGCCGAATCAGGAAGCTTGGCGCCGCAGTTACTGCAATATGGCATGTGGATTCCTCCATTTCAATCATATCAATTATATTCAAAGGGGAAACGGGGCATAGCTTCCCGTTCCCGATAACAACGTGGATCGTTCGTCTTATCTTGACGTCACTGCCGTATTGGGAGGGATGGCTCGCTTTCCACAGCGTTTTGATAGATTTTATCGCTGAAGAGAAGAGCGGCACCGATAGCGGCAGCTTCTGAGCCAAAGGTGGAAACCTCAATGGGATGTTTAGCGTTTTTCCAGCATTTGAAGTCCACAAAGCGCTTCATCTTGGATAAAAAAACATCCTGATAATTCATCAGATCGCCGCCGAGGATAATGAGCTCGGGATTGAAGATATTGACCACATTGGCAATGGCAATCCCCAAATAGGTGGCGGCATCGTCAAAGATACCTAGGATGAATTCGTCGGCTCCCCGGGCAGCTTTGGCAATGGTGGCGAGATTGAGACGGTCTCCCTGAGCAAGGAGGGTTTCCAGCACAGGAGCGCGGCCCATCTTCAGCCCTTCCCGGGATTTGCGCAGGATTGTTTCACAGGAAGCATAGGTCTCTAAACAGCCGTAGTTGCCGCAGGAACAACGGGGACCGTCGGGATTCATGGTAATATGCCCGAATTGACCGGCACTGCCGTTGAGCCCACGATAAATTTTGCCATCAAAAATAATGCTCATACCAATTCCCATAGAGAGACGGATAAACATAAAGTTGTTTACGTTCTGGGCAAGGCCCATGTAGCGCTCTGTCAAGGCCATGCAGTTGGGGTCGTGTTCAATCATGACCTCAATACCGAATTCCTCCTCCAAAATCTGCTTGACAGGAACTTGAGAGAAGTCTTCAAAGTGAGGGACAAAGACAGAAATACCATTTTGAATATCAATATCCCCCGGCATAGCCAGCCCAATCCCCTTGATTTTCTTTTTGTCGTCTACCGATGCGATAAGCTGTGAGATCATCAGTTTGATTTTGGTAAGGATGTTGGTCCTGTTGGGGGCAAACATTTCCTCCCGCACCTGTTTGATGACCCGGCATTTCAAATCGATGAGAGCGGCGGTCAGTCCGGAAAGGTTGACATCTACACCGATGATAAAATTGTCGGTGTTACTGATATCCAACAGGCAGGGCGTACGGCCTACCATTGACTCATTGCTCTTGATTTCCACAATCAGCTTTTTAGAAATCAGCTCCAGGGCGATGGTGGAAATACTGCCCCAACTCAGCCCTGTGTGCTGCTGGATTTCCTTTTTTGTAATGGGCCCATGTTTTCGGATACATTCGAATAACGCCAGTGTATTGGTGCTGCGCATGGAGTTGTGTTTTACAACCTTTGTCATTTCCCTCTCTCTTTTCTCTATAGCAATAAGTTAGAACAGAGTTACCGTTAAAATCATAGCATATACCAGCATAAAATACAATATTTTTGATGTAAATTTTAAGTTTATATCTATTTCTGACGATATTTGTATCATGTTATAAAGATAAAAAGCAAAATCAGTCACTTTTTCCAAGAGAAATATATCTGCCGATTCTTGAAAGATGGAGGCGATTATGGTAAAGTAAAGACAAAGAGAACACCGGGTTCTGTACCCGGTTTGTGAGGAGGAGACGACAGATGCCCTATTGTACGAATTGTGGGAAACCTCTGATGGAGGGAGAGATCTGTAGCTGCCAGCAGCCAGCACAGCCGCCGGTGATGACAGCCCAAAAGGAAGAACCGGTTTCTTCTCCGTCGGCAGATGAAATGGGGCAAGCCCCCCAGAACCAATATGATGCACCTGAGCAAACGCCTTATGAGGAATACTATGGAACACCTTCAGACGGCCAACAGTCTCAGCAAGGGCCTTCCTATGGCGGACCGCAGGGAGAAGGATATGGCTATAGCGGCGGCAATGGCCAGCCTGCTGGGCAGCCGTTGTATCCTGGACAGATGCCGCCCCAACAAACCTATCAACCCCATCAACCGGGTAAGGTAGGAATTTTCTTCCGCAATGTGGGCAATCTGATTAGCGCATTCTTTAAAAAACCCAGTGATATGGTTAAGGCTGCCACTGAGCATCAGGACGTGGGGATGGGCTTTTTCTTTGCTGGTGTTAACGCCCTGTTTGTCGCCCTGTTTTTGGGGGTATTTGTTAGCCGATTGGGAGCGATCATGGCGGATCTCATGGGAGCTGGTCTGGGCTCCTTTATGGGGATTGGTATGAGCCTGCCTTTCTTCCCCTTCTTCCTGTGTGGGTTGGTGATGGCAGTGATCGGTTATTTCCTGCTATGCGGTTTGACCTTCCTTATGGGGAAAATTTGCAAATCACAGGTTAACTTTAAAGGTGTCCTGGCAGCCATGGGCGTGTCCACCTTCCCGGCTACCATCTGTATCCTGCTGGCCACCATTCTGGCGCTGCTCATCCCTGATTGGTCCCTGTATATCTCCATTGCGGCGCTGGCATTTTGGATGATGAACTCCTACCACGCCGCCCGGATTGCCACCCAGGCGGATGACAATAAGACCTATTTCCTCTACCCGTTGGCGTTCATCATTATGTTTATTATTACCTCCTACATCACCTTCCAACTGTTAGGTTGGGCGATTCTGCAAATTTCCTTTACAAGCTCTGGCCTTTGGTAATCAAAGCAAAAGCCCGGCAACTACGGTTGCCGGGCTTTTTATATGGTATCAGTTATTCTCCCAGGACTTCGACGTCGATGTCCAGCATCTTGCAGATGGTTTTCAGCTCTTCCACATGGTCGCCATAAACGGCATGGCAGTGGTTGGCGTCGAACTTCTGAATAAAGATTTCATGGTCGAAAGGCAGCTTCGCAAAGACATGGGGCCACTCTTCGGTGGTCTCCTTCATCTTTTCCCGGGGCAGGGTGACAAACTCTGCGGGAATGATGGTCATGCGATAGCGGTCCTTATACCGGTTGAGGCGGGCAATGGTGGCCTGTCCAGGAGCGGTCATGCAGTTGACATGGCAACCGCCGCCGGGATACAGATCCAGGCATGGATACAGGGTGACGTTTTTCAGATTTTCCTTGTAGTCATCGGAACGTCCTGCATAGTAGGTGGACTCGGAACCGCAGTTGCAGAAGACCATGACGTCATAATCTGCGTCGTAATGACGGACATCCATAAAGAGGACGGGATCCTCGGTGAGCAGTTTGAGAATCTGCATGGTCAGCGCCGCATCGGAATCGGCCTCACAGGCCATAACGGTGGGCTCTTTGGGTCCATTCCAGTCATAGGGGTCGTTCATGAAAGCGGCGGTGAGACATTGGGTGCAGACATGCTTGCTCATTTCATAATGACATTTCACGCCGATAAAATCAAAGTTATAGTGGTCGCGGATCATCTTGGTGGCTTCATAATGGCGGATCTGGGTCTTGAGTTTTTCAGGGGTCAGACGATTGCCGTCATATTTGATCTCTGCCACATTGTCGGTGAGCCACTGGAAGGCCTTTTCCACTGTCTCCTCAGGGACCTCCTCGGCCAGCCGGATGATTTCGGACTGATCCACGTGCTCGATGTCGATGCCGAACTTATCCTGCCACTGCTGCATGCTGACGGTGGCGGAATACATCCCCAGGCTCCGTCCGCCGATCAGGCCGTAGGTGGAACCCTTCAAGCGGTTAACCACCCGGGCGCACTTGGCAAAGGTGATGAGCTTTTGGAGGATGGCAGGATCTTTGACGTCCCCAGCGGTGCGGAAGTGCTCAATACCCAGGTGATGGAGGGCGCCTCCCGCAGCCAGCATGGCAACCATGCCCGGCCAGTCGGGTTTAAAGCCGGCCACCAGCATATAAGGGCCCTTGCCAAATTTGGCGGCAATCGCGGAGAAATTGGGGAAGGCGAAAACGCCATAGGAAAAGATCATGCCATCCACATTCTGGGCCACCATCTTCTGTGCCTCTTCCTTGGCCACCTCTACGGAATTGACAATCCGCTCGCCCAGGACAAGCTCTACCTCTCCGGAATCCCGCAGGGCATCTACCACATAGTTGTACTCCCGTTCTACAATGGGCTTGAGCAGCTCAAAGGCTTCGGGATCACCGTCAGAAAACGCGAGAACACCAATTTTGGGTTTGGAAATCATTGTGTTACCTCCTTATGTAATTTGGTTTTGGTTGCCTATAATCGAGGGAATGGGCCTTGGCAATTTCACGGAAAGGACAGGGTATATTTGGTGCTTCCCGCTAAAAAGATTGTCAAGAATTTGTAAACTTGTACTTACATACGTTCGCCATTCCTAAAACTTATTATAAAACATTAAATCGAAATTGACAATTGTTATCTGATAAACTATAATAATTTCATGGAATATCTGAAAAAAATCCGCACTATTTGGCGAATTGTCCAGAAATAGCGGACAGCTTGGCCAGATGGCGGAAATATGAAAAACGAAGCTTTTCAAAGCTTCCCGCCCCTTGGAATTAAAATCGAATGGAGGTTTTTCATCGTGCAAAAGATCATCAACAATCCGCAGACCGTGGTGGATGAAATGATCGAGGGCGTTGCCAAGGCGATGCCGGACACCCTTGCCACCACCAAAAACAAGAGGGTCCTCAAATATAAAAATGCGCCCCAAAAGGGCCGTGTCGGTATCGTGACCGGCGGCGGCAGCGGGCACAAGCCTGCCTTTGTAGGCTATGTAGGTAAAAATATGGTAGATGCTGTGGCTATGGGTGAGCTTTTTTCCTCCCCGCCGGCAAAAATGTTCTACGACGCCTTTGTGGCAGCTGACGGCGGCGCTGGCGTTGCCTGTTTATATGGCAACTATGCCGGCGACAACATGAATGTCAAGATGGCCATTGAGATGGCGGAGGACGATGACATTGTGGTTAAGACCGTGGTTGCCAACGACGACGTCCCCTCCGCGCCCAAGGACAGGAGAGAAACCCGCCGTGGAGTTGCCGGTGAAATCCTCATGTGGAAGGTAGGCGGAGCCAAAGCTGCTATGGGCGCCGATCTGGACGGCGTCATTGCCGCTGCTCAGAAGGCCATTGATAACACCCGCAGTATGGGGATTGGCCTTGCTCCCTGCACCATTCCTGAGGTGGGACATCCCAACTTCACCATCGAGCCAGGCACCATGGAAGTGGGCATCGGCCATCACGGTGAGCCGGGCATCGCGGTGAAGCCTCTGGCCACCGCCAAAGAAATGGCCAAGGAGATGGTGGATACCATCGTTCCTGATCTTCCCTTTGCCAGCGGCGATGAGGTGGTAGTGCTGGTTTCCGGTTTGGGTTCTACACCGTTGTTGGAGCAGTATATTTTCTTTAACAATGTGGAGGAAGAGCTTACCGCCCGGGGAATCAAGATCTATAAATCCTATGTAGGAAATTACTTCACCTCCCTGGAGATGAATGGCATTACCCTTTCCCTGATGAAATTGGACGATGAGCTGAAAGAGTGCATCGATATGGAATGCAGCTGCATGGGACTGACCCAGCTTCCCAAATAAAGGAATATATGTTGAAGTCTTACCCATGTGATCCCACATGGGTAAGACTTATGTCACAACCGATCAAGGAGGAATGCTGCCATGGCAAGCAGTTTTAAAAACGAAGACGGCGCAAAGATCGTCTATGATATGATCCAGGCGATTCAGGACAATAAACAATACCTCAGCGATATTGACGGCCTTATTGGTGATGGGGACCACGGTATTAACATGAACAAGGGTTTCACCATGTGCAAAGAGGCCCTGGATCAGGAGCCGGGCAATATGTCCGCCAGCCTGAAAACCCTTTCCAATGTGTTGATGGAGGATATCGGCGGTTCTATGGGCCCTCTGTATGGCTGTATTTTCCGTGCGATGTTCCGTGCCAGCAAGGGCAAGGAAGACATTGACAAAGATGTTTTCAAAGAGATGATTACAAAAGCGGAAGAAGGAATCCGCAATATCGGCGGTGCCGAGGTGGGGGACAAGACCCTGCTGGATACTGTGGCTCCGGCTGCGGCTGCTTACTGCGCGGCGGTGGACGGCGGCGACGATTTTGCCACAGCGCTGACCAAGATGAAGGCGGCGGCAGAAGTAGGCCGGGATTCCACCAAGGATTTGGTGGCCAAGAAGGGCCGGGCCAGCCGTCTGGGCGAGCGCTCCCGCGGGGTGCTGGACGCAGGCGCTACATCCTGCTGCCTGCTGCTGTGCACCATTGCAGATTCCATCATTTCCCTGTTGCAATAGGAGGTAATGAGAATGAGACTGGTCATAGATTGCGACGATGCGGCTGAAAACCTAAAACAGGCACTATATGAGCACGCCAAAGCATTAGGTTACGAAATCGATGATTTGGCCTACCAGAAGACCCATGACTGCGACTATCCCGATGTGGCCTTTAATCTGGCCCGGAAGGTGGCAGCTGGAGAATATGACCGGGGAATCCTGGTCTGCGGTACCGGCTTGGGAGTGGCCATGTGCGCCAACAAGGTCCAGGGCGCCTATGCAGGGACCTGCCACGATGTGTTTTCTGCGGAAAGGCTGAAAAAGAGCAACGATGCCAACATCATCACCATGGGCGAGAGGGTCATTGGTGTGGAGCATGCCAAGAAGGTACTGGAGGCTTTCCTGGACGCCAAAGAGTTCCAGACAAAGAGTCAGCGCAAGGTAGACCGCATGCGTGAGTTGGAAGCGGAAAGCTTCGGGAAAAAATAAAAATCACGGCGGATCAGAGATGAAAACATCCGGTGGGTTTACTTCCGCCGGATGTTTTTGACTCTATATGTGAGAATATCTGTGTTGCTGAGAAAGAAGGAGAGATCAAATGGATCAGTGGATCAACGAAAGCAGGGCAGAGGCTGTCCAAGAGGGCATCTCTATCACAGCGCGGGAAAAGACAGATCTTTTTGCTCCGTTGGATGGCGGAGAGGTGGTACACAGTGCTTCTATCTATTACCAGGAGGTAGAGGGTGATTGCGTCATTCAGGCGAAGGTAGCCATGTCGCCTCATAACAGATATGATGGTGCGGGGCTTATTTTGTATGGGGATGAGCGCCATTGGGTCAAGGGCTGCCTGGAAGTAGTGGACAATGGCAGGACAGCAGCCATCAGTGTAGTGACCAATGGCGTTTCGGATGATGCCATCGGCCCTTATGTAGATAGAGAATCCATTTGGTTGAAAATAGCCCGAAAAGGAAATGATTTTGGGGTATTTTTCTCTCTGGATGGGGAAAGCTTTGACCTCATCCGCTTTTGCCATGTCCCAATGGGGCAGAAGATCAAAGCGGGTCTGGTCGCTCAGGCCCCGCTGGGAGAA
>CAJFSX010000076.1 GCA_904419775.1 Candidatus Pararuminococcus gallinarum | reverse complement strand
CGTTGGAGATCAGGTCGGAAGCCTGCACCGACAATTTGCCGTCGGCACGGGGCGTTACCTTTCCTACCATACCTTTGATGTAATGGACGCCATATTCTTCCACCGCCCGGCGATAGAACTCATCAAAGTTCTTACCAGGGGTACGCACGTCAATGTAGAATACATAGACATCGGTATCCGGGTATTTTTCACGGGTCAGCATGGCATGCTTGGCCGTGTACATGCAGCAGATTTTGGAGCAGTAGGGCTTGCCGCAACCGGATGTGTCACGGGAGCCAACACACTGGACAAATACAATGGTGTGAGGATGCTTGCCGTCGGAGGGACGAAGCAGGGTGCCGTTGGTAGGACCTGCCGCGTTGGTCAGACGCTCAAACTCCAGGGAGGTGACAACGTCCTTGCTCTGGGAGTAGGCATATTCCTCAAACTGATCCAGTTGGATGGGATTATATCCGGTGGCCACAACGATGGCGCCGTATTCCCGCTCTACGATCTGATCTTTCTGTTTATAGTCGATGGCCCCAGCGGTACATACCTTGGCGCAGACGCCGCACTTGCCGTTTTTGAGCATGTTGCAGTAGTCAGGGTCGATGGTGGCAATTTTGGGAACGGCCTGGGCAAAGGGAATATAGACAGCCCTACGGTTATCCATTCCCAAGTTAAACTCGTTGGGAACCCGTTTCTGAGGACATTTTTCGGTGCAGAGGCCGCAGCCGGTGCACTTGGTCTCGTCCACATACCGGGCTTTCTTCCGGATCTTCACCGTGAAGTTGCCCACAAAGCCCTTGACCTCTTCCACCTCGCTGAAGGCGTAGATGTTGATGTTATCGTTCTGGGCGCAATCCACCATTTTGGGGGTCAGGATACAAGCGGCACAGTCCAGGGTGGGGAATGTTTTATCCAGCTGGGTCATCTTGCCGCCAATGGTGGGCTGTTTCTCTACAATGTCCACCTCAAAGCCGGCATCGGCAATATCCAGTGCGGTCTGGATGCCTGCGATACCGCCGCCGATGACCAGCGCGCGCTTGGTAACCGGGCTTTCCCCAGCGATGAGGGGGGTGTTCAGCTGTACCTTCGCAATGGCTGCACGGCCCAGGATAATGGCTTTTTCTGTTGCGGTGGGCATATCTTTATGAATCCAGGAGCACTGCTCGCGGATGTTAGCGATTTCGACCATATAGGGGTTGAGTCCGGCAGAGGCTGCCGCCTTCCGGAAGGTCGCCTCATGCATACGGGGGGAGCAGGAGCAGATGACTACACCGGTGAGCTGATGCTCCTTGATGGCATCTTTGACCAGATTCTGTCCCGCTTCCGAACACATATATTGGTAGTTGATGGAGTAAACGACACCGGGCTCGTGAGCCAAGGCCTCTGAAACCGCGTTGACGTCTACAGTGCCGGCAATATTACTACCGCACCAGCAGACAAACACGCCAATTCTTTGCATTTTGTTTCCTCCTTATTTGCTGTACTTGCGAAGGGCGGTTACGATGGCCTGCTGCGGCAGATCTTCATCCAGCAGCCCAGGAATATCATCGGCCTTCAAATGGTTTTGCCCCTGCTGGCGGATGACCAGCAGGCGTACCGCTTCCACAAGCTTAGCGGGTTCCACGCCGCGGGGACAACGCTCCAGACATGCGTAGCAGGAAAGACATTTGTAAATGGATGGGGACGCCATCAGCTTGTCGATCTGGCCTTTTTCCACCATATAGACAAACTCATGGGGATGGTATTCCATCTCATCGTAAGAAGGGCAGGTGGCGGAACATTTGCCGCAGCGCATACACTTCAAAACGTTGACGCCGCTGGAGCGGAGAACTTGTTCTTTATCATATTTGCTCATATTTCGCGCTCCCTTCTCAGTCTTTTACGCCTAAGGCTTCCGCCAAAAGCTCGGTGAAGTACAACACCGGCAACCGGTTTTGCTCCGGCGTATTCTTGGTCAGGTTGTATAGGCACAGGGGACATGCGGTGATCAGCATGTCGGCCTTCATCTCAGCGGCGTTTTCCATCACCGCTGTGCTCTTTTTGCTGGCAAGGGCCTTGTCCTCCATGGTCACATAGCCGCCGCAGCATTCATTCCGGTTGGCATAGATAACCGGCTCGCCTCCCAAAGCACGGATAAGATCTTCCATGATCTTTGGGTTTTCCGGGTTATCCATCTGCAGCACCTTGCCGGGACGAAGCAGCAGGCAGCCATAATAGGCGCCGATCCGTTTGCCGGCCAGGGGTTTTTTCACCGCTTGGGCCAGTTTGTCAAAGCCGACCACATCGCGCAGCACTTCCAGATAATGAAGCACCTCGGCTTCCCCTTGATAGGGCTCATCCAGCTGCATATAGTTGTTGGCCTTCTGGGAAAACTCTTCGTTTTCCTTCATGTCATGGTTGGCCTGTTTGAGCACGTTGTGGCACGCTGAGCACAGGGTGACCAGGGTGCGGCCCTGTTCTTTGGCGGCGTTCAAGGCCCGGACCGCCGCCAGTTTGCTGGCAATCTCGTCCTGCGCCATGGAATAGGCGCCGCCGCAGCACTGCCACTCCGGCAGTTCCTCCAGCGTAAAGCCCAGGGCTTCCGCCGAACGGCGGGCATACCGGTCCAAATCCTGTGCCTTGTTTTTCAACGTGCAGCCAGGATAATAACTGAATATCATACGATTCCCTTCCCTTATCGTGAAAGTTTACTGGACGAGGGTGTTAGGCCATCTCTTCCGGATGGAATACCTCGTCAAATTTTTCTGCCGTCAGGAAGCCCAGCTCAACACAGGCCTCTTTGAGGGAGATGTTGTCCTTATAGGCTTTCTTCGCCGTTTTGGCAGCGTTTTCATAGCCGATGTAAGGATTCAGCGCGGTGACCAGCATCAGGGAATTATGCAGGTTGTGATGCATCTTTTCCCGGTTGGCGGTAATGCCCACGGCACAGTTGTTGTTAAAGGAAACCATGCACTCCGCCAGCAGTCTGGCCGACTGAAGGAAATTATAAATGCACACCGGCATGAATACGTTGAGCTCAAAGTTGCCCTGGGAGGCGGCCATCCCCACAGCTACGTCATTGCCCATGACCTGGACAGCAACCATGGTGACAGCTTCACACTGGGTCGGATTGACCTTGCCGGGCATGATGGAGGAGCCGGGCTCGTTTTCCGGAATGAAAATCTCGCCGAGGCCGTCCCTGGGTCCGCTGGCCAGCCAGCGCACATCGTTGGCAATCTTCATCAGATCAGCCGCCAGGGCTTTCAGAGCCCCGTGGGCGAAGACCAGCTCGTCCTTGCTGGTGAGGGCGTGGAACTTGTTAGGTGCGGTGATAAAGTCCTTGCCGGTCAGAGCGGACACAGCTTCTGCCACCTTTACGTCAAATCCGGCAGGGGCATTGAGCCCGGTGCCGACAGCCGTGCCGCCCAAGGCCAGTTCCTTGAGTTCGGGCAGGGCCAGTTCCAGCATCTTTTTGTCCTTTTCCAAAGAGGAGCGCCAGCCGCTGATCTCTTGGGAGAACTGGATGGGGGTGGCGTCCTGGAGATGGGTGCGGCCGCTTTTGACAATGCCGCGGTTTTCCTCTTCCAAACGGCGGAAGGTGGAAACCAGCAGGTCAATGGCCGGGAAGAGCTTGTCTTCAATGGCAAGGACCGCCGAAATATGCATGGCGGTGGGGAAAGTGTCATTGGAAGACTGGCTCATATTGATGTCATCATTGGGATGCAGCAGCTTTTTGCCGGCAATTTCATTGCCGCGGTTGGCAATGACCTCGTTGGCGTTCATGTTGGACTGGGTGCCGCTGCCGGTCTGCCAGACGACCAGAGGGAAGTGGTCGTTCAAAGCGCCGCTGATGACCTCGTCGCAAGCCTGGGAAATCGCCGCCAATTTTTCGTCGGTCATCTTCTCCGGCTTCAGGGCGTGATTGGCCTGAGCGGCAGCTTTTTTCAGGATGCCAAAGGCATGGGTAATCTCCCGGGGCATCGTTTCGATTCCTACGCCAATGAGGAAGTTCTCATGGCTGCGTTCGGTCTGTGCTGCCCAATATTTATCCGCAGGCACCTTGACTTCGCCCATGGAATCGTGCTCGATCCGGTACTCCTGTTTTTTCTGTTCCATTTCTATCGCTCGCTTTCCTATATAAAATCAGAACAAAACTTACAGTACCGGCCAGCGGGCGGCAGGTGGCCGCCCGTTTGCCGGTCTTTCTGAAAGTTTAGATGTTGATATTTTTCAGGACAGCCTTCAGGTTGTCGGCGCTCTTGTGAAGTAGCGCGGTTTCCTCATCGGTCAGGGGGATCATCAATTTTCCGGCCAGTCCGCCTGCTCCGACAATGCTCAGGGTGCTTAGACATACATCATCAATACCGTACTCGCCATGCATCATGCTGGATACGGTCATGGTGGTGTCAGCGCCGCTGAAGATGCATTTGCAGATATGACATACGGAAACTGCCACGGCATAGAAGGTAGCGCCTTTGCGCTCGATGATCTTAGCTCCGGACTTACGGATGTAATTTTCAACTTCGCTATGCACCAGCTTGGGAATAACGACGTCTTTCTCTGTGAGACATTCGCTGTACTTATCAATTGGAATATTGGAGACACTGCCTACGGACCAGGGGACAAAGGAAGAATCGCCGTGCTCACCGAAAACATAGGCATGAACATTCTGCTGATTGATGGAAAAATACTCGGCCAAACGGGCACGGAGACGGGCAGTATCTAGAATAGTGCCGGAACCAATGATCTGTTTTTCAGGCAGACCGGAGACTTTGGTAAATACATAGGTAAGAATATCAACCGGGTTGCTGACGATGATATACACCGCATTGGGGGCATACTTTACGATTTCGGCCACAATGGATTTGGTAATGTCAACGTTGACCTGGGCCAGTTCCAGGCGGGATTGACCGGGCTTTCTGGCGATACCGGATGTCAGGATGACAATATCGGAGTCTACTGCGTCAGGATAGCTGCCGGCATAAATCGAAATTGGGGGGCAGAAGGGAACGCCCTGCCGGATATCCAGAGCCTCACCCATAGATTTCGACTCGTTGATATCGATCATGACCACCTCAGTGGCAATGCCATTTACTGCCATGGTGTAGGCGATGGTCGAGCCGACGCTACCAGCGCCGATAATAGTTACTTTTTTACCCATTTCTTTTTCCTCCTATTTCCTTTTCAGACTGACGGCCGTTTTTTCTTGTTTCTCCCGGATAACCGCTCTGTGTTTTTAAGTGGTAGGAGAGCAGCGCCAGGGAGGAAGCCATGTTTTCCCGCTGGACCAGTACGCCGGGAGGGGCCTGCAAATGGACAGGGGCAAAATTCCATATCGCCCGCACCCCGCCAGCCACCAGGGCATTACAGCAGGATTGGGCGGCCGCAGCCGGCACGGTCAGCACACCAATTTGGATACCAGACTCCCGGCAAAAAGCGGGAAGATCTTCCACCGGCAGAATCGGCTTTTGGTCCACCGTATTGCCAATCAGTGCTTTGTTAACATCAAAGGCTGCGACAATATGAAGACCGTATTCCGCGAAGCCGGAGTAAGAGAGAAGGGCGAGCCCTAAATTTCCCACCCCCACCAGGACGGTGCGGTTACAGGTGCCATACCCTAGAAACTGCTCAAGATCCCGGATTAGATCAGAAACCAGGTAACCGATTCGTGGCTTTCCGGCGTCGCTGACCGAAGCGAGATCTTTCCGGACTTGAACTTCTCCTAGGCCTAGCCCTGCCGCAATTGCCGCCGCGGAAATGTTGGGCGGACTGCTTTCGGGAAGACCTTTTAGGTATGACAGATAGGTGGGAAGCCTCTGCAGCGTCAGCCGGGAAATGCTGCTGGAAGCCATGGACACACTCCTTTCCTTCCGCGAATTTCAGATGCCCTTGTTCGCCAATTGGAAATCAGCACGCTTTTTATCGATAAATAAATATCGATAAAAAGCAAAAAAATCTTCCGCATGAGCTGAAAAACCACTTCATGGGAAATCAAGCGAAAGCTATGAAAGGGAACAAAAAGCATCGAATTTCGTATATTCATACTATAACATAGATTCTGCCGGATGAAAAGTGGTTTCGAAAAAAACTACATCTACGTAGAAAAAGAAAAAAGTGGGGAAAACGCCATTATTTTTGTCGATTTTTTCACAAAGATTTTTAAAGTATGGAAAAAGAGGTAAAAATAAAGGAATGGATCTGGGTCAACCAATCCAGGGATGGGTTTTGCGATAAAATCCCTGGGAGCAGTTGCGGACAACTGCCGCCTATCGATTTTACTATATAATAAGGTAGATAGCAATGGAAAGAATTTCTCCTGATTTTTAAATCGTAATCCGATGTGGAAATTTCTTTTTGAGGATGCATAGAAGATTCCAAATGGAGGATACTAACCACAGAATCATAAAAATAAATCTTCAGGAGGTAAAATAAATTGAAGGCAACAGGTATTGTGAGAAGGATCGACGATTTAGGCCGGGTGGTCATCCCCAAGGAAATCCGCAGGACCATGCGGATCAGGGAAGGGGATCCCCTTGAAATTTATACAGACAACGACGGAGAGGTCATCTTTAAGAAGTATTCGCCCATCGGGGAGCTGGCCTCCTTTGCGGGGCAGTACGCGGACGTGCTCTATAAAATTGGCGGCCACCCTGTCATCGTCAGCGATCGGGATCACGTGGTTGCCGTCTCCGGTATCCCCAAGAAGGAGATGATCGAGCGCCGTGTCTCCGCCTCCCTGGAGGATATTATGGAACAAAGACGGGGGTATATCTATACCTCTAAGGAACAGAAGCGGCTGCAGCCGGTAGAAGGGGTGGAGCGCTATGCCAGCGTCGCCATCCCCATCCTCTCTGGAGGGGATGTATCGGGCACCGTCATGTTTTTGGCCAGCGAACCGGCAGCGGCCGTAGGGGACAGCGAGATCAAACTCATCCAGGCGGCGGCTGCATTTTTGGGCAAACAGATGGAGGAATAGGAAAAAACAGTTCTGTTTCGGTAAAAACGGGGTAAAAAACGGCGGAAATGGGGATTCCAAGGGTGAAAAAACCTTGACAGTAGGCGTTTTTCAGTGTATTCTATTTAAAGTAAGAATAGAGTGAAGGTGAAGAGTGGGTTTTCCCACTCTTTGCTTTATGTTGGAGTGATTTTTTTGGCGAAGGGAAGTTCGGGCGGCGGGACCGTCCAGATTGTCACCGGTATTGTAGAGCCGGTAATCCGGGATATGGGACTGACTTTGTGGGATGTCCGCTTTGAAAAAGAGGGGGCCTATTGGTACCTGCGCATCTTTATTGACAAAGAGGGCGGAGTTGACATTGACGACTGCGAGCGGGTCAGCAGGGGAATCGACAAGCTCCTTGATGATGCGGATCCTATCTCCCAAAGTTATTATCTGGAGGTTTCCTCTCCCGGCGTGGAGCGGGATCTTGTCAAGGATTGGCATTTTAAGCAGTTCCTGGGACATAAAATTAATGTTAGACTGATCCGTCCGGTGGATGGCCAGCGGGATTTCACAGGAGAACTGATGTCCTATGAGGATGGGACTGTGACCATGCGGTTAGAGAACGAGACTGTTTTTTCCGTCAAAAAGGCGGATACGGCATTTATACGACTTTATGACGATTTTGATATGGGAGGAAGCGGAGAATGAACACCGAGTTTTTTGAGGCCCTGTCGCTTTTGGAGAGGGAAAAGGGCATACCGGCGGATTATTTGCTGGAAAAGATCAGCAATGCCATCGTTATCGCCGTCAAGAGAGACCACGCAGGGGTAGAAAATGTGCTGGTTGACATCAATCCCGACAAAGGTGTCTTTGATGTGGCCATCGTCAAAAACGTAGTGGACCAGGTGGAAGACGACGCCAATGAAATCCTTTTGGAGAATGCAATCCAGTATGATAAAAAGGCTCAGGTGGGATCGGTAGTCAATATTCCCCTGGAGACCAAGCAGTTTGGCCGTATCGCTGCCCAGACCGCCAAGCACGTCATCCGTCAGGGCATCCGAGAGGCGGAGCGGGGACAGATGCTCCAGGAGTTCCAGAACAAGGAGCAGGAGATTGTCACCGCCATTGTCCAGCGCATCGATCAGCGCAGAGGGACCGCTACCCTGGAAATCGGCAGAAATGAGGCGGTCCTGCCCAAATCCGAGCAGGTGCCGGGAGAGGAACTTCACGAAGGAGACCGGATCAAGGTTTACGTGGTGGAAGTGGCCGATTCCGACAGAGGCCCCCGGGTCATGATTTCCAGGAGCCATCCAGGGCTGGTCAAACGGCTCTTTGAGATGGAGGTCCCCGAGATTTACGACGGCGTGGTGGAGGTCAAGGCCATTTCCAGAGAGGCTGGCTCCCGGACCAAAATTGCCGTTCACACCAAAGATCCCAATGTGGACGCCGTAGGCGCCTGTATCGGACAGAGAGGCGTGCGGGTGGCCAAGATTGTCGACGAACTGGGCGGCGAGAAGATCGACGTCATCAAATACAGCGAAGACCCCACAGAGTTTATTGCCGCCGCCCTTTCTCCTGCTGATGTCATCAGCGTGGAAATAGAGGACGAGGAGCAGAAGATCTGCCATGTGGTGGTTCCTGACAACCAGCTTTCCCTGGCTATCGGCAACAAGGGGCAGAATGCCCGTTTGGCTGCCCGGCTCACCGGATGGAAAATCGATATCCGCAGCGAAAGCGCCCCGGCGCCAGAACCCACGGCTCCGGTAGAGGAGGAATAAAGGAGAATTCCGCCGGTTTTCCGGCGATGTGATAGAGAGCAAAGAAAAACGAAAGCTTTTGATGGATGTCAAAGGATGGAGGATGTTATGCAGGCCAGAAAAGTACCCATGCGTATGTGTACCGGGTGCAGGGAGATGAAGCCCAAAAAGGAATTGGTCCGGGTGGTCAAAACCAATGCAGGCGAAATCTTCCTCGACCTCACCGGAAAGAAATCGGGACGGGGCGCCTATGTTTGCAGAAACCTGGAGTGCTTCCAGAAAGCCCGGAAGCAAAAGGGCTTTGAAAGAGCCTTCTCCTGCGCCATTCCCGATGAAGTGTACCAAAAGATGGAGGAGGAACTGCAGGCAAGTGAATGAACAACTGCTATCCTTCCTCTCGCTGACCAAAAGAGCGGGCAGGTTAGCTCTCGGGTTTGATGTAGTGAAAGAAGCGGTCCTGAAACAGCGGACAGGGCTTGTCCTATGTACATCCGATCTGTCCCCGAAGACAGAGAAGGAAATCAACTTGATCTGTAGCCGGGCAGGCGTTGAGCGAAGAACGATTCCGGCGACGATGGATGAAATCTGGTTTTCCGTTTCCAAGCGTTCCGGCGTGTTGGCGGTGTTGGACCAGGGAATGGCGGACCGTATCCGGCAGATGTTAAAGCCGTTGGATGGCTAGGATGCTGGCCTTTGCCAGGAGAGAGATAGAAGATGTAAAACGGTGGCCGCAATGACAAGGAGGTAACGCCCAGTGATCATAAAGTACAGAGTCCACGAGGTCGCAAAAGACCTGAATGTCCCCAGCAAGGATGTCATCGATCTGCTCGGTGAACATTTCGATACCCCTAAAAAACATATGACAGCGTTGACAGAACAGGAGCTAAATCTTGTTTTTGAGTATTTTACACAGAAAAATCAGGTGAAGGACTTTAATGCCTATTTCGCATCCGGCCTTAAAAAGGAAGCGCCGAAGGCCCCGGCAAAACCGGCAGTAAAGGCGCCGGCTCCCGCCCCGGCAAAATCAGAACCAGCGGAGGTCAAGGCGGAGGAGAAGACTGCCGCCCCGGCTCAGCCGGCTCCTCAGAAGCCCCAGGAGGCAAAGCCGGCTCCGGCACCCCGTGCCCAGCAGCCAGCTTCTCCCCGCTCCGATGCGCAGGAACGGCCTCGCGCCCCCTATCAGGGGAATCAGCAGGGTGGACGTCCAGCTTATCAGGGCGGCCAGCAGAACAACCGCGGTTCCTTCCAAGGTGGCCAGCAGGGAAGCCGTCCGCCTTATCAAGG
>CAJFSX010000075.1 GCA_904419775.1 Candidatus Pararuminococcus gallinarum | reverse complement strand
CTACCCGTTTTCCCCGGACGGTAGCCTCCAAAGCATTCAGTTTAATCCGCACTGCGTTCTCCCGCTGCGTCTGGGTGGGTTGGATAAAGGTTCTGCCCACATAACGGTTCTTGATAAATCCTACGCCATAGGGGATACCGGACTGCTTGGCAAATCCCAAGGCGGCGTCTAGGCCAGAATCAGGCACGCCGATGACAACATCCGCCTGCACTGGATGACGCAGGGCAAGGTAAGATCCAGCCCGCTGCCGCGCTTCATGAACGCTGCTTCCCTCAATGACAGAATCAGGACGGGCAATATAAACATACTCAAATACGCACATATTACACTTATGGCCACAGTGGGTCTTGATGCTACGCTCTCCATCCTTATCCACCACCACGATTTCACCCGGTTCAATATCCCGGATAAATTTGGCGCCCAGGCTATCCAACGCACAGCTTTCAGAAGCGAATATGGTAGAATTATCCAGTTTGCCGATACAAAGCGGACGGAACCCATTGGGATCGCGGGCTGCGATCAACTTGGTCGGGGACATAATGACCAGACTGTAAGCGCCTTTGATGCGCTTCATCGCCCGCTCCACGGCCTCTTCGATGGATCCGCAGCTGAGCCGCTCTTTTGTAATCGTATAAGCGATAACCTCGCTATCATTGGTGCTGTGGAAGATAGCGCCTTCCAGTTCTAGTTCCTCCCGCAGCTGCCTGGCGTTGACCAAGCTGCCATTGTGGGCCAGGGCCATAGGTCCCTTAATATGGCGGATATACAGCGGCTGGGCATTGCTGCGACTGGCGTTACCCATGGTAGAATAACGCACATGTCCCACTGCCATCTGTCCCTTGCCCAGTTTGGAAAGAACGTCTTTATTGAAAACTTCTGGTACCAGTCCTACATCCTTGTGGGCAGTAATAATACCGTCATCATTGACAGCAATTCCACAGCTTTCCTGCCCACGGTGTTGCAAAGCATACAGGGCAATATAAGTCAGTGATGCAACATCGTGGTTGTCCCTGTCGTAGATGCCAAATACACCGCATTCTTCATTGAGTTTATTAAGCACAGAGGTTCCTCCCATGTTCCAATTTCTCAGATTATTCACCCAATAGGCGTTTCATAATCTCCTGATAAGCTCCTTCCACATTACCCAAATCTCTGCGGAAACGGTCTTTATCCAGCTTCTCACCGGTAACGCTATCCCAGAAACGGCAGGTATCAGGAGAAATTTCATCGGCCAGTACAATGGTGCCGTCATTGGTCTTGCCGAATTCCAGCTTGAAGTCAATCAGCTCAATGTTGAGATCTTTCAGATAATCAGAAAGGATCTCATTGATCTTAAAAGAGTAATCAGCGATAAGCTTCAGCTCCTCCGGAGTGGCCAGTTCCATGGCGAACACGTGATAATCATTGATCATCGGGTCACCCAGCTCATCATCCTTGTAGCTATACTCCAGAACAGTCTTGGCCAACTTTTTCCCCTCCGGGATTCCCAGCCGCTTGGAAAGGGAACCAGCAGCAATATTCCGGACAATGACCTCCAAGGGAATAATTTTTACCCTTTTCACAACAGTTTCCCGGTCAGAAATCTCCTCCACAAAATGGGTGGGAATCCCCTTGGTTTCCAGCATCTTCATCAGATGATTGGTTACCCGGTTGTTGATAATCCCCTTGTCGTGGATAGTTCCTTTTTTCTGGCCGTTAAACGCAGTTGCATCGTCCTTGTAATCTACAATTACCAGATTGGGATCGTCGGTGGCGAATACCTTTTTTGCCTTACCCTCATAAAGCTGTTCCATTTTTTTCATCTTGATATCCTCCCGTTCAATTATTAACCGTTGTTTTGTGGTTCTCAATCATAGCTCACCAAGCTGTGCCTGGAGTTTTTTATCCTTCTCTATCACCTTTTCCACCATATCTTTTTTCATAGCAGAAAGCTGATCCGCAATCTTTTCGTCCTCAATGCCTAACATCTGCAAAGCCAAAATAGCAGCATTCTCCGCGCCATCAATGGCCACTGTAGCTACTGGGATACCAGAAGGCATCTGCACTGTAGCCAAAAGAGCGTCCAATCCATCCAGGGTAGAGGACTTGACCGGGATTCCGATGACTGGCAGTGTTGTATGTGCTGCCAATACTCCAGCCAGATGGGCTGCTTTGCCAGCCGCCGCGATGATAACACCAAAGCCATTATCCCGCGCCTTCGCTGCAAAGGAACAGGCCAACTCCGGCGTGCGGTGGGCGCTCATTACATGGACCTCCACTTCTACACCAAAGCTTTTCAGCTTTGTTACGCAACCTTTTAAAACCGGGAAATCGCTGTCACTTCCCATAATAAGTGCAACTTTTTTTGCCATCACACAATCTCCTTACTTCATTGATTTTCACGTAAAAAGGCTACGTGCAGAGGTTGCACGTAGCCCTTATGATTACAGTTTTCCGCTCATTGGCACACGGGGTCCCGAGGGAATCAGGTGCATTTCCGCCATTTGATACATCCTGCCCACACCACTCGCAAATATTCTATTGAAAATTGCTGTTAGTACCATCACAATACCCCGCTCATATTCAATATACTTCTAATCATAAACGATGACAGCCGGAAAAGCAATTGTCAAAAATGAATGGGAATTCTTCCCCGATAGCAGAAGCAATCGGTCAATTTTTACATATTCTTTACTTTTCAGCCCAAATGCCTCTTTTTTTGCATCCTTTCTATTTTATTCCTGCAAAATTAATTCACTATCGATCGATAAATGAACTACCTCCACGATTTGTGTCTTTCTCATGATTTCGTAATATGATAGACGTCTCTGCCTTTCTTCATCTACCACTAGCTGAGTACCTCTTTCTGGCCATAGTGTTTATAACAGCTCACTCCCGTTTTGATTTTCTTGCTCGCTTTATGTCATACTGTTTTCTATACAAAAGAAGCCCCAGGTCGGAACCTAGGGCTTCTTTTAACGGTTGAGTAGATAAATACCAAAATTGAGATATCCGGCGAATATCAGCCACGCCAAATATGGGATGAGCAGATATCCGGCTGCCGGTCTGATTTTATAGAAGGAGACCAGAACGATCACGGTCACCATGATAAGCAACAGCAGGACGACAAAAGCCGCCAGAGGCTGCTTAAGGCCAAAAAATACAGGCGTCCAGGAAAAGTTGAGGAGAAGATTCACCCCATACCATAGCAGAGCATTCCGTTTTGCTTCCCCTGATGCGTTGCTGCCTACCACCAAGGTGGCCGCAAGAGCCATGAGAAGGTACAAAACGCTCCATACCACCGGGAAGACCCAGTTAGGCGGGGACAGGGGCGGCTGGATAAACTCGCCATAGGCCGCTGCCGGATCGGTCAGCATACCGATGGCTGTACCTCCGCCTAAGGTAATCAAAATCAATAATAAAAAAATCCCCCACCGAAATCGTTTTGCCATCATCAGGATTCCTTTCTCTCTATAAGTTGGTGACTTTCTATATTGTTACCGAATACAAAAAAGATATGCTTTCTCTCCCCACTCTATACCAGAAGATACAGCATAGATCTGTCAGTTTTTAAAAGAAAGTTTCAGCGCTTTGGCAAATTGTCTTTTTCTCCGCTACTTGCTATAATGAATATAACTTTATGACGAATGTGAAGTTTCAAACGACAAACAAAAATTAGGAAAAACATGATTGACTTGGCAATTGGGAAAGGCAGGCAAAAATGAAGATTTCAAAACAGTCGCACAGCAAAGACATCCTCATTTTATCCCTGCCCGTCTGGATTCCCCCTGTGCTCTTCGCTCTGTATTATCCCCTCTTTTCCTATTTAATCGAGCCGGGCTTTGGTCCTGCACCAGCTGATTCTGTGATTCCCGGTGTCAGCGCCAACGATATCACCTACCTATTTTTTGCAGGCGCTCTCGTCCTTTGCCTGCTTGCCATTATCATTCTCAAAGGAAAACTGGCCAATCTGTGGCAAAAAGTCCTTTATGTCTTTTTCGCCATCGCTTTAGATAGCGCGCTGTGCTGGTTCTTCCTCCAAATGCTTCTCCGTTAGCAAAGGAGCTTTTATGAAAAAAAAGATCATTCCCTCTTTTCTTTTCCTGATGGGAATATTTTGTCTTCTTTTTTCTCTGATTCCCATCTGTTTTTATCATATTTTTAATCTCGGTGCGCTCCTGCTGTTGGCGGTAGGGCTTTTTTTCATCTCCATCGGCATCTTCTGGCATCCCCTGTGGAATTGGTATCGTCAAACGCCAAAACTTTGGGGCAAACGGCTTTTTTCTATAGGCTGTGGTGTTTGCTTGGCTGGTATCCTCTGCTTGGCCGGATTTTTCACCGTTATGGCCAAAGCCGCCTACTTCACCCCTCCTCAGGAGGGAGACAACACCGTTATCGTTCTTGGATGCCTGATCCAAGGCGATTCTCCCTCTCAAATGTTGGCTGGACGGCTGGATAAGGCAGTCACTTACCTGCAGGCCCATCCTCAGACCCGTTGTATTGTATCCGGAGGCCAGGGGGAAAATGAGGACTACACCGAGGCCTATGTTATGGCAGAATATCTTGTCTCCCATGGAATTTCACCGGACCGCATTCTAAAAGAAGAAGCTTCCACCGACACCGAGGAAAATCTCCTTTTCAGCGCCCAGCTGATCCAATCCGAAGGCCTCAGCGAAGATGTCGTCATTGTCACCGACGATTTTCACATGTTCCGGGCTATGGAGCGGGCCAGACAAAATGGTTTGACTCCCACCGCTCTTCCTTCTCAGCCTCCTTGGGCGCTAACCCCCTGCTACTGGCTGCGGGAAGTTTTTGGAATTGTGGAAATGTATCTGTTTTAAAGTATCTCACCATAGACAAAGAGGGACGGGGCCCAAGGCTCCGTCCCTCTTTGTTTGAGGAAATCATATTACATAAAGGGAGATGGCAAGAAAGTGGAAAGCACTGCCCAATAGGACAAAAATATGAAAAATCTCGTGGAACCCTAGATGCTGCAATATGTTTGGCTTTTTTAGCGCATAGATGATTCCGCCTGCCGTGTAAAAGATTCCACCGATCACCAGCAGCGCGATAGCACCAGGTTCCATGGACCGAAGGGCGTCCAGATCATAGACCAGAAACCATCCCATTGCCAGATAAAACAGGGTGGACAGCCAGCGCGGCATAGAAAACCACAAAAGCATCAGCGCCACTCCCGCCAGCCCGATGATCCAGATGAGCGCTGTCATCCACAGGGCTTTTTCCCCCTGGAGATAGTTGAGGAGGATTGGCGTATAGGTGCCGGCGATCAGGACATAAATCATGGCATGATCCAATTTCCGAAGCCGGAGGGTACGGGCCGGAGTAGTTTTGACAAAATGATAGAGGCTGCTGCACGCGTACAGCGCTACCAAAGAGGTGCCAAATATCATGACCGATACCGTCTTTTTTTCACCTGCTCCCCCGCTGAACAGCTGGATGGCCAGAATCAGTGTTCCTGCCAAGGATATCACTGCGCCCCAGAAGTGGGTCATGCTGCTAATGGGATCCCGTGCGTTTAAATTCCAATACGACATAATAAAGACACCTCCATTTCAATATATAGTTTTTAAAACTATATTTATGATTATATGATACTATATTATATGATAAAATCAAGTGTTTTTTATTGAAATTTACACCATATTCATATATAATAAGGAGGAAGGTATCAAGTGAAGGAGAAGGAACATGGAGATTACCAGCCAAACCGTCAAGGAGATCTTGGCAAAGTCTATTGAAACCACAGACGTCCAACCCGATGATATTCCCAATCTAGATTTATATATGGACCAGGTCATCACCGTCTTTGAGGAAAAGCTCAGTGGAAACAAACGGCGGGAGGAAGATAAGCTGCTGACCAAAACCATGATTAATAACTACAGCAAGGCAGGTATCCTTCAGCCAATCAAGGGCAAAAAATACAGCAAAGAGCATATTTTGCAGATGCTTTTCATCTATAATCTGAAGCAGACCCTTTCCATCGCTGATATCCAGCGTCTCACCCAGGGTGTGGAGGAAGAATTGCGTCAGCAGGGATTATCCGAAAAGGAGACGCTGCCCAAACTCTACGAGCGGTTTCTCGCGTCCAAGAAGGAACAACGTGTTCAACTGATCCAGGCCTTTGACGCCACCGTAGAAAAAAACGCGGTGGAAAACCGGTGTGACCTCTATGAAATTGTTCTTTCCCTGTGCAGTATGTCCAACCTTCTGCGCATTGCGGCCGAGAGGATCATCGACGTCTATTTCGAGGATGACCAGGGAAAGAAAAACAAAGACAAGTAGCCTCTCGCCCCGCGGCAATTGTATCTTGCCACGGGGCGTTTTTTCTATACGGCAATGGCTCAAAAAAGCCGGGTAAAAGCTACGATCATCAGCAAGATACCGCTCAGAGGAGAAAGGTCAGGCGTCGTTTTTCCACGCAATCTCTTTCCCAGATGAAAGCCCGCCAACACAACAATGAACTGGATCACAGCGCAGATAGCGATGGTCAGAAAAATGGGGATATCGCTCAGCCCGCTGCCCAACCCGCTGGCCAGGGAATCCACCGACAGCGCCGCCGCCAGATAGAGGGATTCCCGGACGCTTAGATCCTTGGAATCATCGGAATCGGCCTTTGTCTCATCCAGGAAGACATCCAATACAAACCGGATGCCCTGCATTTCAAAGCTCACCTGCTTGGCGCCCCGACGGCGGCGCAGATAGTTTTTGAATAATCCTTCAAAGAGGGTGACAAGCCCTACAAGAAACAGCATCCCAAAGCTAATGCCGGAGCAGACGGCGGGATGGACTGCCTGTCGGATAATCCCGCCGGCCAATAGAGAAAGTCCCAAGCAGGCTGTCCCCACCCCGCTGATGACAGCGGCAGGCGCCAGGGCAATGTGGATATTGTTGGCGCCATAGGCCAAGCTCGCAATCAACGCGTCAATGGAAAGCGCCAGAACCAGAAGAAGCATGGGAACCAAGGAAAACACACCCTTTCCGCAGCGGCGGCCGGCAAAATTGCCGCTGTATCATTTTATTCCTCGATCGCATTTGTGTGCTTGTTCTCCGAAGGATCTAGGCCGTCTTATCAGATCTTGTCAAAAATTCTCAGAGGGGGTTTCTTCTTTAGGAAAGAAGATGTATAATAGAAGACGGTTTTTGTCCGCCTGGCAATCATGCCAAAAGCTTGGGCAAAACGGAAGGAGATTTCTTCATGTACGGCAAACGTAAGCAGTCGCCCCTTGTTCTCATCCTTTTGTCCTTAGGACTGATCCTATTGGCAGGTATAATTGTGGTGGTCATGCTCTGGCTCAACCAATCGGATGAACCCAGTTTGGCAAATCAATCCAGTTCATCTGCTTCTATACAAACTACCCCTCCCATCACTGATGAGAGCTCCTCTTCCGCGACGGAATCTCTGTCACAGTCCCAATCACAACCTCAGCCGGTCTATGCCTTTGGCCAGCCGATTCCAGAAACGCCTCAGGTGGACGACAGCTATTTTGACGACGCCATGTTTGTAGGGGATTCTATTACCACCGGCATTGAACTTTATGGCGTGATGCCCAATGCCACTGTGGTGGCCTCCACCGGTATCAATCCCAATACCATCATGACCACCCCCGACATCGAGCTGGCCGACGGTTCTTCCGTTACCATTTTGCAGGCTATGAGCGCTTATCATCCCAAAAAGATCTATATTATGCTGGGTTCCAATGGCGTCGAATTTATCGGCAAAGAGACGATGATGGAGCTTTATGGCGAGTTTATCGATGCGGTTAAAGCGCAGCATCCGGACAGCATCATCTACCTGCAGTCTATTTTGCCGGTCACCCAGGCAAAGGAAGCTGCAAGCCCAGAACTGAGCAACGATAAAATTGATGAATACAACGCAGCCATTATGGAGCTGGCCGGTGAAAAAGAAGCCTACTATCTGAATGTGGCAGAAAGCTTCAAAGATGAAACCGGCGCCCTTCCGGACGAGGCAAGCCCCAATGACGGCATGCATTTCGGCGTATCTCATTACGAAGTTTGGATGGATTATCTTAAATGTCACGCGGTGGAAGCTACTTCCGACAACAGTAACGCATAAAAAGATACAAAAAGGCCCTGGCATGGATGATCCATGCCAGGGCCTTTTTCTTCATCATCTTAGAAAGCCTGCAACCGCCTTGTCAGCGATGTATATATCCCCTATTTTTTCTTTTTGTCCTTGAGGTTCATCAGCGCATCCCGCAGATTCTGTAAAGCCTCTGAATGCAGGGGGGATTTCATGGTGGGGAATGCTTTCAAAATACGGCGCTGCCCCAGTCTTTTCGACAGGGCTGTCTGCCGGATTTTGTCCCGATACCCCTCCAGTCTTTTGCGGATTTCGTCGCTGACCGCCTGTTTTTGAGAGAGCCACTCGTCAATTCTTTCCCGCGCCAGCAGGTTTTGCTCCCATCCAAGGTCGCTGAGCTTCTCCCTCATTTCGTCCAATGTCTCATGGATCTTCTCCAGCTTCTTATTCATCAGCAACATAGTGCGCACGGTGGTCATCGTATCGGCAAGGAAAAGGACAAACAGGATGCTGCTGGCGATAATCAGCCAGATATCGCTCAGCGCTCCCACAATCCGCAGGGTCAACGGATGGATAAAATCCATCACCAGCAGGGACATAAGGCCAAAAAGGCTGGAATTCAACAGGCAAACTCTGCCGTGGATATTCCACTTCCTCTGAGAGTAATCCCACAGCTTGGTGTGAAACAGCTTCTCCAGCAAAAAGGAGGTGGCATACTCCAACGCGCTGGTGAGCACAGCGCCGCATACAAAAATCGCCACTGGGTTTTCTGCCACCGGTGTTAAAAGATGAACCACCAGCAAAGCTCCAACTCCATAGATAGGACAGACCGGCCCTGCCAAAAATCCTCGGTTAATCAACTTTTTAGCGGGAATCGAGCAGTAAACCACCTCACAGCTCCATCCGAGAAAACTGTAGAGAATAAACACTAGAAAATACCGCATTGCTATGAGCATAAATATCCTCCTTCCCCAAGCATAGAGACATCTTACAACGATTTCCCGCCATCGTCAACCTTCTCCATACAGCCGTTCCATTGACAGCGTCCAAAAATTGAGCTACATTGTAGAGGAATCATTTTATCATAAATTGTAAAGGAGTCTTTCTCATGGCAACCCTGACTAGAAACGAGGCCTTCCAGCTTCTCAAGGAATATACAAAAACTGAGCATCTCATCACCCATGCTCTCAGTGTAGAGGGAGTCATGCGTCATTTTGCCACATTGGAAAACGGAGATGTGGAAACGTGGGGCATCGTGGGGCTCCTCCATGATTTGGACTATGACCAATACCCAGAGCAGCATTGTATCAAAGTCCAGGAAATTTTGCGGGAGCGCGGTGTAGACGAGGAAATCATCCGCGCGGTTGCCAGCCATGGATACGGCATGTGCTGCGACATCAAACCGGAATCCCAGATGGAAAAAGTCCTCTACACAGTGGATGAGCTCACCGGACTTATCACCGCCTGCGCCCTTATGCGGCCCTCCCGCTCTGTTCTGGATATGGAGGTCAAATCCGTAAAAAAGAAGATGAAAACCAAGGGATTTGCCGCCGGCGTCAATCGTGAGGTTATCCTCCAGGGCGCAGAAATGCTGGGCTGGGAGCTGGACTATGTCATTGAACACACCATCCTCGGCATGCGCGAGGTAGCCGATGCCATCGGGCTGAAAGGCAACCTATAGTCCCATCCCTGCGCTGTATACACTGTGGAAAGGAAATCTCCTCTATGAAGCATCTTCTCGTGGCCATCAACGCAAAATATATCCACACCTGTTTGGCGGTCCGCTATCTCAAAGGTTATGTAAAACAGTGTTCCTCCCTTGATGTTGATTTTCTGGAATTTACCATCAATCAGCAAAGCTCTTATCTGCTGGAGGAAATCTATCGCCAAGCACCGGATACTCTGGCATTTTCCTGCTACATCTGGAATATCGGCGTTGTCACCTCGCTGTTGCCCGATCTTCGGAAGGTGCTTCCCCAAACCAAAATCATCCTGGGCGGCCCGGAAGTCTCCTTTGGGTCCAGCG
>CAJFSX010000074.1 GCA_904419775.1 Candidatus Pararuminococcus gallinarum | reverse complement strand
GGAAAATCCTTTGGAATATTTAGGCCGGCTAGACAACGCAGGTTCTGTATTCTTAGGCAATTATTCTCCAGAGCCTTTGGGAGATTACTTTGCAGGCCCCAACCATGTTCTGCCCACCAGTGGGACTGCTCGGTTCTTCTCTCCGCTTTCTGTGGATAGCTTTATTAAAAAGTCAAGTTATATTTATTATACAGAAGCTGAGCTGTGCAGGGCTAAGGATGATATTATGCGCATTGCAAATCGAGAAGGGCTGACGGCTCATGCTAATTCCATTAAGGTGCGTTTCTGAGTAAATTTGCGGAAAGGTGAATCATCATGTCTTATTCACTGAATGAAAAGCTGCGGGATTTAGTTCCCTATGACCCAATTAGTGGAAATTTCGAAATCCGGCTAGATGCCAATGAAAGCTTTTTTCAGGTAGATGAAGAGATTTTAGCGGCTTTTAAAGAAAGCCTCTCTCAGGTACAGTTTAATCGTTATCCAGATCCATATGCCAGACGTCTCAATGAAAGCTTCGCCAGCTTTTATGGGATTGATCCCGCTTATGTGACGGCAGGAAATGGTTCGGATGAGCTCATCGGCGTCATCACCTCGTCCTTTTTGGAAAAGGGAGATACCGTTGTGACATTTGCACCGGATTTTTCAATGTATCGGTTTTATGCAAGCATCTATGAGGCGAAAAATATTGATGTCTCTAAGGAAAAGAGCCTTGCCATCGATGTGGATAAGGCCATTGCGCGGATCCGGGAAGAGAAAGCAAAGATGGTGATCTTTTCTAACCCATGCAATCCGACGTCCTTGGGTCTTAACAGGGAACAGGTACGCCGCCTTATTACTTCGGTTGATGCACTGGTAGTGGTGGATGAAGCCTATATGGACTTTTGGAATCAATCCATTTTACAGGAAGTTCACAAATATGATAATGTGATTGTCCTGCGCACCTGTTCTAAGACTATAGGAATGGCCGCTCTGCGCCTGGGATTTGCTGTGGCCAACCCCACCATTACAAGAGCGCTCCGGGCTGTGAAATCTCCCTATAATGTCAATACTATTTCCCAGGAAATGGGAACAATTATATTTTCCTATCCAGAAAAAATTCACGAAAGAACCAAAGCCATTATTGCTGCGAAAGATGAGTTGGAGAACGCAGTTCGAAAACTATCCACCCAAAGGCAGCAGATCCAGGAAATCTATCACAGTTGTACCAATTTTGTATTTGTAAAATTCAAAGACAGCCAAAAGGTATTTGAACGTCTTTTATCCATGTCCATTGCGGTACGGCATATGGGAGCCTACCTTCGCTTGACGGCAGGAAATAGGGAAGAAAATCAGCGGCTGATAACTTGTTTGGATCAAATTCTCAGTGAGGAGGGGTAAACATGCGCATTGGAAAACAGGAGAGGCGTACTAGGGAAACCGAGATTTGTGTCACCATTGATCTAGATGGTTCAGGAAAAGCAAAAATTGCAACGGGGGTCGGATTTCTTGACCATATGTTGAATTCTTTTGCCGTTCATGGACGATTTGACCTGGAAGTCGTGGTGGAGAAATCAGATTTGGAGATAGATTGCCATCACACGGTTGAGGATACCGGCATTGTTCTAGGCAAGGCAATTGGGGAGGCATTGGGAGATAAGGCGGGAATTGCCCGTTTTGGAAGTTTTTATATTCCCATGGATGAAGCCCTCAGTTTTGCCGCTGTAGATATTAGCGGCCGTCCTTTTTTGGTATATGACAATGTCCACAAAAATGAAATGATCGGCAATTATGAAACTGATATGACTGAGGAGTTTTTCCGGGCGGTGGCCTTTAACGCGGGGATGACACTGCACCTGAAGTCCTTATATGGTACCAATGACCATCATCGGATCGAAGCCATGTTTAAAGCTTTTGCCTATGCGATGGCCATGGCAGTAAAAAAGCTGGATACGGATGCGCCTGTTTCGACCAAAGGCGTGCTATAAAAGGGAGGGGACCTGATGATTGCCATTATTGACTATGGAGCGGGTAATCTTTTCAGCGTCAAGAATGCTTTGGACTATCTAGGTATAGAGAGCCAGATTACCGATGATGGCGACCAAATTGCAAAGGCCGACGGCGTCATTTTACCTGGAGTGGGTGCTTTTCCTGACGCGATGAGAATGCTTACAAATCAGGGATTGAAGCCGGCTGTCCTGGAGGCTGCAGGAGAAAAGCCCTTTTTAGGAATTTGCCTAGGCATGCAGATGCTTTTTGATGAAGGTAGGGAATTTGAGATGGCACCGGGGCTGGGGCTGATTGACGGATATGTGGACAGGTTACAGACCCAGAAGCTAAAAATTCCCCATATGGGTTGGAATGAACTGCGGTATCAAAACCCTTGTGAGCTGTTGAAAGGCATCGAAGAAGGGGAATATGTCTACTTTGTCCATTCCTTTATGGCTTATACCGGGGATGAAAACATCGCCGCTTATTGTGATTACGATCAGAAGGTAACAGCATTGGTGCAGAGAGGATATGTGTTTGGAGCCCAATTTCATCCTGAGAAAAGTGGAGAAACCGGGCTGATGATGCTCAAAAACTTTGCGCGGCTTACAAAATGAAAGAAAGGGCAGAGAATATGATCATATTACCGGCCATCGATATTAAAGATGGACAGTGTGTTCGCCTGGTCAAAGGAGATTTTTCTACTGCACATAAAGTGGCAGAAGATCCGGTCACAACGGCAAAGGGCTTTGTTGACCAGGGAAGCCATTGGATTCATATGGTGGACTTGGATGGCGCAAAGCTGGCAAAACCCAAGAATACAGAGATTTTCACATCTGTGAAAAATGCGACCGGGCTGCATATGGAATTAGGCGGCGGTATTCGAGATATGAAAACCATTGCCTACTATCTGGAGCATGGTATCGATCGGGTCATTCTAGGGTCGATTGCTCTGAAAAGGCCGGACCTTGTCAAGGAGGCAATTCAGCAGTATGGCGGAGATCGCATTGCTGTAGGTATTGATGCAAAAGATGGTAAAGTTGCCACGGAGGGATGGCTTTCTACCAGTGAGGTGAGCTATCTAGATCTGGCAAAATCCATGGAGCAATCAGGAGTAAAGGTGATTATCTTTACAGACATATCCAGAGATGGCACCCTTTCGGGGCCTAACTTGGATCAGCTCGGCGCACTGCAAAATGCAGTGTCCTGTGACATCATTGCCAGTGGCGGTATCAAAGAGATTGTGGATATCAAAAATTTGATGGAATTGGGACTCTACGGCGCAATCTGTGGCAAGTCTCTGTATCAGGGAACATTGTCCTTGCGCCAAGCCATAGAAACGGCGGGTGATCAAAATTGCTAGCTAAACGGATTATTCCCTGCCTGGATGTCCGGGATGGGCGTGTGGTCAAAGGCGTCAATTTTGTGGGAATCAAAGATGTAGGAGACCCGGTTGAATGTGCAATTATGTATGACCGCCAGGGCGCGGATGAAATTACCTTTCTCGATATTACCGCTACCCATGAGGGGCGAAAAACGATGGCGGATGTTGTGAGAAAGACGGCGAAAAATGTGTTTGTCCCTTTGACGGTGGGAGGAGGTATTTCCACTATCGAGGACTTTAGAACCATTCTGCGGGCCGGTGCGGATAAGATATCCGTCAACTCCTCGGCGGTCCGTAACCCGGATCTGGTGGCTCAGGCTGCGGATAAATTTGGCAGCCAGTGTGTAGTGGTGGCCATCGATGCCCGGCGGGATGGAAAAGGCGGCTTTCACGTTGTGGTCAACGGAGGCCGGATTGATACAGGGCTTGATGCTATTGCGTGGGCCCGAAAGGTCTATGAGATGGGGGCCGGAGAAATACTTCTTACCTCAATGGATGCTGACGGTACCAAGAATGGCTTTGATTTGGAACTGACCAATGCGGTATGCAATGTGGTTTCTATACCTGTGATTGCCTCGGGGGGCTGCGGGAGATTGGAGCATTTTTCAGAGGTTTTCCTCCAATCTGGGGCGGATGCGGCTCTGGCCGCTTCCTTGTTCCATTACAGGGAATTGACAGTTGGCCAGGTCAAGGACCATCTACGTGCCTGTGGTATTCCAGTGAGAAAAACAAGGGAGCGATAGAATATGGATTACGATCAGTATTTTAAGAAATCAGAGCTTATCCCTGCTATAGTGCAGGAAGCAGGAACGGGAGAGGTACTGATGTTGGCCTATGTCAATAGAGAAAGCCTTCAGAAGACTTTTGAAACAGGCTATACTTGGTTTTATAGCCGTTCCCGTCAGGAATTATGGAATAAGGGAGCAACTTCCGGGCATCTGCAAAAGATTGTGGAAATCTATGCGGATTGTGATGACGATACCTTTCTTTTTGTGGTAGAACAAACGGGTAATGCTTGTCATACAGGCGCCCACAGCTGCTTTTTCAAAAAACTGAAATAAAGGAGGAAAATCAGATGAACGAGACCCTACAGGGATTATATGAAGTGGTATGCGACCGTAAAAAGAACCCCAGTGAAGGATCCTACACCTGTTATCTTTTTGAAAAGGGGAAGGATAAAATCCTGAAAAAATGTGGGGAAGAATGCGCGGAAACCATTATTGCCGCAAAAAACTGCGACAATGATGAGCTCAAAAATGAAATCTGCGATTTGCTATACCACCTGATCGTATTGATGGTGGAAAGTGCTCTGCCCCTTTCCGATGTGATGGATGTTCTGGAGGAGAGAAGAAAGAAAATTTCTAATCTGAAAGTCATGAAGGTAGTAGATCATAATACTTAATGACAAGCATCATATGTAATGTTATAACGCTTTACAGATGATACTTCTGCATGTGTTCGCTCTTGAAAAAGTATTTTATTCATGCTATAATTGTTTACAATTAAGACGTGGAGATGGTGCCAGCATGCAGGAGCAACATAAAACAAAAATGGTTGTGGGACTTTTAGCGGCTGTGATAGCAGTAGGGGCTACCTTATGCGCGGCTGTTGTCAAGACGCAAAATTATATCGGTGACCTATTAGGGGATATGTCCCTATTTTAAGGGTAATAAAAAGCAGGACACATAGTGTCCTGCTTTTTTTGTTGTAGACCAAGCTGATAATTTTTAGATGAGAGATGATCACAGAATTTCTCCATCTTCAAATTTTTTCTGAAACCAGACATCCTTTACAGTGAAGGTTTTTCCGTTGAGATATGTCAGATGTTCAGCATCGGTAGAAAAATCGAACGTCAGTTGATAGGAATAAAGCGCTTGATAACGAAAGCCGGTATGCTGATTGTCTTTATTCCTTCCATATTTGCTGTCGCCTAAAAGAGGATGGCCGATATGAGCCATATGAGCGCGGATCTGATGGGTACGTCCAGTAATGAGATCGACTTCCAAAAGGGAGAAACGTCCTTTTTCGGAAAGTACCTTATATTTTGTGATCATGGTTCGACGGCCGGCACCAGGGGTATCGAAGACTCTCACTTGGTTTTTACTTTCATCCTTAATCATATAAGCTTTTAGGGTATCAGATTTGCGTTCCATACGTCCATGGACAATGCAGAGATATTTTTTATGCAGCTCCCGGTCCTTGATTTTTTGGTTGAGAACCCGTAGAGACGCTGCATTTTTGGCGGCTATGACAATGCCCCCGGTGTTGCGGTCAATGCGGTTACACAGCGCCGGAGCAAATACGTTTTCCTCGCCCGGATTATACTCACCCTGCTCATATAAATAGTGCTGAATTCTGTTAATGAGGGTATCGACCTGCTCCGCATCATCTTCGTGAACCAGTAGGCCGGGCTTTTTGTCCACTAAAAGAATATTGTCATCTTCATAGAGAATATCGATTTCCTTTGGCGCGGACAGAAAAGGGCATTTGGTGGCAGCTTCGCTGAAAAATTCATCAGAAATATAGAGCTCTAAGAGGTCCCCCTCTTTTAGACGAGTGGAAATTTCACAGCGTTTTTTATTAAGTTTGATCCTTTTAAGCCGGATGGATTTATAGAGAAGCGAGAGAGGAAGGCGAGGAACGATTTTGGTAACAAAGCGATCGACTCGGGTACCCTCGTCATTCTTTCCTATAGTAAACGCACGCATGGACATCCTCCAGGAAATATTTTTGTTTATTATAGCATATTTTTTCTATTCCTGTTTTTTTACTTGGGAAATTCTTTTTATTTTGACTTTTCAAAAGAAGGCGAGTGGTTTATAATAAGGACAATATCTGAAGAGGGGTTGAATGTTACAGATGATTACACGGGAAAGGGTATTGGAAATTTTAAAAGAGGCAGGAGTATTGCTCGAGGGCCATTTCCTGCTGACCAGTGGAAAACACAGCAATCGCTATCTGCAGTGCGCTAAGATTTTCCGCAATACAAAATATTCTGAAGAGCTTTGCCGCGCTTTGGCTGAGCAGTTCCAGGATGCGGGAGTAGAAGTTGTTATTGGACCGGCAATGGGCGCTGTACAGATGGCCTATGAGGTCAGCCGTCATCTGGGTTGTGAAAACTTTTTCGCAGAGCGTGAGGATGGCAAGATGACGCTGCGCCGGGGATTTGTTGTAAAACCTGGAATGAAGGTCCTGCTGGTAGAAGATGTGGTGACAACGGGCGGTTCTGTCAAAGAGGTGATGGAGATCGTCAGAGAGGCCGGTGGTGAAATTGTCGGTGTTGGTTCTATTGTAGACCGTACCAATGGAAAAATGGACTTTGGCGTTCCTTTTAAATCGGTAATTGCAGTGGACGTACAGGCTTGGGAGCCACAGGATTGCCCGCTTTGTAAAGAGGGAAAAGTTGAACTAGTAAAACCGGGTAGCAGAAAACTCCCTGTAAAAAAATAAATTGTGCTTCATCTGCACTTTGGGGGAGAAATCTATGGAAGAGCAGCTTCATACAAATCATAGAGAGAGGTTGCGGGGTCGCTTTCTCAAGGATGGCCTTGACTCTTTCGAGCCACATAACGTGCTGGAACTGCTTTTGTTTTATGCGCAGCCAAGAGGAGATATGAACCCTTTAGCTCACCGCCTCATTGATACATTTGGCAGCCTGTCGGGAGTATTGGATGCGGCTATAGAGGATCTTTGTTCTGTCAAAGGGATGGGTAAGAACACAGCTGTATTTTTAAAGATGATCCCTCAATTATGCAGATACTATTTGGATGACAAGTACCAAAACGGGTTTATTATTGATAGCACCCAAAAGGCTGGAGAATTTCTTCTTCCCAAATTTGTAGGACGTACCAATGAGGTTGTCTATTTGGTTTGTTTGGATAATAAGGGAAAGGTAATTCATACTACCCAGGTGATTGAGGGAAGCGTCAATGCGACCCAAGTATCTGCCCGTCGAATTATTGAAATCGCAATCAGAACCAACGCTTCTGCAGTTATTATCTCCCATAACCATCCCAATGGTGTGGCAATTCCTTCGGGAGCTGATGTTGCTACTACTAGAGATTTGGACCAAGCTTTACGTCTAGTGGGGATCCAGCTCATGGATCATATTATTGTGGCAGAGGATGACTTCACCTCCATGGCGGATTCCGGAATTATTACCCCTGTCATGCGATAAAAATGGTTCTTCATTTTCATAAAAGGATTACATAATTTGTAAATGCGGTCTGTATTTTGGCAGACCGTATTTTTTTAGGAAAATCGATCCAATTGAATAAAAAATTCAGAAATAGTACACATATTTTCATAGGAAATCCGGTAAAATTCTAATTTGAGGAGTTATATAAACATGGGATATGATTTTCGATTGGCAAAAAATAATGAAATTGATACTATTTTTTCTCTATATAAAAAAAGAATTCAATGGATGGATAAATCTGGTATTCAGCAGTGGAATATGACAAATTATTTAGAAGTATATCCAATCAGCTATTATGCAGACCGCCAAAGGTTGGGAGAACTCTATGTCCTAAGTAAAGAGGATGTTGTTATTGGCGCCGTGGTTCTGATACAAAGCGATGAATGTTGGCCCCAAATGGCAGATTCGACAGCGTACTATGTGCACAATCTTGTTACTGAGTTATCAGTAAAAGGTGCAGGTAAGATTATTCTTTCAGAAGTGGAAAAAATGGCAATCAGTAAAGGAATACAATTCTTGCGTCTTGATTGTGCAGTAGATAATAAATTTTTGAATGAATATTACGAATCAATTGGGTATAAAATGGTTGGTTGTTGTAAGGAAGGAGCTTATATCGGCAATAAGCGAGAAAAAGAATTACACTGATAAATATCAATTATAAAATCGAAAAGCCAAGATTTTAGCTGTTTAGTAGCCATATAGGAGAAATGAAGTAACCATTTCTTTGGAAGTCAAAAGGTTTGCAATCTTTTGTCAATTGCGTCAATATTTCTAAATAGTGAGAATGTGATTTGTCACCATTCACGATAAAATACAAGTTTTTTTTGTAAAGATGCTATAAATAATTGACAGGAAAGCAAGGCAAACGTATAATGATGGTATAATTTGCAAGTTGAGCAAAGCTCAAATACACTCTCACGAAGTGGCGATGTTTGTTGGAATCCAGTATGTTTCCGAACAGATATTGCCTTGTTTATTGAAAGAGGGAAAAATATTTTTGCAGTGGAAATAAGGATTTTGCTGCGGAGGTTGGAATGAAAAAGGCAAATAGGATTTTTTATATATCTTCTTTGGTACTATGGGATTTTTTATGTACTTGGTTTTCCGTACAAATTAGCTTTAAACTAAAGTTTGGTTTTTTCCGAGAAATTCCTCAGTATTATCTCAATAACCAAGGGAGCTATATTCTTTTTTGCGCCCTGGTGATTATTGGACTCAATATTATCTTTCGATGCTATAACTCAGTGTGGCGCCATGCGGGGCTGTCAGAAGTAATCCGACAGGTGATATCGGTTCTTTTATTCGGCGTCATTGCCATTGCTACAGACCGAATTTTACGTCAGGGAATTCCCTTTGAGGTAATGATTCTAATTTCCGGCGTCATGTTGCTGAGTATGCTGCTCGGCCGGTTTTCTGTGGTTTTCGTTATTTTCATCAAGAATAAGCTACAGGGAATACGAAAAAAGAAGCACATGCGCCGTATCCTGGTTTATGGTGCAGGGGAGTTAGGGGCCTATCTGCACAAAAAGCTTTATGACCACCCAGAAGACGGGATGCAGGTTGTGGCTTACCTGGACGACAAGAAGGAACTTCATGGATGTAAGGTGGCGGGCGTCAAGGTTTATGGCGGTTTTGATGAACTACCCGAAATCCTAGATGATCTGCATATTGACGAAGTTATTGTAGCTATTGCCAATGCGGATAAAGATTTCCTCAAACAGCTCATTCGGGTCTGCAAGTCAAAAAAATGCACTATCCGCCGCTTTGGAACCATCGACAACTTGGAAGAACGGGTGGAGAACGCACGGCTTAATACCATTAACCTGGAAGAATTGCTGCGTCGGGACAGTGTACATCTAAATATGAAAGCGGTTAAGGATTTTGTCCAAGATAAGGTGGTATTAGTTACTGGCGGCTGTGGCTCTATTGGATCAGAAATTTGCCGACAGGTGCTTCGTTTTGGGGCAAAGAAGCTGATTGTTTTTGATATCAATGAAAACGGCCTTTTTGCTTTTGATAATGAACTCAAAGAAATTTACGATCAAACCCGGTACTCTATCCGTCTGGGATCGGTGAGAGACCGAAAAAGAATGGACGAAATATTCAAGGAGTTCGAACCTCAGTTGGTGTTTCATGCGGCGGCTCATAAGCATGTGCCTATGATGGAACTCAATCCAAAGGAAGCCGTTAAGAATAATGTGTTTGGGACGATCAATGTAGCCCAGGTGGCTATTAATCATCAAGCGGAAAAATTCATTCTCATTTCCACGGACAAGGCCGTTAATCCCACCAATATTATGGGGGCCTCGAAAAGGATTGCTGAAATGGTAATCCAGATGATGGACAAGGTCTCAGATACAGATTTTGCTGCGGTTCGTTTTGGCAACGTGTTGGGCTCCAACGGCAGTGTGGTTCCTTTCTTTCAAAAGCAGATTGAAGAGGGCGGACCTGTCACGGTTACGCATCCGGAGATGCGGCGATACTTTATGACCATTCCGGAGGCAGTGCAATTGGTTCTGGAGGCCGGCGCGATGGCAGACGGTGGCGAGATTTTCGTGCTGGATATGGGAGAACCGGTG